>JBLFZA010000239.1:0-7127 GCA_047610025.1 Bradymonadia bacterium | reverse complement strand
AAGCGATCGCTCCTTCGCCGACGCGCTGCGAGGCCCGGACCTGTCGCTCATCGCAGAGTTCAAACCGAGGTCGCCGTCCAAGGGAGAGATTCGGCCCGGCGCCAGAGTCGCGTCGGTCGCTCCCCTATACGCGCGCTTCGCGTGCGCAATGTCCGTGCTCTGTGATGCGGTCGACTTTGGCGGCGGCCCGCACCTGCTCGGCGAGGCGTCGGTGGTTTGCACGCTTCCGCTCTTGTACAAGGGCTTCGTCGTATCCGAAGCGCAGGTGCTCGAGGCTCGTGTCGCCGGCGCACACGGTATCCTGCTGATGGCGTCGGTGCTCGATGACGCGACTCTCGCTGCGTGCCACAAGCGGGCCACGGAGCTCGGCATGTCGCCCCTGGTCGAGGTGCACAGTCAGGAAGAACTCGATCGCGTTTTGCCGATGGCTCCCGCAGTGATTGGTGTGAACAGACGAGACTTGCACACGCTCGAGTTTGACACCGATCGTATGTTTGCGCTCTTGGAGCAGATCCCTAGCGGAGTGGTGCGCGTCGCCGAGAGTGGGTTCAATACGAGCGAAGACGTTGACGCCGTCCGGGGGAGGGCGGATGCGGTGTTGATTGGCAGCGCGTTCATGGGTGCCTCGGACATCGAGGCAGCAATACGGGGGATGGGATGGCACCAAAAATAAAAGTGTGTGGCGTGCGTGACGTTGAGACGATGCGCGCGTGTGTGGAGCAGGGCGTTGACTATGTTGGGCTCAACTTCGCGCCAGGGAGCCGGCGATGCATTGATGTACGTCTCGGGAGGGAGCTCGTCGGTGTCGCAGCGGGTTCCGATGTGCTGGTGGTCGCGGTGTTCCGCGACGCGCCGCCGAGCGTGGTCTTGCAGATCGCGACAGCTATCGGTGCGCACGCGGTGCAGCTGCATGGCAGCGAGACGCCTCAGGCGTGCGCGACCGTCCGCGAGCGCTTCCCCGTAATCAAGGCCCTGTCCATCGACGATTGGACGCGCCAGCGGCAGCGCTACGAAGAAGCAAGTGACTACTTGCTGGTCGACGCGGCCCGCCCCGGCAGCGGAGAATCGTGGGATTACCAGAGCTGTGAGGCGACCGAGAGCGCGTTCCTCGCTGGGGGGCTCACGCCCGAAAACGTCGGCGCTGCGATCTCTGCAGCGGCCCCCTTCGCGGTCGATACTGCGTCAGGGGTGGAAGTTGACGGCGAACCGAGCCCGGAACGCGTAGCGGAATTTTGTGAGGCGGTTCGATGCAGCTAGACGCGCAATTTGGAACGTTCGGAGGGTTCTACGTACCGGAGCTTCTGATCCCTGCCCTGGAAGCGGTTGAGGGCGCATGGATCGAGGCGCGTGAGTGCGACGACTACCGCCAAGAGTTGAACGCGTTGCTCGCTGACTTCGCGGGCCGGCCGACGCCACTTTATGAGTGTGATGCCTTGTCGCGTGTGACCGGCTGTCGGGTCTGGCTGAAGCGAGAGGACTTGCTGCATGGCGGCGCCCACAAGACCAACAACACGATCGGGCAAGCTCTGCTGGCAAAGCGCATGGGGAAGAAGCGACTGATCGCGGAGACCGGCGCTGGCCAACACGGCGTCGCGACCGCCATGGCAGGCGCGCTGCTTGGTCTCGAGGTAGACGTCTACATGGGTGCGCACGATGTAGAGCGGCAAGCGCCCAACGTTCAGCGTATGCGTCTGTTTGGCGCACGGGTGATCCCGATAGAAGCGGGCTCGCGGTCTCTCAAGGATGCGATCAATGAGGCGATGCGCGACTGGACAGCGCGCACAGCCGATACGTTCTATGTGTTTGGAACGGCCGCCGGGCCACACCCCTTTCCGACCCTGGTTCGTGAGCTGCAGCGGGTCATTGGTGAAGAGATTCGTGACCAGATGCGCCACTGCGTTGGCGAGCCGCCAACGCATGTGGTGGCCTGCGTGGGCGGCGGTAGCAATGCGATTGGGGCCTTCGCTCCGTTCATCGAGGACGAACGGGTGGCGCTCATCGGGGTCGAGCCCGCCGGCCATGGTATCGAAACCGGCAAGCACGGCGCCCCACTGTCTCATGGTACGGTGGGGTGTTTGCACGGGTCGGTGTCGTACATCTTGCAGGACGGCGACGGGCAGATCCGCGAGGCGCACAGCGTGTCTGCGGGGCTCGACTACCCAGGAGTTGGCCCAGAGCACGCGTGGCTGCGGGATACGGCGCGCGCGAAGTATGTCTCTGTTACGGATGATCAGGCGCTCAACGCGTTCGAATGGCTCTCGCGCCGAGCCGGCATAATCCCGGCGCTGGAAACGGCGCACGCGATCGCCTATCTGCTGGGGGGGGACGCCGCGTTTGCGTCGACGGATCGGGTTGTGGTGAATCTCTCCGGGCGCGGCGATAAAGACTTGGCGCACGTCGAGCGTGTGCGCGCTGGGGGGGCCCAATGAGCCGCCTCGACAGCGCGCTGGCCGCGCTTCGGGACAGGGGGGAAGGGGCCTTCATGCCCTTCTTGGTTATCGGCGACCCGAGCGTGGGTGACACGGAGCGTTTGGCCGACGCGCTCGTCGAGTCGGGGTGTGACGCGCTGGAGTTTGGTCTCGCGTTCTCTGACCCGCCCGCCGACGGCCCGGTCATTCAGGCGGCCGATGTTCGCGCGTTGGCCGGAGGCGTAAACGTAGATGACGCGCTGGCCTGCATTGGCCGGGTCTCAGCGCGACATCCATCCGTGCCGTTGACCATGTTAGTCTACTACAATCTGGTGCTTCAGCGGGGCGTCGAACGCTTTTACCTGGACGTCGCAGCGGCCGGCGTTGATGCGGTGCTCGTGGCGGACCTCCCGCTCGAAGCAGCTGAACAGGCGACGCACGCTGCGCGCGATTCGGGCGTCGCGCCGATCTTCGTCGTCAGTGAGCTGACCACGGACGCTCGGCTTCGTCGGGTGGCCGAGGTAGCGGAGGGCTACCTCTACGTCGTCGGGAAGCCGGGCGTGACGGGTGAGCGTAGCGAGCTCGCCTCCACTCTCGGGCACACGATCGCAAGAGTGCGGGCAGCGAGCGCATTGCCTCTGCTGGTTGGGTTCGGCATTAGCGAGCCGGCACAGGTCCGTGAGGTCCTCGACGCCGGAGCGGACGGCGCGATCTGCGGTAGCGCAATCGTTCGCCGAATCGCGGCGAGCCTTGATGACATGGACGCCGCGGTGGTGGCGGTTGGCAGCTTCTCTCAGGCGATGAAAGGCGCGACCCTACGGCGCGAGTAACTGGCAACTGATTGGGGGGCATTGGTCCCTGCCGGCTCTGCACAGGCTCTGCAGCGAGTTTGTCAGTGGACGGAACCCGCGTTCTCGCTACTATGCCCTGACAAGTTCGTGCCCGACGATACACCGGCTGCTCTCAATGAAGACGTCCTCTCCATGCTCATCGACTCGTCCGACACCCGTGATGACACGCGGGTCGGCATTCATGACCGCTGTCACGGCCGTCTTCCTCCTGGTCTCGTGCAGCAGCGACACAGACTTCGGAGATTTCGAGGTCACCCCGCTGCCGGATGCCGGCGCAGCTGACGCGGAGACGGACGTCAGCACCGACGACGCTACGAACCCGGATGACACAGCCGACGACGTCGACCCGGACGTCGACCCGGACGGCGGCACGACAGACGGCGATACGCCAGATGGTGAACCTACGGACGTCGTTGAGCCCGACGCGGCTGACCTGTGCGGCAACGAGCTGCGCGATACAGGCGAGCTTTGTGATGGCGCCGATGTTGGCGCGACGTCATGCGTCGACTTCGGTTTTGGCGGTGGCAGCTTGGGCTGCGCCGTGACCTGCGACGCGTTCGACTTCTCAGCGTGCGAAGAGGGGCCCGTCTGCGGAGACAACATGAGGGACGGCGGAGAGCTCTGCGACGGCACTGACCTTGGAACCGCGGCTTGCACGGACTTCGCGTTCGACGGTGGCACTCTGGGCTGCGCAGAGGGCTGCGGTGGCTATGACTTTAGCGGTTGTGAGCGCGACGGAGGCGGCGACCCAGTATGTGGCAACGGCCTCCTCGAGGCTGGTGAAGCCTGTGACGGAGCTGCGCTTGCCGGCGCTAGCTGCATGAGCGCAGGATTCGACCGCGGCTCGCTCGCATGCGCTGGGGACTGCTCACGACTCGATACGAGCCTGTGTGAGAACGACGCGTGTACGCCGAATTGCGGGGGCCGCGAGTGCGGGGTGGACCCAATCTGCGGCGTGAGTTGTGGCTCGTGTGGCGGCGGCGAGACCTGCGACGCTGCTGGCCAGTGCATCGCGCCCGGTGACAGCGGGCCTCGATTCATCACCTTCAATACGAACGTCATTCGCATCACGGATGACGAGACTGTGCGTTTCACCGCGGTTGTCACCGACCCCGACGGCATCGATGACCTGATCGGCGGCACGCTCCGCGATCCGGTGTCCGGCGCTACATACGGCAGCTTCACAACGTCGGCAGCCGAGGGCTCTTACCAGATCGAGTTGAGCTGGAACGACATCCACTTTGTGCGTGATATCAGCTTCGAGGACGAGCGCGTTCGCAGCTTCGAGGCGGAGTTCTTCGACACGGCGGCGAACCGGTCGACTCGCACGATCGACATTACGTTGTTCTGTGACGAGGCCACCGCGCCCGCCGCTTGTGATGGTGTGTGTGTGGACTACGCCGCTACCGCCTACTGCGGTGGCTGCGATATCGCCTGTGCGAGCGGCGGGTTCTGTGCCGCTGCCGGGCCGTCGTTCGGCTGCGCGTGCGGCGTGAACGAAGCGGATTGCTCCGGCCGCTGTACCAGCATCACGACAACCTCGAACTGCGGCGGGTGCGGTGTGAGCTGCCGCAGTGATCAGCTCTGCGACGGAGCCTGTATCTGTGGTGTGGGGCTCAGCGAGTGTGGCGGAGCGTGCACTGGGCTGTTCAACTCCGGGACTTGCGGGGAGAGCTGCACGGCGTGTGCCGATGACGACTGGTGCGACGGGGAGCGCTGCCTGCTCCCGGCTGGCGGTGATGTGCGAATCGACGGGGCAACCAACACGGTGCAACTCTACAATGAGAGCTCGTGGAGGCCGATTTGTGACGACGCCTTCGGCGTGCCCGACGGCGAGGTGCTCTGTCGTATGATGGGCGGCACGTACCTCGGCCACTTGTCAAATCGTTTATCCGGGCAGGCGACGTATTGGCTCGACGATCTCCAGTGTACTGGAGACGAAGACGACGTGCTCGACTGCGCAGGAGCCGTCCTCGGATCCGAAAACTGCAGCGCCAATGAAGGTGTCGAGCTTCGCTGCGAGTTCGCGGGGGGCATCGCCGCGGACTGCCTGCCCTACGCGCCTGGCGATATCGTCATCAACGAGTTTCAGACCGTAGAGGGCGACGGAACACCCGCGTTCGTGGAGATCAAGGCGGCGCCCTTCGCTGACCTCAGCCGGGTAACGCTTGAGTTTGTGAACTTCCTCGGTTTCACTGATCGGTGGGTGTTTGATGAAGGCTCGACCGCAGATAGCGGAGGTCACTACTACGGAGCGGCCAGCGCCTCTGCCGACCAGAATTTCAGTATCGACGCCCCCGTCGTAAGCAACGGGCTGATTCGCGTGCTCGACTGCGAGGGCACCGTGCTCGATCAGGTGGGGTACGGCGAAACTGTGGGAGAGGGCGCGCCTCTGCCGACTCAAGGGTTCGCCGACACGTACGGACGCATACCGGATGGGGCCGACTCAGGAGACAACTCGTCGGACTTTCAGCGCGTCGCGCCGACGCCTGGAACGTCAAACATTGATGGGATCGGCGATCTGTATCGTTTCGAGGGCACCGTATCGACGACGAACAGCACGTTCTTGAGGCCAGCAGCCGGCTGTTTGTCTAGCAGCACGCTGCGCAGGTATGGCGTGCTCACGCTGACAAACCCCGGTAGGACGCTCGATGTGACCATCACCGCCACCCACGATGACTTCGATGGCTGGCTTGTCGTGTATTCACCATCGTTCTCTGAGCGGTCCCCGACGACCAATTGCCGTGTGTCGGCCGACGACTACTTTGGGCAAGCGCAAAGCCGAGCCACGGTCGCGTGGAGAGCCGGCGAAGACCTGGTCATCATCCTCACCTCGTTTGACAATGTGTTATCCGGAGTGTCCAGCGACATCGGGATCGTGGAGCTCCCCTAGGCGAGCTGTCCGTTTGGTGCGCAGCGGGATCGGTGCGAGCGATCCCGACGCGGAGACGGACGACGTCGACGACGCTGGTGACCTGCCGGATGCCGACAGCCCGGACGCGAACACCTCGCAAGTCGGAGCACGTGTCGCCGAAAACGTCTGTGGAAACGGAGTGCGCGACACCGACGAACTTTGCGATGGCACGGATGTTGGCCCACCTCATCTGCAGACTTCGGGTTGGCTGAAGGCGCTCTAGGCTGTGCCACAACGTGTGACGCGTTCGACTTTTCGCGTGTCAGGACGGACCGCTTTGCGGCGATGGTATGCTGGAGGCCGGAGAAACCTGCGTCGGCGCGGCGCTCGCTGCGAGACGGCTCGCGTTCACCGCGGCGCGCTGGCCTGAGCGCTAGACTGCTCTGGGCTCGACACGCATCAGTGTGAGAACGACGAGTGCACACCAAACTGCGGCGGACGCGAGTGCGGCGCAGACCCGACCGGTGGCGTGAGATGTGGCGGATGTGGTGACGAGGAGACCTGTGACGCGGTCGGGCAGTGCATCTCGCCGAGCGACAGCGGCCCACGGTTCATCACCTTCTATCCAAGCGTCGGGCGAATTGCGCAGGGCGAGAAGGCAGCTTCACTACGTCCGCGGCGGAGGGAGCGTATCAGAGTGAATCGACGAGACTATTTGCTCTGAGCGCTGCACAAACATCACAACGACGTCAGATTGTCTGGGCTGTGACGCGTCCTGCCGCGGCGATGAAGTGCGTGGTGACTCAGGCTGCGGCTGCGGCGACGGGGAGGTCGAGTGCGCTGGATTGTGTGCGGGTCTTTGACCTGATTATCGTGCTGTCGTCGCTCGAGCAGGAGGACGTCGAGCGGTTGAGCGGTATCCGTATCGTAGAAGCTCTTTCACGACGGAGCGAATCCCCCGTCGGACCATGCATCGATTTCCAATCGCATCGTCCTGCAACATTGCGTATAGCT
>JBLFZA010000238.1:0-7155 GCA_047610025.1 Bradymonadia bacterium | reverse complement strand
TGCTTCGATCGAGTTGGGAGTTTCGAGGCGATCCGTGGGATGAGTCCGCGGGAGGTTCGCGCCGCACTGGGGATGACCTCGCGATGTTCACGCGGGCCCGCTGCTTATCGGAGACCGGCGCGATCGACGCGTCGCATAAGGGGACACCAGACACCTGCCCTTTCGGACTTGTGCCTTGGTACGCGCTACCTCACCCTCGGAAGTTGCGCGTCGTGTTCGGCCACTGGGCCGCGCATGGCGTTGGCCCAGTGGCCGGCGCGTACTGTATAGATGGCGCGTGTGTCTGGGGCGGAGACTTGGTTGCGATACGACTTCAGGACGACGTTGAAGTTCGCGTGGGCGCGAGTCCATAAGGTTCGTCTCGCGAGGCGGCACAGTACGCGTGTTGCCCCGAGATTGTAGTTTCGGCGGCAGATGACTACGCTGTTCACACGGTCCCTCAGAACAGGTTGTAGATGTCGTCGTCCAACGACAGCGATCAAAGCGTCAACCCCGATTCGGCGCCCGCGCCTGTCCCGCCTAAGCGGAATAGCAGGCTTGCCTCGAACCCTGCGCGCGTGCGCCGAGAGTCGAGCGTCCAACACGTGGCGCCAGATCCCCCGCCCACACGCTCCTCGGGTACAAGAACAGCGTCGGGGTCTTCCGCGAGCGAGCGCGCGACTGCCTCGAACACAGGCGGATTCAGCAGAGAGTCGTCCTCACGCACAGGCGGATTCGACAGAACACCCTCGTCGAAGACAGGCGGATTCGACAGAACACCCTCGTCGAAGACAGGCGGATTCGACAGAACACCCTCGTCGAAGACAGGCGGATTCGACAGAACACCTTCGTCGAAGACAGGTGGAGTCGACAGAACACCCTCAGCGAAGACAGGTGGAGTTGACGGAACACCCTCAGCGAAGGCCGCGGGATTCGACAGAACAACGTCTATTCGTTCAGGCGGATTCGAACGCCGGGATAGCTCTCACACGACAGGGTTTACCCGTTTGCCGACTGGCGCCAACGGGTTCGACTCGGAGCCAACACAACTCAGCGACGACGAAGCCTCCGACGCGCTGCGCACGGATCACGCCGAAGCACGCCTCGGTCAGATGTTGCTTGGGTGGCGACTCGACAAGGTGGTCGGCGACGGCCGAACGGCAACAGTTTACCTCGCGAGCAGCCCCGAAGGAGAACGCGCCGCGGTAAAAGTCATGCACCGCCAGTACCGAGGCGACTCAAGAGTTCGCAAACGCCTGCTTCGTGAGGCGCAGTTGGCTCGGCAACTCAACGCACTTCCGGGTGTCACGAGGGTGCACAACGCGGATGTCACCCGAGCGGGCGAACCGTTTGTGATCATGGAGCGGCTCCTGGGCCGCGATCTCGACCGGTTGCGTTCAATCGCAGCGGGTGGATTCAGCACATTGTTTGCACTTTGCGCCGCGCTGGAGACGGCAGAGACCCTCGGCAATGTGCATGCGCTCGGCATTGTCCACCGCAATGTGAGTCCCTTCAACGTCTTCGTAACGCCTGACGGACAGCTGAAGCTGCTGGACTTCGGCAGCAGCGCTGCGGCCGATCGGAGCGACGTTTCGAGCGTTCAGGAACTTGGCTCGGACATTCACGCTTACATGGCGCCAGAGATTGCCGCTGGCCAGATAGGCGACGAGCGTAGCGACGTGTTTGGCGTTGGCGCTCTGCTGTATGCGTTGCTGTCCGGGAGTTTTCTCAACAACGAAGAGTGCTCGTTACGGGAAGGTACCGCTCCCCTGCTCGATGATGTTCGCCCAGACCTTCCGGTCGCGTTGCGTGCGCTGATCGCTCGCGCGACGGATCTCGCAGCGGCGATTCGCCAGCCGACGATGAAGGCACTTGAAGACGCGCTACGGGATTGTTTGGCGTCGGACCACGGAAGCGTTGCCCACAGCGCGGCCGAGCGACGCTTGGTGCTCGGACAAGTACTGCTGGAGAACGTCGACATCGAGGCCGAGGCGTCCGAGCAGCTCGCAGGGGCGTTCCGGTCAACCGGGGCTCTCCGGGACATGTTCCGCCTGGTCGAAAACGTGCTCAACAGCGCTCGCCGACACGGATGGGAACACGACGACACGGAGGTTCGCCTTCAACACCTCGTGGACATCATTCTGGATGCTGTCGCGGATGACCCCGACGGGATCTTCTGGCTGGTTCGCCCAGTCTCGTTTGATTACTTAGACGAGCAAATCTGGAGCCCCGGTCCGCCCTTCGACAAGATGACCTATAACTTGTTCGATAGCGGCTTCCGGAAAATGCACCTGCTCCCTGGGCTGTCGGACGACGAATGTCGCGCCTTCCTACGCTGGCTGGTGCTTGATCCGCAGACCGACCTCCCTGCTGAGGACGATCTTGCGACAGTCTACTGGAGCATGGAGTTCGAATTCGTTCGCTGCGAGCTCGTCAGCGCGGTCGTTCTTCAAGATGTGGAAGACTACGAGCAACTCGACGACGAACTAAAAGACCTGCAGAGCGAGGCTATCGCCGCGCTGCGACGGTCGATGCGAAAGCGGATGACAGGTGAGGTTGACGCCTTCGACTCGGAGGACGAACACTTCGACGCGGCTGTGGCAGTCCGTCGACTTAGCGCGATGGCGATTCCTCCAGCGCTCCGCACCGCGGTCGATGAGACGATTCAGCAAGCCATACCGCTCTGGCGAGGGCGCCTCGCCCATATCCTCGCGCGCGCCGAGCGCGACGCGGAGTGGACCGGCGACATGGAGCGCGTCATGCATCCGTGGTCCCGATTCGTCTCGAAGGCGCTCGATGATGGGGACGTCGATGACGTGCTGGAAGTGTTCGGCGTGTTGTGTGAACGCGCGCCTGAGCGTCACATCACGAAACGGTTCGCGGCGCCCTTCTTTGACGGCCGAGCGTTCTGGCGTCTGCTCTCGATTGTGATCCCAATCGCCGGTCCGACTGCCTACGGCGAACGAGCCACATTTTACGGCAGGAGGCTCCAAACGCTGCTTCGGCTCTCGCCACAAGAGTCGACGAGCGTTGCGATCGACGCGATGGCCCGATGTCAGGATCGTACTCTGCTCGCCGTGCTCCTGCAGTTCGTTGAGGCGCGGCTCGTCGGACACGAGCCGCGCCTCGGTGAAGTGCTGCGCGACGCGGCCCCGGTGCTTGGCATCCACGTAGGAAAAGTTCTGGGGCGCAATCCGTCGCGAGAGAGCGTGTCCGCGCTGTTGGACGCCGCGCACAACCCCAGCACCCGAGTGCGCATTACTGCGGCAGAGTTTCTGGCGAAGTATGCGCCGAGTCGCGCGAAGCGAGAATTGACCGACCTCCTGCGCGATGAGGATCTGCAGATACGGCGACGCGCTGTCGAGGCGCTGCGCGTTAACCGCCTCGAAAGCGGTGTAGAGTTGCTCGCTGCCCGAGTAGAAGAGCGCGAGTTCCGAACACTGTCGAACCTTGAACGTAAACACGCGCTAACGGCACTCTTCGAGCTTTCCGACGAAAAGGCGGAGGCGATTCTCATTGAACTCGTCGGCTCACATGGGCTCGTGCGTGATGCGGAGGTGGACGCGAGCCGGCTCATTGGCGTCGAGCTGCTCGAAGAGCTCGGCCTCTCTGATGAGGCCCTCACTGCTGTGCGTGGAGCGTCGAAGAAGCGTTGGTGGAACAGCCCGGAGTTGCAAGCCGCGGCCAATCGCGCCGAAGCCCGAATCGAGCAGCGCTTGAAGCGCATCGACGAGCAACTCGCGCAAGAGCGTCACGATGACGAGGGAGGTGTCTGATGGAGACCGGCGCCCTTGATCCCAAAGTTGTTCAGTCCATCGTGCAGTCGCTGTATCGACTTTTCAGAGTCGGAACCTTTCATGACCTGAGTAACGACGCGATAACCCTCGCGACCGAAGACGCGATTCGAACGCTCGCGGCGATGAACCAGTTCGAGAAGAGAGGACTGACGCTCGTCTTCGCGGACACCACCGTTATCGTGAACGGCCAGCTCTTGCAGGCCCCGATTGATGTGTATGAATCTGCGATGGATTTCTCTCGGTTCCTAACGAACATCGGGATGAACACGATCAACCTCGCGCAGGGGATTGATACCGACGACCTGCGAGAGTTGCTCTCGCTCTTCCAAGAGCGAGAGAGTGCGACGGCGTTACTTGGAGAGGACGGGCAGCTGAGCCCACACATCCGCGTCCGAAACATCAACCCCGACCTCTTGCTCGGCCTCGAGGATGACCGCCTCTCTGACCTCGACAGGGTGCTGCTCACCTATGCTCTGACGGTGTTGGTGATTCGGCGGCTGTATGAATCCGTGGCAGACGGGAGCTTCGCGCTCGCGGGCTACTTCAAGAGGCTCTCGCGTCAGCTTGCACGAGTGAACTACGTCGACCGCCCTATCGTTTTTGACGTCATCTTAGGCCGTCACCTGCAGGCGGATGACGCAAAGCGCTCGGTGAATGCGGCGATTCTAGCGATCGCGATGGCGAGGCGCGTCACCGACCATGAAATCAGCCTTTCACGAATCGCGATGGCGACCCTTCTGATGCATGTCGGCAAACACCGTCCACGTCCCAACCAAGACGCGCCCGTCGACCTGCCGATTAGCGCGGCGATCGTGCACATGGCGATGGGGGAGCTCTTTGGCGACAACTTGGAGCGCACGATCATCGCGTGGGAGGCGCACGAACTCGCCCACGGAACGGTCATCGACAGCATCTACGCCGACGAAACCCGGCCGGCCCTAGAGTCGCGTATCGTTCGCTGCGCACACCGCGCGATCGACCACCTCGTGCACACACCAAACATTGACCAAGTCCTGGCGGCGCTTCTCGACGAAGCAAACGACTCTGTGGACCGTTTCTGCGTTGCGTTGCTTATCGATGCTATCGGCGTTCTGCCAATAGGTGCCGTCATCGAGCTTGAGACGGGGCACCAAGCGATCGTGCTCACGGCTAACGCTCGGCCTACAATGTTCGACCAACCGATTGTTCGCGTTATCACCGACCCGGTAGGCCGGAGGATCGACCCTCAAGAACTCGACCTGAGCGATCCGGCCACACCTTACGGCGGCGTCGCGCGCATCGTGCAGACGCCAACGGCGATGCTAAAGGCGGCGCGCCTGCAAATCGGGCACCCCGTCAGCGAGTGGCTCAGCCGGATCGACGACGATTATCAGGCGACGCTCCTCTTCTTGGGACGCGAAGACGAGCAGCGAGGAGTACTTGAAGTACCGGCGCCCATCGCGGAGCAGGAGCCCACGCGCGATCGCACGCTGTCACAAGAGGGCGGCATGTCGGCATCCATTCGCCGCGCGAAGTCCTCCGGATTCGAACGGCGGCCGTCCAGCTCTACCAGACTGCGTGTGCGGCGACGCGGCGACCGATCGGCCGCGTCCGAGTTTTCTCGAAGGGAAAGCACCAGCCGGCGAAAAACGCTGAGCAAACCGCTTCCGCGGGCGGCCACGACGACGTCGCCCGCTATCACTCCTGAGATGTGCGGCCAAACCGGCGCGTTCGATCGCGACGCAAGTCAGCACTCGGGCATCATTCGGCGACCGACGCCCAGCGCCCAAACCCCCGCTATCTCGGCCGCGCAAGAGGCCGCCACGCCAGCGGAAGCGACGGCCCCCACCCGTGGCGCTGCGCTGTCGGGTGATGTGGAAGCGTTGCTCAAGGGATTTCTTCACACCGACGAATGAGCGGGCACTCCAAGTCTGTGGTGGCGCTCACGCTCCTGCCGCGCGGCGTTACCGACTCCGCTGCTCGCAAACTCGTTCGAAATGACGTGCATCTGCGATTCGCGGATGATGAGGCGAGCCTGCGGATCTGTGTGGATGTCTGTCGGCTGATGGTTCTCGACTGGCGACGAGGCGACGTGGACGTTCCCGCGCTGCTGGAGACCCTCAGCGCGGAGCGAAAGACACTCGTTACGCTTGTGATCGTGGCGAGTGGCGACACCGACTCCGCGCGGGACGCGCTCAGACGCGGTGCCTCCGACGTGCTCTTCGCTCCGGTGACATCAGAGTCGCTTGCCAGCCGAGTGATCGCACGATTTCCGCAGGCGGAGAGACGGCCTCGGCTCACTCCGCCGAGCCTGCTCGCCGTGAGCAGCAAGCCTCCACCGGCACCGGCCGCCGGGTACTGTACAACGTGCTTCTCACTTCGTTCGAGCACCGTCACTCGCTGCGATGAGTGCGATGCACCGGCCCCAGACAGCGGGTGGCCTCCTCTCGTTGACTGC
Source organism: Bradymonadia bacterium (assembly GCA_047610025.1). Classification (GTDB taxonomy): domain Bacteria; phylum Myxococcota_A; class Bradymonadia; order REDH01; family REDH01; genus JBLFZA01. The sequence continues at coordinate 942 of JBLFZA010000238.1, read as the reverse complement.
CCGTTTCCGGATCTGGGTCGACGATTGGTCGATCGATACGTGCTTGAGCGCTATCTCGGCGGTGGAGGAGGAGGGGGTGTCTATCGGGCCCAGGATCTCTTTCTGCGCCGACGCTTCGCGGTGAAACGCTTCGATCGTCGTCTCGATGTGTTCTCCGCCACACGCGAGGTCGAGCGGCTGGCTCGGGTCCGCTCCGCGCACGTGGTGCAGGTGTTTGAGTTGCATCGGCTAGCGGACGATCAAGTCTTCGCCGTGATGGAGTACGCGGGCGGAGCGCCGCTTGATCAGTTGCTCTCTGCGGACGGGCCGCTCTCCGCATACGAGACAGCGTGTGTCGGGCGCCAGATCGCGCTCGCCCTGACCGCAGGCCACGCTGTGAACGTCGTTCACCGAGACGTGAAGCCGGCGAACGTGATGCTCACGCGCACGCGCGATGGCGGCGTCTTCGCTCGGCTACTGGACTACGGCGTAGCCTTCGACGTGTCGACGCCTCAGCAGCCCGAAGACGGAATCTACGGGAGCCCGCGCTATGCCGCCCCTGAGCAGCTGCTCACAGGGTCCAGCGTGCAGCGACAGACTGACTTGTTCGGGCTGGGCATGACGCTGGTGCACCTGTTCTCTGGGCGAACGCCCAGCCAGGGCCTCTCGATGGCTCAGCTCGCCGCTCGCTACGCAGCCGGGACCGAATGGACCCGGCAAGAGCTATGGCCAGGTCGGCCACCGCCCGCCGCGCTAGCCGATCTCGTCGATCGGCTGCTAGTTGTGAGCTCCAACAAGCGCGAAGCAGACGCCGAATTGGTCGCTCGCGAGCTTCGTGCGATGGAATTTGAGGAGATACGCCGGGCATGAAGTACAAACCGAACTCCGACTTGCCATGGGTTCAATGGCTCGCTCAAGCTACGCTACTCTGCGCGGCCCTTGTCGTCATTTGGCTCGTTCTCC
>JBLFZA010000237.1:0-7161 GCA_047610025.1 Bradymonadia bacterium | reverse complement strand
GCGCGCGATCGCACGCGTGCTGACGAAACCCGAGAAGTCTGGAACTTCGGAGACGGAACGGTCCATCGGCGAACGAGGTCGGGTTCCCGCGCCAAACGAGCGCTCTGCCGCACCGGTCCCCCCCACGGCGAGGCCTCCCGGCAGCTCGGTGGGCCGCACATCGACGAGCGGACTGTTCTCCGACATCGAGGAGATCTCGGAGCCGCTCGGCGGAGATGCCGCATCCGCGCTGACGCTGCTCGATGACATCCCGAAGCGCCGTCACGAGATGCAGACGTCGCCCAATGGTTACGAATCCGTTCTTGGGCTTAGCGAATCAGAGCTGCCCGACTTGGCTTCCGCAGGGAACTCCTCACTAGAGCTCACGGGCAAGAGCCGCTCCGGTCTCAGCCTAGTGCGCAGCCCATTCGAGGTGGACGATCCCGACGCGCTCAGCCGAAGGGCCCCGCGGCGAGGCCACCTAAGCGCCAGCAGCCTCCCTTCATGGAGCGATGAGTCTCGGTCGCAGCTCAACGGGGCGAGCCCCCAATGGGAAGACGTCGACAACGACCGGCTCCTCAACGCCCTCGTTCGCTTGCTCCTGCAACGCGGACTCGTCACGAAGACAGAGCTTGAGCAGATCATCGCGGATCTCGCGCAGCAATGAGCCTCTTTGATCGGCTGTCCGGCCAGCTCGGAGCGTTGTGGGATGATGTCCGGCTCCCCGAACGACTCGACCAGTCGATCGCGTTGGCGGAGAAGGCGATTCAAGAAGGTCGCGGAGCCCAGGCACTCTCGTTACTCGATACGGTGGAGTCGGAACGCCCTGGCCTGTGGCGCGTTGCCGTGGTGCGCGGCCTCGCGTTCGAAGCGATGGGACAATATCAACGGGCGGCCGGAAGCCTGACGCTCGCAGCGGAGAAGCGCGACGTGCCGCTCGTGCGCCTCGCGCTCGGACGTGTCGCCGAAGGGCTCGACGATCTCCGCAGCGCCAGAGATCATTACGAGCAGGCGCTGGAACAGCGGCCGAACGAGCAAGAGCGCGTCGAGGTGTTGCGCGCATTGGCCGGGGTTTTCGAGCGACTCGGACGACCCGCTGCGGCCGTACCGGCGCTGCGACATCTGCTGCGCGCCTCTCCGGCTGACGCCAGCTTGATGCTGAGACTCGCGACCGCGCTGCAAGACGATGGCGAAGTCGACGCCGCTCTCGATGCGCTAGAGCCGGCGATCGCGCTCGCGCCACCGCCGACCGATGCGCTGCTGCTCGCGGGCAGACTGCACCTTCACGCCGAAGACTTCGCCCAGGCTCAGCTGCGCTTCACCCGCGTTCTGCACACCGATACGAACAACCCAGACGCGCTGGAAGGTGCTGGCGATGTCGCGAGGCGCCAAGGGAGCGTCGCCAACGCCCTACCCCTCTACCACCAAGCGCTGGCATCGGCCGCGGTGCAGCACCACGGCAGACTGCACTACCGCATCGCGCAGTGTTTCGCCGCGACGGGCGACGCGACGCGCGCACTCGACGCGTTGCGTGCGTCCGTCGCGCTCGATCGAAGCGAACGAGACCGGCTCGCCTTTGGCGCGGCGCTCGCGCTACAGGTGGGGGAGCTCGACGAAGCGCTGGAGTTTGCGAACGAAGCGATCACCGGCAACGAACAAGATCGGGCGCTTCGGGCCTTGATCGGCCGAGTGCACCTCGCACGCGGAGAAGTGGATGAGGCGCGCCAACGCCTCAGCACGCTTCGCGCGGCCCGCATGAGCGTGGACGAGCTTCACGCGATCGGTGAGCTGTCGCTGAGAGTAGGCGATCCGATCGAAGCGATCGCGCTGCTTCGGGAAGCGTCCGTCCGAGAACCCGGGCGCATCGGGCTCGACAGCCTGCTGGAGGAGGCCGCGGCGAGCCTCGCCCCCGCTTTGCCTCCCTTGGGAGAGCTGGCGTCGCCAACCTCCCTCGCCCCCTTCTTGGACGCGCTAAGCGAGGCGGTCGCCGCCCACCCCTTGCTCGCGGATCTGATTCCCCGAACCACCGCGCTACGTCAGCACCTCGACACCCCGCTGACAATCGCGGTTCTCGGCGAGTTCAACGCGGGCAAATCAACCGTCATCAACGCCTTCGTTGGCGAAGACATGGTGGCGATGGGCGTTTTGCCCACCACCTCGCACGTGAACGTGATTCGATATGGCCCTCGTAAGGTCGCGCGATGGACGCACCACGACGGCACTGTCGAAGAGTTGCCCTACAGCGAGGCTGTGACGCTCGTAAAACGCCACCCTCAATCGATCGCGTCGCTGGAGTTTTGCTATCCGCACCCGGACCTTCGTCGCGTCCACTTCTGGGACACACCAGGCTTCAACGCGCCGGATGACGCGCACGAGTTTCGCGCCCAAGAAGCGCTCGAACGAGCGGACGCGGTCGTGTGGATGCTCGACGCGAACCAAGCGCTCACGTGGTCGGAGTATGAGCGACTGCAGGTCATCAACGACCGCTCAGAGAAGCTGTTAGTCGTTGTGAACAAGGTCGATCGCTTGGGGGACGACGCGGACGATCGCGCGCTGATCGAAGCGCACATCCGAGAAGGACTCCACGACGAGATGATCGGGCTGTTCTTCCTGTCAGCGCGCGATGCGCTCGCCGCGCGCAAAGCAGCGCCCGATGACGCTCCGCCCGCAGCAACCGGCTGGCCAGCGCTCGCAGAGGCCATGGAGCACAGCGTCTTTGAACGAGCGGGACGCCTGAAGGCGCTAGAAGTTCAGCGCGGCCTTAGCGTGCTGCTGCGCGAAGGAGTCGACCGCGCGAGCGACTCGGTGGCGCGCGTAAGACAGTCCGCAGCAGCGCTACGAGAGCAGCGAACCGCGCTTCAGGCGCGGGCGGCTCGCTGGCGAGTGGATGTTGTGGAGCGCGGGCATGACACCGCCGTGACTGCTCTCCGCCAAGTGCGTCTGAGAGGGGTCCGCGATGTTCTGCAGCTCGCCACGCCTCAGCCTGGGCTCTTCTCGCGCCAACGCCTCGTTGACGACGACGTCGAGATCTTGCGCGACCAACTCGTGGATCGCGCCCGCGGGGCTTGGCGTGCATCACTCGACCCGGTGCTCGACGCGTGTAACGCCATCGACGATGCGCTCGTTCGCACCGTCGAAGAGACGGCGAGCGGGTTGGCGACGACGGACGCTCGCGCCGTCCGGCGACGCCTTGAAGGCTGGCTCACGGAGACGTCTGCGCTGCGACGATTGCTCGTTGAGAGAGGCGTAGCGCAACCGATGAGCCTGGTCACCGCGCGGGTGGAGGAGTTTGGCGGCGACCTGCTTCGGCGGCTTGGATCGGACCCGGGTCGCACCGAGGCCGAACGAGAATCGTTGATGCATCGCTTGATCCCAACCCCCGGCGCGTCGTATGCGGCCATGTTGGACGAGTGGGGCGCGGAATACCTTTCCGCCGCCCGCCGGTTGAGCGATCATGTCGAGCGCGATCTCGACATCCTGACGCTCGACGTCGAGCAGCGCATCAGTCGCCCCTTTCAAGCCGTGCTCTCCGCGCTCCACGCGCCTCCCACTGAAATCGAATGATCGAACGCCTCCTCTCAGCAACTCTGGTCATCTCTCTCGCCGCCTGCTCACGAGGAGGAGAGGAGCCCCCCGCCTCGGAGCCCGAGATGACGGCCGGCGAGGCCTCTGGCGATTCGGCGACGGCGCAGGGCCTAGAGGCAGCGGCGGCGACACCAACACCTCGTACCGCACCGGCTCAGCCCCGCGTGGAACAACGTCGTCCCGAGGTTGAGGCGAATCGTGAGCTCGCCGAACGGTTGGGGCTCGCCCCTCCGCCGCCGCTCATCGTGTCCGATTTGCTGACACGCTCCGACGTGCGAGAGCTCACGGGGTTCAGCGGCGAGCTCTTGGAAACGAGTCTGCAGGGCCTAGAGCCGAACGAAGACTACAACGCCATCCGCATCTCAGCCGACAGCGGCTACGGCTATGCCCTGCAGCTCTGGCAGTTCGCGGAGCTCCGGCGGGCGAGCAACAAGTTTCGGCGACTGCGCGAGACCTACTTTGCATCCGAGCAGGAGGCAGCGCCGATTGGGAACGAGGCGTTCTCCGCACGCTTCTCTGCGTTGCGGCACTACGCGTTCCTGCATCGCGGCAGCAACAGCGTCGCGGTTGTGACGTGCCAAGAGTCGTTGTGCGATCGCGAGCAGATTCGCTCACTCTCTGAGCGCGTGCTGAACCGCCTCTAGGCGAGTTCAACGCGCCAGCGGCGGGTGCGAGAGCGACACCTCTTGACGAGTCACAACGCTCTGCTCACGGAGCACGGGAAGCGCAGTCGGCACGAACCATGCCCGCAACCCCACTCGTATTGGGGATGCCGCCACGGGTGCTGCGTGAATTGCCGCACGTGGACTGACGTGGCATACTCCGATGATCTCGAACCCAAGTACCTTTCAGGATGCCCATCGAATCGCCAGCCGGCTTCTCTCCACGGATGTTCGGCAAGTATCTTTTGCTTGAGCGCATCGGTCGCGGGGGGATGGCGGAGGTCTTCCGCGCGAAGACCTTCGGGCCCGCAGGGTTCGTCAAAGAGAGCGCGATCAAGAAGATTCTGAATTCGCTGCTCGACGACGAGCAGTTCCTGCAGATGTTCGTGGATGAAGCACGCCTCACCGCGGTGCTCACACACCCCAACATCGTACAGGTGCTGGAGCTCGGCGACATTGACGGGCACCTCTTCATCTCGATGGAGTACGTGCCCGGGAAGGACCTGCTCGACGTGCTGGCGCGTTCGGCGCGTAGAGGGATCCGAATCCCGGTCGACGTCGTGCTGTACATCGCGATGGGGCTTCTGCGTGGCCTAGGCTTTGCGCACGACGCAACAGACGACCTCGGAAATGCGATACAAATCGTGCACCGCGATGTCTCTCCCTCCAACGTGCTCCTCTCGTACGACGGGCTCGTAAAGGTCGGGGACTTTGGAATCGCGAAATCCGGCATGCAGCGCAGCAAGACGGAGATTGGCACACAAAAGGGGAAGACGGGCTACATGAGCCCCGAGCAGGTCACGGGCGATGACATCGACCCCCGCTCCGACCTCTTCGCGGCGACAACGATCCTGTTCGAGATGTTGACGATGTCCCGCTTGTTCAAAGCGGCGAACGATCTCGACGTCATGTTGAAGATTCGCGACACCACAATTGAGGCCGACCTCGCGCGCGCCGTTGACCTGCCCGAAGGCCTCGACGCTGTCTTGCGAAAGGGGCTCGCGCAGATTCCTGAAGACCGCTTCCAGAGCGCGCACGAGTTCGTCGAAGCGCTTGAAAACGTCTGCGAACGAAACGAGATCTTCCCGCGGCAATCGGCGCTGAAGAAATACCTCACCGCGCTTTTCTCCGACAAGATCTCTGAAGAAGCCGAGATTCGCAAACTCGACCCGCCGAGCGATGAAGGATTCGACAGCTACGTACAACTGCCGACGGCGCGCTACCGCTACAAGGATCCCTCCGGCATGATTCATGGGCCCATGTCCGCGGAGATGCTGGAAGAGATGCTCAACTCTCGCTCCGCATCCGCAGCCGAGAGGGTCTCCATCGACGCGGGGGCTTGGGAAGCGCTCGGTGAGTCCGCCATGTTGGCGAACGTGATGCGGCCGGTGGCGACGTCGACCTCCGAGCAGCTCATTATGCCAGAGGACGACGACGACGACGAGGACCCGGCACACCTCGACCCCCATGACCTCCGCATGCAGCGACCAGGGACAGACTGGGAGGAGCTCTCACTTGCCGGGATCAACCCACGGGCCCGCAAGAATCGTCGGGACAGCGCCGCGGATCGCTCGCCGAAGGTCGCCGGACCCTACAAACCCCCTCACGTGAAGCGCGAGACCAGTGACAACCTCATCGCGCAGCATGCGACCCGCCATAAGCGCGAGAGCGTGAGCAGCGGGGATGTACTCGTGAAAACGGCGCCGCGACGCGTGAAGATCATCACGCCTCCAGCGGTGGCCGTTACGCCATCGAAGCCGCGGCCGCATCAGCCGCTCGTCTCCGCAACCGAGGCGAGCAACCTCCGCGCCCTTGAGGCGACGGACGCTGGCCAAGCCGATATGGAAGGCGCGATCGCTGACATCTCGATTCTCCGAATCATCCACCGACTCTTGCTCGGGAAGTGCAGCGGACGTCTTCGCCTGAGTGGAGAAGACGCCACACGGGATATCTACCTGCGGGATGGCCGAGTCGTGGCCATTGACTCGACCGTACCAGAGGACCAGCTCGGCAGGATCCTCGTGGCACAGGGCTTGGTTACGAATGAACAGCTCAACTTTGCGCTCGACCGTGCTCAAACCACCCGGAAGCTGCTCGGCGCTGTCGTTGTTGCAGAACGACTATGTGCCCCGCACGAGCTCTTCCACACGCTGCAAGAGCAGCTGCGGGTGAAGCTCACGCGCTCGCTCTTCTGGCAAAACGTGATCTGGGAGTGGTGGGCGGACGACGCCTTCGTAGTCGACACCTTCCCGCTCGCCGTCGACGAAGGCGACACCATCGCCAGAGCGGTGCTCGATGGGCCTCGGACCGGTTACTTTCGAGACTTCTACTCGGAGCGTTTAGACACCCCGCTCAAGCGCAACGTCGAGCAAATCGACGCCCGTGAGTACCACCTCTCTGCCAAGGCGATGCGGCTCATGAGCTTCGTCGATGGCGAGTCCACCATCGCGAGCCTCGTACACACGTTCGCCGACTGTTATCGTTGGCGGCACAAAGAGGTTTACCAAACTCTCTATCTCCTTACGGAGTTTGAGGTGTTTGGATTCGTCGGCGAGCGAACCAAACGGCTCCCGGGCTAGCGAAGGAAGGGCCTCGAGCGTGCGCAGTCAGGCAAACACCGCTGAGTCGCTCGAAACGCTCAGAAGCTCTGGCCAAGCCCATACGCAAACACCGGTGCTCCCGCGCGGCCTTCCGGCGAGTCCCGAAGTGGGAACGCCAAGTCGAACGCACGTATCTGCGTGCCAAGCTGCGGAATCACGACCCGCAGACCGAGGCCTACGGACGGGAACCAGTCCACCGCGGCGCCGGCGCTCCACGCTGCGGCGCCATCATGAAAGAGCGCCCCGCCGAAGCGCCACCGGCCGATCGCAAACGAGCGGGAGCGCCACTCAATGTTTGTACGCGCGACGTGATCGCCGAACTCGAAGCCTTCGGC
>JBLFZA010000236.1:0-7179 GCA_047610025.1 Bradymonadia bacterium | reverse complement strand
CTTCGAGCCGCGAGTCGTGGCGTACAAGATTGTCTTCCGCCATCGCTTCTTTGAACGGGGGGACGTTGGCGTGCATCACCAAGTCGTCGAGCAGCCCGTCCTTCCACGCTTTCGACGCCAGCACGTGAGAGCGGTGCGCGAGTGCGTCCTGCTCGTCTCGGCTGATGCCGTGGTCCTTCGCCATCTGCTCGGCGCTCTGCCCCATGCTGAGGCCCGTGGAGTACTCCGCGATCGCGGGAGGCACGGGGGCGAGGTCCTTGAGCTTGAGGCCCGACAGGATCTTCAGCCGTTGACCCGCGCTGCGCGCCTTCGAGAGGGCGACGAGGGCGAGAGAGAACTTCTTGCTGACGGTAATCGGCACGACGGACGCGCTGTCGGCGCCGCCAGCGATACCGACGTCGATCGCGCCCGCTCCGATTCCCTCAGCGATGCTCACAGCGGACTGGAAGCTCGTGGCGCATGCGCGGCTGACGCTGAACGCGTCGGTGTGAACGCTCATGCCGGTGCCGAGAACGATCTCTCGCGCGATGTTCGGCGCTTCGACAGAGGGCGCGACCTGACCGAAGACGACGCGGTCCACCACGGCGGGATCGATGTCGGTCCGCGCCATGAGCTCGGCGACGACCATCTGCCCCATGTCGAGGGACGAGGTCTTCTTGAAGTAGGTCGACTGCTTCGCAAACGGGGTGCGAAGACCAGCGACAAAGGCGATGCGCGGCGCAGCGCTTCGAGACGGGCGGCGAGTAGCCATGCGGACCTGCGTGAGGAGGAACTGTTGCTCCGCTCGCTAGGCTCTATGACGCGTTGTGTCAATCGCTGGCTCGGCTGCACTCGCGCGGCGCAGTCCCAGACGACGGTGAGCAGACCCCATGTTTGTGGGCCCGCTGCGTCGTTCTCCCCTCTCGGCTACGCTCTTCGCGCCGCCGAATTCTTTTCCCGCGCTTTGCCAGCGCAGGGCACCTCAGCCGTTAAGCTTCGCGGTACGTGATACGACCCTTTGTCAGGTCGTAGGGGCTAAGCTCCACCTTCACGGTATCACCAGGCAGGATGCGGATGAAGTAGCGTCGCATCTTCCCTGAGACGTGCGCCATCACCATGTGCCCGTTCTCGAGTTCTACGCGAAAACGCGCGTTCTTGAGGGGCTCCTTTACGATGCCCGTGACTTCAATTCCTTCTTCCTTCGCCATATCTCAAACCACTGAAGATTGCCAACCGGCCTCGGTTGATCGCGCCGCCTTGTCCCCGATTTTGGGGCCTAAGTCAACGTCAACATGGACGTTTCGACTTGGCGCCTTGTTCACTGATCGCCACCTTGCTCACAGCACGACGATCGGCTCGAGCCCGGTACGCGCTACGCACGACAGCTCCTAGGGGACCCACAATTGAGCATAAACATGCTCCAGCGGCACACGCGCGACGATCGATCCGTCCGGGTCTGTCGCGTATCCGCCGCCCGCATCAAGGGTGTGCGCCACGCGCTCGAACGCCGTCAGAAATCCTGCGAGTGACGCTCGCCCAAAGTACGTCGACCCGCCTTCGTACGCCTGAACGTCGTACTCCTCAGGCGTCGTGAGGTAGGCGCTGTAATCATTCGCGTAGCCGGCCACCACTACATCTCGGGCGCCCGTCGTATCCTGCACGAGTGTGGCAATGCGGCGGCCCGCTTGCGTGGTGGGCTCGAGTGGTGTGGCGGCCAGGACGAAGGAGCCGATCTCCACGAGCTGCAAGGGCAGCACGTTCGGTGACCACGGCGCGTCGAACATCGCATCGCGGCTGTCGTACTCTCGCACGGCCGAGACAACCGGATCGAGGAACCCAATCGGCGGAGGCGAGCCGCTAACGAAGACGCCGAACGAGCGACCGCCGCGCGGCTTCCCTGTTTCCAGGAAAGGCAGCTGACGGCCATAGACCTCGTGCCGGCCGCCGGGCAGGGCGCCCCAAAGCCGGCTCAGCACCCGGTTTAGCCCTCGGAGACGACGGAGAGGACCCGGACCTTCAGCGGTGCCCTCCATGAACGACATGCCGACGCGCGCTGACCCCGTGCGCAGCCCCATCGTGCCGCCAGCGAAGCGCGCATCAACCGAATAGCCGTCGAAGTCGACGTCGTGCAGCGCCGCGTTCACACGCCTTGGCAGCGCTGGAGCAGCACAGGCCTCTGCGATGAGTCGCGCCGCCATCGTCGCTTGCGCTGCGCCGTGGATCGCCGCGCTCTCAAAGTCGTCGCTCGCCGCGCCGATCATCTTCCCACGCCGTCGATCGAAGCGGTGGTTCGGAGACACGTCCCCCGCGGCCCCCTGCGCGCACGCGACCACCGCCCCCGTCTCCGCTTCAAGCCGCTGCGCCGCGATGCCCTTGTTGTCGAAGTGGATGTGGTGATTGTCGGCGTGAACGCTCGTGCAATGACAGGCGAACCAGTGCACCGCACCAAGCAGGCGGCCGTCCGGGCGACGCATCGCGATAACGTCGGCGCGTCGATTGGTGGCGTGCGCACGGTCCGCGAAGCCAACTCGCTCGGTGTCCTCGTTCTCGCTATAGGCCTCTGGGCTCCGGTTGAACGCCACAGGGTCGTCAACGCTGTGCTCGCCCGACGCGTGGTGAACCGTGATCGGCTCAAGTGAGCGGTGGGCCGAGATGACACACTCCGCGATGTCGTTCGCGAGCGACCAGAACACCTCGGGGATAAACCCGGGCGTACGCAGGTTGTAATAGAGCAGGTTGGCGTAGCCGCCCGGCGCGGAGTGCGTATGCGTCGAGGACAGCAGCAACGAGCTCTCCGTCACGTCCACCTCGGGCGCCCGGAAGGCGATCAACGCGAGCACCTCGTCGCGGAGAGCTCGGGTGATACACAGGATCTCGGCGACGGCGAGAGTGACGCGGCGTTCCCCGTCGTCGAACGCAAAGACACGCACCGACAGCGGCGTCGCGACGCCGTGTGCGGTGTTGTCCATGATCCCCCAGCCGAGCATCGGCACAGCGGGCTGGCGAACGGTGATGTCGCGCTTGGCGACTCCGCCGCGCATGGCCTACGCCTCCGGCGTCTCGGCGGCCGGCGCCTTCTTCGTTGCTGGCTTCTTAGCTGCTGGCTTCTTGGCTGCTGGCTTCTTGGCTGCTGGCTTCTTGGCTGCTGGTTTCTTGGCTGCTGGCTTCTTGGCTGCTGGCTTCTTCTTCGGAGCAGCCTTCTTCTTCGCGGGCTTCTTCTTAGTTGCCTTCGCGGCCAGCATCTCAAGGGCCTGCTCAGGCGTGATCGCCTCGACGGTCATGCCGTCGGTGAGCGACGCGTTCACCTTCTCGTGGTTGATGTACGGGCCGTATCGGCCTTCGTAGATCACGATCGGGCCGCCTTCTGGGTGGTCGCCGAGTTCGCGGAGCACGGTCTTATTGCCGCCGGGGCCCTTCGCTGCCTTCTCGGTAATGAGCACGATCGCGCGGTCCAACCCGACGGTGAAGACGTCTTCGTCCTTCAGGTTCGCGTAGGTTCGTTCGTGTTTTACGTAGGGGCCGTAGCGCCCGATTCCGGCTTCAACAGGCTTCCCGGTTTCCGGGTGGTCGCCGATGAAGCGAGGCAGGCTGAGCAGTGCGATCGCCTTCTCGAGCGTCATGTCGGCGACGGTCTCGCCCTTTGGCAATGACGCACGCTTCGGCTTGTCCTTGCTTCCCTTCTCGAACACGCCGAGCTGTACATAGGGCCCAAAGCGCCCGGTGAGCACGTAGATCGGGAGCTTCGTTTCCGTGTCTTCGCCGAGTGGTTCGTCGCCCTTGGCCTTCGCAACCAAGAGCTCGTCAACCATCGCGCGGGTCACGTCGGAAGGCGCGGTCTCGGCCGGCAGTGACGCCGTCTGAGCCTTCTCTTCGCCTTCCACCGGGATTTCGATGTACGGGCCGAACTTGCCGACACGAATCGAGAATCCTTCTGCGTCTCCGACGCTCGCGTAGGCGATCGTGCAGACTTCGCGCGGGTGCAGGTCGTCGCTGGACTCAACGCCAGCGAGCAAGCTGCCTTCGTAGAATTTCTTGAGGAAGCGCTGCGAGTCTTCTGATCCCGTAATCTCGTCGAGCTCGGACTCCATCGCCGCTGTGAACTCGAGGTCGACCACCTCCGCGTGCGTGCGCTCCAGCAGGTTTGTCACCGCCATCGCGACGAACGTTGGGATCAACTGCTTGCTGCGGTTGAAGACGTATCCGCGTCGCTGGATGGTATCGATGATGGAGGCGTAGGTAGAGGGTCGGCCAATGCCTTCCTTCTCCAGGGCCTTCACGAGCGAGGCTTCCGTGTAGCGTGCGGGCGGCTTCGTCTCATGGCCTGTCGCGTCGACGTCGCGGCAGGGGACGTCCTGGCCCTCGTGCAGCGTAGGAAGCGGCGTTGAGCGGTCTTCAAGGGCCTCATCTGGATCGTCAGAGCCTTCGACGTAGGCGCGGAAGAAACCGGGGAAGGTGACCTCTTTACCCGACGTGCGGAACTCGGCTTTCTCGCCGCCTGCGCCGCTCGCTTCGAGACGCGCGGTCGTGAAGGCGACGCGCGCTTCTGCCATCTGTGTCGCGACGGTGCGCTTCCAGATCAGCTCGTAAAGCCGAGACTCTGGGCCACTGAGCTTCAGCTCTTCCGCGGTCAGCATCTCGGTGCCGGAGGGGCGAATGGCCTCGTGCGCCTCTTGAGCGCCCTTCGCCTTCGTGTGGTACTGGCGGATCTCTGCGCTGAGGTAGTCGGTGCCGTACTTTCGCTCCACCTTTCCGCGTGCGGCCGTGATCGCCTCGTTCGACAGGTGAACCGAGTCGGTACGCATGTAGGTGATGAGACCGTTTTCGTAGAGGCGCTGCGCCGTCTGCATGGTCTGCTTCGCGCTCATGCTGAGCTTGCGGTTCGCTTCCTGCTGCAGCGTCGAGGTCGTGAAGGGGGGGTACGGCGATCGCTTCGAGTGCTTCGTCTCGACAGATGTGACCTTGAACGCCTGGCCCTTGAGCGAGGTCTCCAAGTCGCGAGCAGCCGACTCATCAAGCAGCAGGACGTTTTTTCCGTCCGCGATTTGCCCGGTGTTCTCATCAAAGTCCCGCCCGGTGGCGACCGTCTTCCCATCGACGCGCACAAGCGCTGCATCGAAGAGGGAGTCGGTGGCGCCGAGCGCGGCCTTCAGGTTCCAGTACGAGCCAGAACGGAACAGGATGCGCTCACGCTCTTTCAGCACGAGCATGCGAACGGCGACGCTCTGCACGCGGCCTGCGCTTAGCTTAGGAGCCACCTTCTTCCACAGAAGCGGGGAGACAACATAGCCCACTAGGCGGTCGAGAACGCGACGCGCCTCTTGTGCCTTGACCAGGTTTACATCGAGCTCACGGCTCTGGGAGATCGCGTTCTGAATCGCGTCCTTGGTGATCTCGTGGAAGACCATTCGCTTCGTCGGGACCTTCGGCTTCAGCACCTCGACGAGGTGCCAACCGATGGACTCCCCCTCGCGATCCTCATCGGTCGCGACGTAGAGCTCGTCGGATTCCTTCAGCGCCTTACGCAACATCGTGACGACTTTTTTCTTGTCGCTGGGCACGATGTAGACCGGCTGAAAGCCGTCCTCAACGTTGACGCCGAGGCGGGCCCACTTGGCCTTCTTGATCTCTTCGGGGATCTCGTCCGCGTTCGACGGAAGATCCCGAATGTGACCCATGGACGCCTCTACCCGGTAGCCGTCGCCGAGGAACTTACGAATGGTCTTTGCCTTCGTAGGGGACTCGACAATGACCAGTTTTTGGCCCTTAGAAGACATCGACGCTCGGGGGCTTTGAGGTGCGCAGCGTGCTGCGCGGGGTGCAACGGTCCGGGCCCTCGTCAGGGCTAGCGCGGGTCGCCTTCCTAGCGACAGGCCGCGACAATTTTCAAGGACTCCCGGCCAATAAAGCGGGCGACCCCCGTGTAAACCCCCGAAATTCGTAAGAAATTATAAAGACTCGGACGCGAGACGCCGAGCTTCGCCCACGTAGAACGCCCGATGATCGAAGGCGTCGCGCTCAGAAGTGCCATCGGCGATCTGCCCGACTTGATCGAAGTGGTCAGCGTAGCGCAGGCCCAGGAATTCGCCCCACACCATGCGATCCGTCGGCACGATGCCGTCGTTCTCTCCAAAGCGAAGCAGCAGCGTGTGCGTCGCGATGAGGAACGTGTCGACCGTCTCCCCGTCAGAGTCCCGAACGCACGCAAACTGCAGGATCTGGCAGCTTCGGAACGCCCACGACCAATAACGAACGCGTGGATCATCCATCGCCGCCGCGTTGAATTCCGCCATCGCGTCGTCGCTGAAGTCTTGAGCGCTGAAGAAGTCGAAGAGCAGCGTTGGGATACCCCCATGCGGCGTCGCCACTGTCGTGAGCGACGCGACGCGATCGCCATAGCCCATCTGTGAAATGAGCCATCGCGCATCGAGCCCGCCTTGGCTGTGCGCGATGAGATTCACTCGTCGGGCGCCGGTCTCCTGAAACACGTCATCGATCTGCGGTGCGAGCTGCTCCGCGCGGTCGACCGATGTCGCGATCGCATCAACAACAGGAGTCCACGCCGTGAAGCCGGATTCGTCGAGCGTGTTCACAACATCAAAAAAGTAGTCGAGCACGCCGAAGTAGCTGTCGACCCCGGCGTAGCCATGGAGAAGAACGATGGGGTAGCGCGTCGCCTCGGACTCACAGCCGGCGCGACACGTCACGCGAAGCTCCACCTCGTCCGTTGAGCGCTGGTCGTCGCGCTCCAGGACGAGCCAGTGCTCGCCGGCGATTGCTCCTGTTGCCTCGACGGTCAGCTGCGCGCCAGCTTCGGTTGCGCGCTCGCTCACCGCCAAAGGCAAGGGCCCCGTCGCTTCGCCTTGCGCGACCCACCAGCTTGCCGGGTAGACGGCGAGTCGCGAACCCGCGGGGAGCTGGCGGGCGTCAAATGCCATGCGCGTTCCCGCAGGGATCACGATCGGAACGGCAAAGCGCGAACACAGCGCCGCGACCGCCAGCGACCAGTCGGCCCCGACCTGCAGGAGATCGCCTTCGATCGCGTTCCCAATCTCTGCGCAAGGTGGCGCGACATCTTGAACGTCTGGTGCGTCCTGCGCGTCGGGCAGCACATCATCGGATCCGGCATCGGCGTCCGATGGGTCCAGTACATCGGTCGAAACATCTTCTTCGTCATCCGGCTGCAGATCCCCCGCGTCGTCG
>JBLFZA010000235.1:0-7181 GCA_047610025.1 Bradymonadia bacterium | reverse complement strand
ATCCGCGCGTGGAAAATCTTCGATACGGGGAAGGGGACTGGCGAGACGACCCTCGCCGCTTCCATGTGGCACGGCGTTCCCGACAACTCCGTGCTCCTCTTCGACCGCGGCTTCATCGACACAGCGCGCATGCACCAGCTGACGACGGTGGGCGAGTCACGTCATTTTGTTACTCGCGAGGCCAAGACGCTGACGCGGCACTGCGTCAAGCCCTTGGGCGAGCACGACACTCTCATCGACGTCCAGATGTCGGAGGCGGCCCAACGCGCTGACGCAGAGACACCGTCAACGCTTCGATTGAGGCGAATCGAGCACCAAATCGGCGAACATGAACCATCGGCGCTGTTCACGTCGCTGCTCTGCCCGGAGTCCTATCCGGCAGAAGATGTCGTCGAACTGTATCACGAGCGATGGGATATCGAACTCGCCGGTCGCGATATCAAGCAGACGCAGGTGCAACGACTCGAGTCGCTGCGCAGCCGGACGCCAGAGGCTGTTGAGCAGGAGATCTGGGCCTTGCTCACGACCTACCAGCTCGTATGTTAGTGGATGCTCATCATCGCTCGACAGCTCAAGAAACCTCCAATTGCTTGAGCTTCAAAACAGCATTGTTCGCTGTCCACGCATTCTGTCTCCAGATGACTGTGCCGCTGCGGGCCGATGAGCGCTTGTCGTTCGCGCTTGGGGTGCTCGACGCGACGATAGCATCAGGGCCAATGCCGCCTCGTCGGCCAACCCGGCGATACCCGCGCCACGTGAAGGTCAAGATGAGCAGCTACAAACGAAATCGTGGCAAACCGAGAGCGCCAACTGGCCGAAACAACAAACAAATCCCTTAACCGAACGGGCCTCGGAGGACTAGGGCTGGGCGTCGGTGGTTGGGCTAGTGTGGCTTCGCCTCGCTGGGGACCAAGTGAACATGTTCCCTCGGCATCGGTGGGGAGCGGCGGTCACCGGCCCCACCGCTCCCCCTCGACCTTCCGCCCCTCTTGAGGTAAGCGTGCGCGCAGCGACCTTCCCATTGAGAACTATGAACTTTGCGCAACGACGACGCCTGCTGGGCGAGCAAATGAAGGGCGGGGCTCTCGTGCTCCCGACTAACCCTGAGCAGACCCGCAGCAACGATACGAACTTCCCATTTCGGCCGAACTCGGACCTGCTCTATCTGAGCGGCTTTCCGGAGCCGGAAGCGGTGCTCGTTCTGCTGCCTGGCCACCCGGAGCACGAGTCGGTGCTCTTCGTGCTGCCGAAGGACCGAGAGAAGGAGATCTGGGAAGGCTTCCGATACGGGCCTGAGGGCGCCGTGGCGGAGTTCGGAGTCGACGCGGCCTTTACGATCGACGAGCTCGACGAGGTGCTGCCGAAGCTGCTGAAGGGCCGACCGTCGCTGTATTACTCGTTCGGCCAAGAGCATGACGAGGACGTGCTTCAGGCTGTACACAGCCTGCGAGCGAGCCGGAAGACACCGGACTACTCGCCTCAGGCGATCGTCAACCCGCTGCCTCTTCTGCACCGCATGCGAGTCATCAAGGACGCGGACGAGCACGCGCTGATGGCGCGCGCTGGACAGGCGGCAGCTGAGGCGCACGTCGCGGCGATGAAGGCCACGCGACCGGGCATGAACGAATACGAAATCGATGCGCTCTTGACCGCAGAGTTCCGCAAGCGTGGCGGCTCAGGGCCAGCGTACACATCGATCGTGGCCAGCGGCGCGAACGCGTGCTGCCTGCACTACACGCAGAATAACAGCGTGATGCGGGACGGCGACCTCGTGCTCATCGACGCCGGCTGCGAGCTCGACTGGTACGCGGCGGACATCACCCGCACCTTCCCCGTCGGCAAGCGCTTCAGCGGCGTGCAGAAGGACATCTACCAGGTCGTGCTGGAGGCGGAGATCGCCGGCATTGAAGCCTGCCGCCCTGGTATCTCGAACCACGAGCTACAGGCCGCCACGATTCGGCAGTTGACCCAGGGCATGGTCGACCTCGGCTTGCTGACGGGCGATGTTGACGGCCTCGTGGAGAGCAAGGCGCACCAGCGCTTCTACATGCACGGCGTCGGACACCACATCGGTCTCGACGTGCACGACCCCGCTTTTTACTACGAAGAAGTCGACGTTGGCGTGCCAATCACAGCCGGCAGCGTGATCACCATCGAGCCCGGGATCTACGTTCCAGCGGACGATATGGACGCCCCCGAGGCGATGCGCGGCATTGGCATTCGCATTGAGGATGATGTCATCTTCACGGATGGCGACCCTCGCGTACTGACCTCGGGTGTCCCCAAGAGCGTCGCCGAGATTGAGGCGATTCGAGAAGAGGCCCTCTCATGAACGCACCCCGGCATACGAAGACGATGTTCGGCCCCTCGGAGCTGATGCTGTCGCTGCAGGAGCACGATTTCCGCGAAGGCGGCATCAGCAAAGAACAAGCTCTGGCGGTCGTCGCCGAAGTCGATGTGACTGGCCCGGAGCTCTACGAGCTGCTCGCACTGGCGAACCGCGTGCGTCACGAGCTGTGCGGCTCGCAGGTGCACCTCTGTGGCATCATCAATGCCAAGAGCGGGCACTGCCCGGAGGACTGTAAGTTCTGCGCGCAGTCGACGCACTTCACGACCGGCATCAAGACCTACCCCTTCCTGCCGAAGGACGACATCGTCGGGGGTGGGCGTATTGCGGCGGACCAAGGCGCGACGCGCTACGGCATCGTGACGGCGACGAAAGATTTGAAGCCCGGCAAGATGCTCGATCGCCTGCTCGAAGCCGTCAGCGCGGTCGCGCAGGACGGCAAAATCCAAGCCGACGCGTCGCTCGGCATCATCTACGATCTTGAAGTCGCGCAGGCGCTAAAGAACGCCGGCCTCGTCGAATTGAACCACAACTTGGAGACGTCGCGACGCTTCTTCCCCGAGGTCTGCTCGACGCACAGCTACGATGACCGCGTAAACACACTGAAGCTAGCGAAGCAAGCTGGGCTCATGACCTGCTCCGGCGGCATTTGCGGCATGGGAGAGACGTGGGAAGACCGCATCGACCTCGCCCTTGAGCTTCGCGAGCTTGTCGTCGACACCGTCCCGCTCAACTTCTTGCATCGCATCGAGGGCACCCCCCTCGAGAGTGAAGCAGAGCTGACGCCGCTTGAGATCTTGAAGATCATCGCGGTGTTCCGCCTGCTGCTGCCCGCGACAGAGATCAAGGTCGCTGGCGGACGCGAGGCCAACCTCCGCAGCATGCAGCCGATGATGTACATGGCCGGCGCCAACTCGAGCATGGTGGGCAACTACCTAACGACGGGCGGCTGGAACGCGGAGAAGGACCGCGAGATGATCGTCGATATGGGTCTTGTGCCTAGCGATGGATGCGCGAAGTAACCCTCTCACATGCAGCGCGCCTTCTGCTCGCTGGGTGTGTGGCCGTGCTCTCGATTGCCTGCGGAGGCGCTCAATCGATGGGGGGCCACAACGAGGCCGCGGAGGAACGCGAGGGTCGCAGCCGCGGAGAGGCGTACGCAGCCTATCTGCGCGCCGCGACGCACGCAGAACATGACGAATGGCAAGAGGCTGTCGACGACTACCGACTCGCGATACGCCTCACTCCAGAAGAGTGGCCACCCTATCTGGCCTACGTGCGGGCGGTTGCGGGGCTTGCCGAGTCTATGCCGGCTGAACGTGGTTCGAGCGCGGGTGACGATGAAAACGTGGATTTGATCGACTCGCGACTCGAGGCTGATGCGTGGCAAGCGCTGCAAACCGCGCGTGAGCTTCGCGCGCCAGACTCAAAAGTCGCCATCGCGGAAGCAGAGCTCGCCGTTGAACTCGGCGACATCGACCGAGCCTTCGCGGCGTTCCGGCAGGTGCCACGGAGCCGTTCAACCCGTTCGATGTTCTCCGCCTGGTATGACGCGGGACTCGACTTTGATCGCGAAGAGGAGCTGCTCGCCTGCGCCACGGCCTACACCGAGGCCTTCACGGACCTGCCGCTCGCGTGGCGCTACCTCGGCTTTGCGCGCCGCGCGACCCACGACCTACGAGGCGCTGCGGATGCCCTCGCGTACGCGACGTCCCTCCCTGACGCTGACCCCCGGGATGCCGAACAACACGTAGAAACGCTGAAACAGCTCGAAGCGTGGGACGAGGCGTTGGGAGCGGCGGTCGGCTGTCGCGTGCGATTCCGAGACCATGTGCCGTGCTACGTAAGCGAGGTCGTGCTCCGGGCACGCGGCGCCGAAGACGAGCTCCCCTCAGCCGCGCTTGATGCGATGGACAGGCTTGTTGCGCGCTCCGCCGGCAACAACCGCGCCTTCTGGGGTGTGCGCCGTGAGCTAGCTGCGACGCGAAACCCACTGCTCGTTCAGGCCCTGGCGCAAGAGATTCTGCGACAGCGACCCAACAGTGTGCAGCTCCTCACACAGGTGGCCTACACGCTGAGCGGGGTGGACGACACGGACGGATCGATCGACCTCTTTCTCCGCGTGCTCGAACTCGACCCATCGAACTTCGAGGCGTTGAACTTCGTTGGATACTCGTGGGCAGACCGCGGTCTTCGACTGGAAGAAGCGGAAGAGATGATCCGCCAAGCGCTCTTCCTTCGGCCCGACTCGGGCGGCATTATGGACTCCCTCGCGTGGGTGATCTACCGCCGCGGCCGCGTGGAAGAGGCGTTGCCGATCATGCTCGAAGCCGTCGCCTTAGACGACGAGAGCGCTGTCTTGTGGGACCACCTCGGCGATATCCTGCGCGACACCGGGGACCTCGAAGGCGCCGCGAGCGCGTACCGCCAGGCGCTCGAGTTCGCGGACACGCGCGACGAGGATGTGTTGGATACCGTGCCGGAGAAGCTAGACGCCGTGCTGGAACAGCTCGGGCGTTAGGGTCGGGGGGTGCGTGGTGACGGGGGTGCCCACTGTCGTGCAATGGCGGCTGTTGCGAGACCCCAAAAATTGCGACGGGTGAAGCGCCGATTGTCACCAACACTTCACCCGTCGACTTTCTCACCACGTCCCGAGGCTCTGTGTTCCGGCAGAGCACACGGTTGCTGATGTGGAGGGCGAACCCTCCTGTCTTCCCCACTGATAACTAGAGCAGGGGACGTGCCAATTCCCGGCGGCGACGCTTTTTTTCATTAAAAGTAGAGCACTAGCGTGACCGCCGTACGGTGGAGGCCTGAAAAAACGCGGGATTCAAGCGCTTGCCGGCCCGGGATCGAACAATCCACAACGGTGAAAGCGCCTCTTCCAAAGCGGACCGTATCGTTCCACTGGGCAACAATGAAGGTGTGCGCGCACAGTGTGCGCACGGGGCGGTGCACGGACGCACACCCGACGCCCGCCCAGTAGCGCCCCAAATCGCACCTCACAGCCGCGACCCAACAAGTCTGGGGACAGACACCCAACCCAACAAAGGAAATCGCACGCGATTTCCGACGGGTCTGGGGTGAAAACCCCAGCGGGTCTGGACAGAGCCCAGAACAAGACCCCACCAGCACACCGAACACCCCACGGTACACGCCTTCGCCATTGCGAGGGCACCGCCGAGTCCGCTAGATTCAGCGCGCATGGCTACTGACCCCAGCACAGCTCTTGATTCAAGCCGGAACGCCTTTGGCACGTTCGGCGGAGTCTTTACGCCCTCGATCCTCACGATCTTGGGCGTCATCATGTTCATGCGCACCGGCTATGTTGTCGGTGAGGCGGGGGTTTGGGGCGCGCTCGGCATTCTCACACTTGCGAGCGCGATTACGTTTTTGACAGGCCTGTCGATCTCGGCGATTTCGACGAACATCCAGGTGGAAGGCGGCGGCGCGTACTTCCTGATTTCACGCTCGCTTGGGCCCGCGTATGGCGGGGCCATTGGCTTGGCGCTCTTCTTGGCGCAGGCGTTGTCGGTGCCCTTCTACATTTTGGGGTTCGTTGAGGCGTTCGTCGCGCTGGTGCCCAGCATGAGCGAGCACTTCTTTCTGATCGGCGCGACCGTCACGGCGGTGCTCTACGTCGTGAACATCGTCGGCGCGAACCTCGCGATTAAGGCGCAGTACTTCATCCTGGCGGTTCTGATTGCCTCGGTGATCGCGTTCCTCTCCGGTGGTCTCAGCAACTTCTCCGTTGAGCTGCTGCAGACCAACGCGAACCCGGTCTGGGACGAGAATGGGCTGAGCTTCTGGGTGCTCTTCGCGGTGTTCTTCCCGGCGGTGACAGGCATTATGGCCGGCGTGAACATGTCCGGCGACCTGAAGGACCCGGCGCAGTCGATCCCCAAAGGCACGCTCGCGGCGATCGCGGTCGGCTTCGTGGTCTACGCCGCGCAGATTATCATCACCGGCGGCGCTATCGAGCGCCAGACGCTGATCGATGAGCCCTATGACAGCTTGCTCGCGCAGGCGATCTTCGGCTTCTCCCCCGTTGTCATCGCGGGCGTTTTCGCGGCCACCCTCTCCAGCGCGCTCGGCTCTTTCCTCGGCGCGCCCCGCATTCTGCAGGCGCTCGCGCGGGACGGCGTATTCCCGATTCTCCGCCCCTTCGCCAAGGGCAGCGCGAAAGGCGACGAGCCCCGACGCGGACTCGCGCTGACCGCCATCCTGACCGTCGGCGTGCTCTATGCAGCCGGCAATGGCTCCGGAGGCGGCGCGCTCAACGCGGTCGCCGCTGTGCTGACGATGTTCTTCCTCTACACGTACGGGGTCACGAACCTCGCGGCGTTCATCGAGCACATCACGCGCAACCCGTCCTTCCGGCCGCGCTTTCGCTTCTTCCACTGGAGCACCGCGCTCGCCGGGGCCGCTGGCTGCGTGTTCGCGGCCGTGCTCATTAACCCCGTCGCCGCGGTGGTGTCGCTCGCGCTCGTCGCGATCGTTTTCATCTACATCGAAAACCGCATGCTGGAGACGACCTTCGGCGATGCGCGACGTGGATTCTTCTACGCGCGCACCCGCACGAACCTCACCAAGCTCGTCGACCAAACCCCGCACCCGAAGAACTGGCGCCCGACGGCGCTCGTACTCTCCGGCAACCCTAAACACCGAAAAACCCTCACGCAGTACGCCGCGTGGATGGAGAGCGGCCGCGGCATCGTGACGCTCGCACAGGTCATCGTCGGCAAATACGAGGACACCGTCGCCGAGCGAGAAGAAGCCCTCGTGTCCCTCACCGCCTATATCGCCGAGCACCGCCTCGCGGCCTTCCCGGAGG
>JBLFZA010000234.1:0-7188 GCA_047610025.1 Bradymonadia bacterium | reverse complement strand
CATCGCGATGAGGTCGTCTCCTACCTCGCAGACTTCTGCCCATGTGACGCGGGACTGGCCCTTCGGGCAACGCCGCCGCCCGACAGAGATCAAGCCGCACAGGCGCGCGTACCCACGCTGATTGGGAGCGATGAGCACGATCTCTGTTCCATCTTCTACAGTGATTGTGCTGCCGATGATGAGCTTGACGCCGAGCTCTACGGCACGTGTATGGGCTCGCACGACGCCATAGACGCCATCGCGGTCCACCAACGCGAGGCTGTGAAGCCCGAGTCGATGCGCCTCCTCGATGAGCTCTTCAGGATGACTCGCGCCTTCTAGGAAGGAGTAGTGAGATCGTACAAGTAGCGGCACGTAGGGCATCGCTATTCGACCTCTCCTTGGAGAAACCATCGCCGCCGGCGCCGATCATAGAACGCCCAGTAGAGGTGCCCCCTACTGGTCTCTAGGTAGTGATACTCCCGCGCGATCTCGGTTGCCCACCATCCCCCATCGATAATGTGGGGACCCGATGTGCGGACGACAGGGCCGGGCTCCAGGCCACGCACCAGCCAGCCGTCGGGCTCGTGTCGTTGTCGTGGGGGGAGAGGAAGCGCCGGGCGATGCAGGCGCCGCACGAGAGGGCGGAGTTGTCGACGCTCAGGTCTCGCCGCTTTGAGGTTCTCAAGAGCGGACCACGCTACCCGCGCCTCTGGCAGGTGACCATCTCCAACACACAGGGTCCCGATGGCCTGCTCTCCAAGCTCCGCACGCAGGCGAGCCAGCGCCCGGTTCGCAGCGGCGAGATCACGTTTGGGGTGAGTGCTCAGCAGCATCCCCTGTTGGTGTTGCGCGCGTTGAGCGTGAGCGACGAGGCGAATCCCGACGATGCCTTCTGCGAAAGGTGTGGCGTCGAGCTTCAGTTGAACGAGCTCAAGCCACAGCCCTTCATCGAGGGTAGGACGCGCGGCTCGAATTGACTCGGTAACGAGTCCGCCACGTTCGAGGCGGAGCTCGATCGTGAGCGACGACAGTTGAGCATCCGCCGCCAATAACGTGCCGATCATTTCTGGCAGTCGACGTCGAACAACGTGCATGAGGCGCTGTTTGTTTCGCTCAGCGTGGTCCCAGTCCACTGAGATCTCGCAGATCTCGACCTCTCGCATCGGGCTAAGGTTCTCGTCCGCGCTACTGTTCATGCGCTGATGCCACACCGTCGCCGCTTGACCGAAGCGCTGTCGTAGCTCCGCCTCGGGAAGTGCGATGAGGTCGCCGAGTGTACGCTGCCCCATACGCTGGAGAAAGCGCATGAGCTTCGGAGGTAGCCCTAAACGATCGAGGGGAACGCGCAGCCACTGCTGCTGTTCTTGCTCTTGGGTCTCCAGCACGCGTCGACGATGTCTTGCCCGTGCAAGCGCGTAGACCGCATGCTTGCGGAACCCGACAACAATCGTGCATCGGTAGCCCAGATCGTACACCGCGTCATGCACGGCATCTGCCCAGCTCTCCATTGATGTGTACAAGCGATCGAGGCCGCTCGCGTCGATCCAAAACCCTCCTCCAGCGTCGCCTGTTTGTTCAACGCGAGGGCTGAAGAGCTGAAGTGTCTGTACGAGCTCTGCCCGCGCTTCGCCTAAGGCCTCTTCGTCGACAACGGCGGCCCGTAGCCCCCCTGCGAGTGACAACGCTGCTGCATAGCGCATCCCCGGGCGGATCCCCGCGCCCCAGGCCGCTTGGTTGACCCAAAGCACCTCGCCGGTCGGACGGTCCTCGTCGACAACCGCCATCGGGTGACTCGCCC
The DNA here is from genome assembly GCA_047610025.1 of Bradymonadia bacterium. Lineage (GTDB taxonomy): Bacteria > Myxococcota_A > Bradymonadia > REDH01 > REDH01 > JBLFZA01. The sequence goes on along the minus strand of JBLFZA010000234.1, from coordinate 5,408 downwards.
AGCTCGGCTCACGTCGGCGGAGAACCTGAAGCGGCAATGCCGGTAGCTCAACGCAAGCCAGGCGGACCATGGTAGACCTCCTCCGTTTGCCATCCAGCTCCGTGTCGTTTGTCTTTTGTGCTGCGGACGCGGCAACGGTATTGACCCGAATTCGTTCGGAGGCGATCGACCTCTACACGAACAGAAACGAGGGAGCCAAGCGTCTGAGCTGAACGACCGCCAACCACACAAATTACCGCCGCGTCGAATCGCTGAGACAGCTTAACTAACTTGCCTACCGCGGAGTCGGGAATGCATGTGCTCACACCTAAATCGACCACGACAGCACCAAAACCACCGCTGCGTAGCAAGAGCTCTGCCGCGCGAACGGCGGCGAACACCTGCGGGACGCGCACAACCGCTAACGCCGTCAGATCAATGCCTTGGTTCGCGACATCGTCCGGGCAAAAATGCGACGAAGTCGCGCTGACCCACGCGACAGGTTCACCAGATTCTTGAGCTTGTAAAACGATCTCCATAGAGGCCGTAAGAGCGGAGCCGGAGCTCAGCTCAACGACCGATCCACGCAGCCCATCAAACGTCCAGCGAGACGATGTGCGAGCGACATCGAGCACGCTCCCCGCCTGAGGAGCGGCCACGCCGCGGGCTTCGCAAGCCCCGCGCACAGCTTCGAGAGCGTGGGCAGCGGAGCAAGGGCGCGCGAGCAAGGAGGGGACACCGTGTGAGATTGTCGTGGTGAGACCTCTTGCAGTGATGTTCGCCGGAGCGTCCGTATGCTCAGGCGCTGGATCGGTGAATGACGACGAGGCGCGCGCGGCTTCGATGTCATCGAACGCAAGGGAGGCTGGAAGAGTCGGCCGAAGGTCAGCGGGAGCCGGCTCTCGCTTACTAGGCGCCTCAACAGCGGTGTTGAATTGAAGGAGCGATTGAACGATCGACATAGAACTGATCTCTGAGAATCAAGACACTGAACTTATGTGCAGTTACTTGTGTGTGTCAACGCGCTATGTGGATCAAGGCCTCACAGCGCGATCTTCGCGACGAGGTGAACCGCCCCCTTGCCTCAAAAATCGCGCCAACAGCTCTCCCGCTCAACTGGAATCGCCACCACGTTGCCGAGAACCCCCCTGCTGGCCGGACGCTACAGGACCGAGAAGTCCAACACGTAGGAGCCCATGGTTGTCGTCCGGAAGCCGCGAACGTCAACGTAGTACGTTCCTGCAGAAAGCACGCTGATGATTTCCGAACATAGCCCGCGGCCGGGCGTGTCATCGTTGGTGCGGATCAGCGTTCCGGTGGCATCGTAGAGGGACATCAGCGTATCGACGTCGCAGAACGAACCGAGCCCCTCGGTGAAGAGAGAGACCTCTGACTCTGTGTCGAGTGTGAACGTGAACCAGTCCACATCACCGGCTCGCAAAAAAGCGCTCACACGAGAATGAGCGACGATGAGTTCGGCCAGCTCTTGCGTATCGTTCGACTCGGACTCGTCTACGATGGTCGGGGCGTCGCTCGCCGATGCGTGCATCGTATAGGTACCGGTCGCGGAGTTACCAAACCCGCGCGCTTGAACGAAGTATCGGCCAGCGGGCAGCACGCGCGAAATACGCGAACAGCGAGCCGTACCGCCGTCATCGTCGCTGAACAGGACGATCCCTGCCGTGTCATCGAAGAGCGTGAGGACTGTATCCACACCGCAGTAGAACACGCCTGTCTCCGCGGTGAAGAGGCGCGTCTCGCTCAGCGTGAAGCCGTACCATCGCTCACCGCCGCTGCTGAGTGATGAGATCGCGCTCCAGCCGCCAAGCGCGTCGATCTCAAGCGCAGAACTGGCACCCGTTGCGAGCGGAGAGTCCGAGATAAAGTCCCCGCGTGTGAGCGTATACGCAGGAATCACCGCGTCGCTCTCGAGACGAAGCGACTGTCGAGCCGCAACCTCAAACAAGGGGCATGGTGATACTGTACTAGGCAAAAGCGTGTTGACGGGCTCGCCGTAGAGATCCTCGGCGTAGCCGTCGATTTCAGCGCAGCGTTCAGAGTCAATCCTGAGAACGGTCGTTCGCGCCGTGGAGGCGGAGACTCGTATATGGTCGACGTCGTTCGGACACAGCGAGCGCGTTGCGCCGACAATGTCGGCGGTGGCGGCGCCCATCGCAGAGTCGTCGGCGGGGTCAGCGTCGTCGGCGACACACATCAGGCAGAAGCCAGTGGAACAATACGACAAGTCGCCGCAGGAGGTGCCATTCTCGAGGTACTCCACCGTGCAGCTTGGCTCGCCATCGATGTCGACGCACGCGCCGGCGATGCAGGGGTCGAAGAAGACGTCACAGAAGAGGACAGGGTCGGCCGTACACGCGCCATCGAAGCACTCATCAGACTCCGTGCATGACGTGCCATCATTGCAAGAGTCGCCGTCAGGTAGCTTTCGACCGACGCACTCTCCAGCCTCACACGCGCTCTCGACCGTGCACGAGTTATCATCTTCGCATGGGGTACCATCGCGGAGTAGCTCGTCGCTCACACAGCTGCCGTCAGACGGTTCGCACACCAGCGGGCTGCAGGTGTCTGCAGCCTCGCACACGAGAGCCTCGCCGGAGCAGCCGCCGTCCGTGCAGATGTCGTTGGTTGTGCACAGGTCTGCGTCGGTGCATGCGCGACCGTTCGGTGCGTGGCTCGCCTCGCAGCTGCCTTCGACGCAGAGTCCGATTGAGCAATCTCTGTCGAAGGAGGAGCAATCGAGGAGTTGACCGAGGCATCCTGTGGATGAGCACTCGTCGTCGACCGTACAGGGGTCGCCATCATCGCAAGCGCTGCCGAGCTCACAAGTGGGGGATGTATCCTCGTCGGCGTCGTCCGCGTCGTCTTCGCCGTCCGCGTCGTCTTCGCCGTCCGCGTCGTCTTCGCCGTCTTCGCCCGCGGCGTCGGCATCTGACGCGTCGACGTCAGGAGTCGTGTCGGTTTGTTCGGCCGTGTCATCCGCACCCGCATCCTGCGCCGCGCCGTCCGCTATCGCATCCGGCGTTGGGCCAGCGTCAGAGATATCGGCGTCTGAGGGCCTGACATCCCGGACGTCCTGTGCCGCATCCGGCGTTGCGCCAGCGTCAGGGGAATCGGAGTCGACTGAGTCCGTCTCTCCCGTCACATCCTCCCACCACGGCAGGTCTGGGGAATCGTCTCCAGCGCTCGCCGAACACCCAAGTGCCAGGGCGCAGCACAGGAGCGCCAACCCGAGGCGGGTGCTTGGTGCGAGGGCTGCGCAATATGTCGGAGACCGTGGGATCAATTTTGCTGCTGAAGCGGGTTCGTTCGAGAAGTCTAGTGGAGGCTGGAAATCCGAGCAAACTAGCACGCCGTCACGGATCACTTGCCCCGATTGGTGTTGGGGACAGATATCGAGGTTTGACACGAGCACGCTACAACTCGTCGAAGCTCTCGATCGTCTCAAAGCCATGGTCCAGAGGGAGCGGAGTGTTCCCCGTTCTGAGCGACAGGACGGCGCGCATTCCTGCGTGCCGCGCGGCCTGAGCTTCGGCGAGCACGTCTGTGACAAAGGTGATGTTGTCCGCCGGCGTCCCCAGCGTCTCGCTGATATTGATGTAGCTGGCGGCCTCCCGCTTCGGCCCGCTGCTGGTGTCGAAATAGGCGCTGAGAAGCGGAGTCAGATCACCCGCTCGTGAGTGCGCGAAGAGTAGCTTCTGCGCATTGATGCTGCCGGAGGAGTAGATGGCCAGTGTTGCCCCGTCGGCTCGCAGGCGTCGAAGCGCCGCTGGGACTTCATCGTACACGTGGCCCTTGAGGGTACCGTCGGTGTAGCCAGCTCTCCAGATGAGCCCCTGCAGAGACTTTAAGCCGGTCGTCTTCCGGTCTTGGTCCATCTGCCTCGCGACCTCGTCGGAGAGGGCGTCGGGCGTCTCGTTCACGGCCTCCTCAGCCTCGTCTCGGATCTGCGCGACGGCGCGTTGAACCGCGTCATCTTCCCAGTTCTCGGTGAGAAACGGCCGAACGTTGGCGCGTGCGTAAGGGAAGAGGGTATCGGTGACGAAGGCGATCGACGTGGTCGTGCCTTCGATGTCGAAGAGAAAGACGGTCATGGGGTCATGTCGCGAAACAGAGACGTGGCGCTTAGCTCTACGCTCACGGCTCGACTTTGCAAGCGATCACCGGCTGAGAGTGAGCGTTGGTGCGGGCACCTCGTGACGACTCGCTTGGCCAAGAGAGCCGTCGTTGCGCGAGATGCCCGCCCAACGTTGCGACGGCGGTTCCGCCATCGCGACGCCGCAGAACGGCGCTCACTTCACCCATCGGATCACCCCCTGAGATGCTATAGTGCCCGCCGTAGTCGAGCCCCGCAGCCGGTCCGAACCAGCCTTCGACCGCTTACACGAGGGCTAGCTCATCTTCCGGCGACGCACTCGGCAGCCGCAGAGTGAACTCGGTGCCCGTCCCAAGTTGGCTGCGGACATCCAGTGTGCCTCCATGCGCGAGGGTCACCTGCTGAGCGATCGCGAGGCCAAGTCCGAGCCCTTCGCCGCCGTCCTTCGTGCTGTAGAAAGGCGTGAAGATGTGGGTGAGCTGATCCGGCGGAATACCCGGTCCGTCGTCGGTCACGATCACAACGACTCTGGCGTCGTCCACGCGCGATCGGACGGTGACATGGCCGTCTTCTCCGACGGCGTCGAGGGCGTTCTGCACGAGGTTTCGAATCACCTGCTGCAGCTCGTCTCGGCGTCCCAAAATAGCCGTCCCTTCGGTATCTAAGTTCAGCCGCAGCGTCTCAGCGCGCGAAGGCGTCGGGATGGCGAGGCGCACGGTGTCTAGGATCAGCTCATCCACTGAGAGCGGTTCACCATCCGAGTCGTAGCCGTCGCGTGCGTAGCGCCGAACGAGTTCGACGATGGCCTGCAACCTGTTGATTCCGCCGTCGGCGACGATCACCATTTGTTCGATGCGAGAGAAGGACCTGTGAAGCTCGGTTCGCGCCTCCTCGGGGAGTAGCTTCGCGGCGTCCAGCAGACGGCGCGCATCACGCGCGATGACGAAGTGCGCATTCTTCACATACGAGAGCGGGTTGTGGATCTCGTGGGCTAACCCAGCGCTGATCAGCTCCAGGCTCCGAGACTGTGCCTTGACCATTTGCGACACTTGTCGGCCGCGCTGCTTCAGCAGCGCGCGAACGGCCGCTTGTAGCTCATGCGCGTCGAAGGGCTTGCCCATATAGACATCGGCCCCGGCTTCACGTCCCTTCACGCGCGCCTCGACGTCCGACTTGGCCGTTAACATCACGATAGGGATCGACGAGAGGCTCTCGTGCGCCCGTACGCGCTCGATGAGGCCGAGGCCGTCGAGAACGGGCATCATGTAATCGGTGACGATGAGGTCGGGCTTCTCGCGTTGCGCGAGTTCCCAGC
>JBLFZA010000233.1:0-7188 GCA_047610025.1 Bradymonadia bacterium | reverse complement strand
GCACTTCCAGGCGCGTGCGGAGACGGTTCCGCAGCATGTGGTCGTTCAGCTTCTCGCCGCGCTTCTCGTAGAGGTCTTCTTGGAAGCGCAGGCGGTATTGCACGTTCAACGGGCCGACATCGCGGGAGTACGAGCCGCCGAAGTAGATCCGGTGCTCGTAGCGCCAGTCGCCTTCATCGCGCTTGTCCGCAGTGAAGCGGTACCCCAGATCGAGGTCGATGCCATGCGGAAGATCATAGCCCAGCGACAGCTCCGGTAACACACGGCCCAAGCGGGAGATGCGCTGATCGAATCGAAATGCCTGCGTGAAGGTCAGATCGAGATCGTCCGTGATATCGCCGCGGATACCGGCTTCCAGCCAGAGCTGCGTGTCGTCATCCGAGGTCTGAGCGGACGCCGAGGCCGTGATGCACAGGAGCGTCAGCGCGCAGGACGCGCCGAGGAGACGAAGGGGCCACAGGGTAATTCTCATGAGTTTGCTCCTTCTTCTTGTTCGCACTCAACGCGAAGTTTGGCGACGTCTCGCAGCAGGTCGGCGTGCACGACGTCGACGCGGTGCACGCGTATCCCAATCCGATCGGCGAGGTCCTTTACCAGCTCGTCGTGTTTGCTTGGGTGAACGAGGTCGAGGCGATCGTACATAATGGTCTTCCAGACGTGCCGGTCACCCCCCATCTTCATCTCGAGCACATACGTGCTGACGACAATGATACCGTTGATGAAGAGTAGCTCCGCCACGCTCACGTGCCGGTTGGCGACCGCGTTCAAAATCGCGAGGCCGATCACCACGAAGAGGTACGTCAGGTCCCGAATCTTAATGGGCTCGGTGCGGTACCGAAGAATACCAAATACGGCGAACAGACCCAGCGCGAACCCGAGCTCGATCGGCACCTTGCGGAGCAAAAAGCAGAGCGCAAAGGTGATGATGTTGAACGCGAAGTACGTGAAGACCTGCTCGTTCCAGCGATATAGGCGGACGTAGATTAGCTTGATGACGATGTACGCCGACGTCAGGCTGAGAGCGAACCGTGTGCAGAGCTTCAGGAAGTCGTCGACTTCGATCAGCTTGTCAGACCCGAAGGCCTCAAGCAGCAGGTTGATGATTGTGTCGAAGTCCATCGAGGTACGCGTGCGAGTTGACAGGAGGCGTTCTGCCCGCCGAGAGGCGACAGAGTTCGTGTCAGAGTTACGAGAGCGTGAGCGGTGGTCTGGGAAGGCGGAACAGCCTCTCCACCGCTACGCGTGGGAAAGTCGTTCGAGCTCGCGCGCTGTCGCGCGGAAGGGCGTCGTTCGGCCAGGGAAGAGCAGGGTGCTGGCCGCGATGCAGTACTTACTCATAGAGCCGGGTCGAATGCCAAATGCACGAAGCGCCTGAACGCCTGGTGATTGCGACGCAAAGCGCGCTTGTTTGAGCTCGGCGATGCAGACATCCGGAAACGCGGCCTCTTTGTCGTCGGCGCGCATCGAGACGCCGAGGTCGAAGGTCATGCGCTCGAGGTGGTTCACGCCGACGAGCGTCACGCGTCGAAAGTCGAGCCACACGGCCGGGACAAGCTCGCCGACGTCTCCAATGGCGTCGATGACCTGCACGCGATCAGCGTCGTTCAGGTCGAAAGCGCGCGCGTCTCGCGTGTAACGGTGCTTGGTGGTGACCGAGTACCGATCCTTCGTCTTGGTCTCGAGGAAGCAGAGATTGCGTTCTGCATAGTGTCGCACACGCACTTTATGTCGCGGACGACGGCCGCGCCTGTGCGCGTCGAAGAGCGCGCGATCGGGCGTGTCGTAGTAGAGCGTCTCGTACGTCGCCGAGTGCTTTCCGTCGGAGAGCACGATGTGAAAAGACTCGCTCAGCGTCTCCAGCAGAGCCGGTAGCTTATGGAGCGAGAACATGTACTTCGAGTCCACGCGCTTCTGTAGCGCGCGCGCCTCCAGCAGCTCACTGGAACACACCTCGAAAGGCGCGAGCGCGCCCGTGATTAATTGCTCACGCAACGCGGCCTCCTTGGGTCGAGACCGCGGTGGCGAGTACTTGGGAGCCGAAACTCACTCGCAGATTTCCAGCGGCAAGTTGCAGGTCAGTCCTTCGGGGCAGGGCGTCATGCGGTTGCACGGCGTAAAGCCGATAACATCGACGGCGACCGTCTTGGTCGATAACGCCACGAGGTCAACGCACCCATCACCAACTGTGGTGCTGTCTGCCGTTCGCCGCGCGACAACGCCGCTCGGAAAGCCGGTGACGCCCGCTTCGATCAAGCCGTCCGTGACGGCCGATGGCACGCTACCGCTGCCGGTGTCCGGCAGAATGCAGTACATCGTCGTCGGCGAGAGGCCGTGCTGGTCGATGTTGAGGCTGATGAAGATTTCGCCGTAGTTTCCTTCGACCGGCGGCGCCCATGCGAGCTGCAGGTCAATGCCTTCTTCAACCAACCACTCTGTTCCCTCGATGACGCTGATCGGCTCCACACCGATGCCGTAAAGCGTGAACGGCTCGAAACCGCCTCCTTCGCTCTGCAATCGGATTGTGTTGTCCACGACCATCGCTGGGTGCGGCAACGTCGCGTCGAAGTAGTTCGCGCCAACGCCCTCCGGCGGCTCCATCGACACAGCCTGAATCAGGCCATCGACCGAGACGGTGCCCAGCTGCTGTGGCTCGGGGTACGTGATGCACTCTCCGTCATAATCACAAACGAAGCCGGGTGTGCAGCCGGGATCGCAGAAGGGGTTGTCGCGCTTCAGCAGCACGCAGCCCGCTTCGTTGAGCGTCTCTTCGAGCACGTTCGACGGCACGATGCCGTTCGAGACTTCGCCAGAGACGAAGCTGTAGCTCTCTTCAGCCTGCACGAGGAACCCACCAAAACGGGTCTCGAGTGGGCAAGTTCCCGAGAGCTCAAGGCTCGACGGAATGGGCAGGCCATCGGGACCGATCGTATCGGTCGGCGTCACAGTGTCTGTTCCGCCGGTGTCCGTACCGCCGGTGTCTGTTCCGCCAGTGTCTGTGCCGCTGACATCATCGCCATCATCGGTGTCTACCGTGACGGTGTCACCACCGGCGTCTTGTCCGCCAGTCGTGGGACTTTCGGCGTCATCGCCGCAGCCCGCGACGCCTAACGCCGCACAAAGAAGTGCAAAATAAAATCGATTCATGGGTTGCTCCCCCAGCCCGGGTAGGGCCGCGCTTGCTTGACGTAGAGTCTGCTGACACCTGTTGCCGACGAGTCGAACTTGAACTCGCAGTCCATACCATAGAACCCACCGCTGCTGCCGTAGACAGGGCGGAAGAAGACGTGGATGGCGTCGAGCGCGTTCGCCAGCTGGTTTACCTCAGCGGCAGTCAGCACCGTCTCACCATCGGCGATTTGGTTACTGCTCGCCAGGTAGACGATCGGTTGGTTCGGTGATTGGTAATAGTTGAGGAACTGGTCGGTCGACGTGCCCTGCTCCGGGATAACGACCGAGAGGCCGCCTTCCTGAACGTTCACGTAGAAGCTCGGTGCATCAAGTTGGTCCGGGTCGAAGACGTTCGACGTGATGGCTACGCCGTTTGCATCTTCGTTCGGGAACGAGCGGTGCACGAGCAGCGCCATACCAATATTGCGGTGTTCAATGCCGTAGTACTCGCGCTCGGAGAACGCGCGGTCGCTGTACACACTCGCCCAGACTTCACGCACAGCGCGTGAGAAGGACTTGTTCGGGTCGTTCGGGTCTCCCGAGCGCGAAGTGTACAAGCCGGCGCCATTGAAGTTGCTGACGTCCTCAGCGTTTGTGCTGGAACGGAAGCGCATGCGCGTATCGGGGAAGTCGAGGGCGAGCTTCGTCTCCAATGTGGAGAGGAAGTCTGCGTTGACCGTACCCTCTTCGATAAGCCCGCGGAGGCGAGCGAGCGCGTCGCGCCGCAACACGACATCGGCGCGTGTCTCTTCGCTTGCGAGAATCGCGTCGACCTCAACCCACAGATTGTTCTCTTCCATGTACTGGTTGAAGAAGTAGACGGGGACAACGAAGCCCGGCGGGTTCGGCACTTCGGGGATCAGCGCGAGCGCGCCGAAGTGTGTGCCCTTTCCGCCAAATGCGGGGACGCCTGCTTGCAGCGCCTCTTGTAGCGTCATGGTGTCGAGGTCGATGATGTCCTCCGCGTTGGTGAGAACCTGGATGCTCGTGTCCATCGGGCCGACATCGATCGCATCGGGGCGGTTCTCTAACCACCACGTCTCTGCTTCTGCTTCCGTGACCTCTCGGACCGTCCAATCATTCGACCCAACGCTCAGCTCGACCCACTTGCCGTCGAGGGCGCGGAGCTCGCTGTTCGTCCACGCACCACGGAGGCCCATGTTTGGTGTGCCTCGGTTCTGCGAAAGCACGTTGATGTGCGAGAGCGGTGTTTGGAACTGTTGGGTGATGATGCCCTGCACAACGCCAATGTCGTTTGGTACGGCTTCAAGTACGACAATTTCGCGGAAATCGACGAGTTCGGCTTCTTCCTCGGAGATGTATCGAAGGAGTCCGACCGAGCGCGCGAGGTTGAGCGGCTGGTAATCAACGCCAGCGAAGAGCTCATCGGTCGAGACAACTCGCACGTCCTCGGGGAGGCCCTCTGCGATCTGCTCGAGAGCGGCGGAGGTCGGGTGGAAGTACAACGCCGGGCCGAAGAACGCGTTGTCACGCACGCTGCGGTACGCGGTAGCGATCATCTCGGCATCGGCCGTGTCGTAGGGCGAGAGCTCCCATGCCCAGATAGCCGGGCCTTCGTAGTACGTCGCTGCGCCGAGGATAAAGCGGCGCGTGGGGCTGAAGTACTCAGATGCGTTGAAAATCCCGAGCGCCGGAACCGGCGCCATACCGTTCTGGATCGACAGGTGGTTCGACGCGAACTCCCAGTGAATCGGATACAGGATGCTGTTCTGGAAGTACTGCTCCATCGGCGTGCGGTCGTAGACCGTCTTGACCGAGCGCGCGCCTGGAATCGACGACGAGATCGGCTCCGACGAGAGCACGTCGAAGTCGGCGCTACACCCGAGCATCTGCACGAAGGGCGTATTCTCGCCATCCGTGACCGTACACTCACCTTCGACGATTTCGCCTTCCGGCGCTTGCACGCGCTCGGGCTCATCTGGCCCGCCACCATCATCGGCGCACGCCGAGAGCACGCCAACACACAGCAGCGTCAGCCACAGCCGCCCGCCGAGGGCATCAGAGATACGCAAAGAGCCGGCGCGTCGGGCGCAACGGGACAACCAGGGCCTAGTCTTCATCAAGTCCTACTCCATTCCAACGGTGGCTCGGCACGCCGAACACGATCTCTTGAACTTCATTACCTGAGTACGGCAGCGGGAAGTACGCGGCGTCAGAGCGCCATCCGTTCTCACCCGTGCCCCATACCCAACCATGCCCGTAGCTTCCGGCTGCTTCATCCCCCGAAGACCAGTCGATCAACTGTGTGACTTCGCGGTCGGGGGTGACACGCCACAACGAACGCGTTGAGAAATCAGACACATACAAATTGCCACAAATGTCGTGAGCCAGAGCATCGTGGTAGCCGCCCCCAACTCCGAGCGCGTAGATCTCGCGTTCGCCTATCGGGTTGAGGTTCGCGTCGACAGCCCAACTCATGATCTCGTTTCCGATCACCTCTGACGGCGGGACGACCTCTTCGACTTCCACGCACTCAAGCGGGTCTCCAGCGCGTGGGCCGGGCTTGCAAACGCCCTCGACGTCACCAGCAAAGCCGGTGTACGCGCACTCGTCGCCTTCTCCGAGCTCCTCGCAGGCGACCACCTGCTCGGGTGTCGCCTCTTCGAGGTCATTCGGATCCCAGCACTGCAGGCCGCCGTCGCTGCCTAGCGCGAAGCACTCGCCATTCACTCGCCCACCCTCGGTGTCGACGTAGACGCATTGCCCACCGAGCTCCTCCTGCATACACGCGACGATTTGCCCGGGAAGCGCGGTACGGGGCTCCTCGCCAGCAAAGCGGAAGTCCCAACACTCGCCCGGTACGCCGTCGCCCCAGACGTAGCAATCACCGCTCACGGCGACGCCCGCGTTCTCGTAGTCGCAGCTGGCCCCGTCGTCTTGGTTTTCGCAGGCGGTGATTTGCTCCGGCACGGCTTCGAAGTCTCCGCCGGGGCCAAAGTCGAAATTGTAGCACTGCAGCGCGCCCTCATAGTCGACGCACTCGCCGAGCACGGCGACGTTCTGCCCGTTCTCGTAGAGGCAGCCGCCACCGTTCTCGAGCCCATTACAGCCCGCCGAGCGCGCGCCGCGAAGCGGGTCATTGCCACCTCCACCTCCACCGCCTCCATCGCCGCCGCCGAAGTAGCCGGTGACGACTCCGATCAAGATGCGCGAGTACTCGCGGTCAAAGGTCACGGTGTGCGGCAAGAAGTCGTCGGTGCGTGGCAACAGTGTCTCGTAGGACCCATCTTCTGGATTCACGCGCCAGACGCCATTCGTGCCTGCCGTGTAGACCATCCCATCCGGGCCGACCTCCACTCCGTAAATGTTTAAATCAGGAGCAAGCGTCGTTCGCCCGCCATCGGGCGTGATGCGCAAGAGGCCGGATGACGTGCCGACGACGAGGTCGCCGCCGGGCTCAAGGTACTGCATCTGCTGAATGGTTCCGAGCCCTGGAACCCAGAGCTCTTCATTCCCCTCACTGTCGACGCGAATCAGCGCGTTGCCGTCGCTGCCGAGCAGCGTGCCGTCGACGTCGAACGCGAGGCCGTGGTAGCCATGACCACCGGGCACGCGCCGCGCGTCGGACGGAGCGGGAAGCTCGTCAGGGCACTCGAACTCGGCGATCTCTGGGAGATTGTCGCGCCAGTCGGGCCAGCCAGCGTCGATAACCGCCGTGTCCGCGCTGTCCTCTTCCGTATCACTCGCAGCGTCAGCGACGGTATCGTTTGCGACGTCATCGGCATTCTCGGAGAGGTCTGCTCCCGCATCCGCGGTGATATCCCCTAGGACGTCTGCCACGGGCGCTGGCCCTTGCTTCGGCTCATCATCTCCACACGCGGGCATGAGCAGCGCGGCTGCGAGCGGCAGCACCAACGAATGGCGCAGCCAGCTAGCAGGTCGTCCGAAGTCATTGAGTAGCGTCGACATGAGACGAATCAGAGTCACGAGGAACTAGCGAGGCGGAGCGCCGATCGGGTGTCGATGGGGAGCTACCTTGCGAGATGACCGACAACCTAG
>JBLFZA010000232.1:0-7222 GCA_047610025.1 Bradymonadia bacterium | reverse complement strand
ACTTGACGGGCTTCCAGCTGCGGAACTTCACGGCTCCGAATGGCGATTGGACGGTGCGCTTCGATTGCGGATATGCCGAGTGTCGCTTTGACGAGCTTGTGTGGGATGCCTCACTGCCCTCTGGCACAACTGTCGCCGCTCGCGCCCGCGTGCGGGTCGACTCGGACTCCGAATGGTCCGAGTGGTCTGCCTTCCTCGACAACACACCAGCGGCGATCGGGCAGCTGCTTCCGAGAGGGCAAGAGTTGGAAGTGCAAGTCCTGCTCTCGACGCAAGACCGAGAGTTCACACCCAGCGTGACCTCTGTGGGCGTTCGCTGGCAACGCCCCTAACGCGAAGATGGTTGACGCCGGCGTCTCGCGCGGTGGGGATGGTGCGGCGCGACGCCGTTGGTATTGATGTGGGGTTGTTGCTAACATCAACACCTCGCACATCTGCGTCGCGCGGGATCTCCTCGTACAGTTGGAACTTCGCCATGAGCGTTTCACGGGTCATCAAAACGCTGCCGCTGCTGGTCGCCCTCGGTTTGGTGGCTTCGGGCTGCTCGAGCGAACCGGACTGTGAGCAGGGCGACGCCTGCGCAGACGAGACCACTGATGCGGGCCCCGACGGCAGCACGGCGGACGTCGATGGAGGGTCGGCGCAGGATATCCTGGATGATGAGGTGGGACCTGAGGACACAACAGGTGACCTGAGAGACGGGTCGGCGCTCCTCGACAGCGATGAAGACGGGCTGCGAGACGAGATCGAAGGTGATGGCGACCCCGACGGCGATGGCGTGCCAAACTACTTGGACGATGACTCCGACGGCGATGGGCTGCTCGACTCCGAGGAAGGCCGAGCCGACCTCGACGCTGACGGGCTGCCGGCGTTCTTGGATCTTGATTCCGATGGAGACGGGCTTCTCGACGAAGACGAACGCTTGGCTGACCCCGACAACGATGGCGTCGGGGCCTTCCTTGACCTGGATTCCGACGGTGACGGCATCGACGATGAAGTCGAAGGAGCGCAGGATCCAGATGGTGACGAGACACCCAGTTATCTCGACGACGACTCGGACGGCGACAACATCCTCGACAGATTTGAGGGGGATGCGGACGCTGACCTTGATGGTATCCCCAACTTCTTCGACACCGACTCGGACGGCGACGATTGGCTCGACGCCATCGAATACGGTCAGGAACCCGGCAGTGGCTTAGAGCCAATCGACCGCGATGGTGATCGTTTCCCCGATTACTTGGATGCCGATTCGGACGCGGATGGTCTAGCCGACCTCATCGAACGAGGGTGCCCGGAGTCGACCGAACGAGCGCTTGTCGATAGCGACCGAGACGGGATTCCCGATTTGCTGGAGGTCGCGTTCGCCGGCGAAGACGATGAGTTTCAGGCGTGTGATGAGAACGAGCAAATCGACGATGATGTCGACTTCTTCTTCACCCTGCCGTTCAACGGAAACCCAACGTCAGACGAACTCTCGTTCGTGCCCCTTGTGGATCGCGCGGATGTGCTCTTCCAAATGGACACAACCGGTTCGATGGGAGAGGAGATTGGCCGGCTGCAGGAGACGCTATCGTTGAGCATCATTCCGTCTCTTCAAGCGAGCCTAGAGAATGCGGGGTTCGCGGTGAGTTACTTCGAGGACTTCCCCTGCAACGGGCACGGTTCCCCGCTGTCCGATCGCCCGTTTCGGCTCGAACAACGCGTGACGACGAGCGTGAGCCGCGCACAGGCTGCGGTGGACCGCCTGTCGACCAATTCTGGCAACGACATCCCAGAATCCGGCCTCGAGGCTTTGTATCAGGCGGCTACCGGGCTTGGTCGAAACAACCCAACGTGCCTGACGACCGGCCCAGAAGTGCTGCCTTTCAACGTCGCAAGTGGGTTTGTAGAAGGGGAGGCGGACGGAGGAATCGGCGGTGCTGGGTTCCGTGACGGCGCTGTCCCCATCATCGTTCAGATGACCGACGCCCAAAGCCACGCCAAGGGCGAGTCGAACTATCGCTTCGGTGCTACCCGCTTCGAAGCGTACGACGCGCTCGCACGTATCGGTGGCAAGATTGTGGGGATCGCTTCGGGCGCAGCGGCGCGCGAAGACCTCGTCGATATCAGCCGCGCGACGGGGTCGTTGGTGCCCGCGTGCGCGTGGGATGAGGGCCGGCCGGCGGAGTGTCAGCTCGGTCAGTGTTGCACCGGCGCAGATGGCAGTGGAAACGAACCTCTCGATGGCGGGTTCTGCCCGCTGGTGTACGATATCTCGGGTCTCGGCGAGGGTCTCGATACGACCATCGTGGCGGGTATCGATGTCTTAGCTAATTTCGCGACGTTTCAGGTGAACGCCCGAACACGTCCTGATCTCGACGAGTTGGCTCGCTCCGGCATAGACACGAGCTGTTTCATTCGCCGAGTTCGGCCTGCGCTCGGTAGTGGCCCCGATAGAGCGTGTTCTGTTGCGCCGGAGATCGTGGACATCAACCTCGATGGCAGCCCCGACGTCTTCGCTAATGTCACGCCCGGGGCGGAGCTCAGCTTTATTGTCGAGGCCGTGAACGACTGCGTTCCGGCTACGTCGGACCCTCAAGTGTTCACGGCATTCATCGATATCGTGGGGCAAGGTGCGGCAGTTCTGGATACTCGAACCGTCACTATTCTCGTTCCGCCTGACGTGAAGCAGTGACCGAGCAGAAGCGTGAACTCTCGGCCGCTGATCTTTTGGCGGCAGAGCGTACGCGATTGGCGAATGAGCGTACGCTTCTCTCCTTTGTTCGGACGGGTATCGCGCTCGCCGCCTCGGGCGCGACGATGGCGTACCTCCTGACAACACCGGCCGGGGCCACGCTCGGCTCGGCGTTGATAGTTCTCGGTGTGCTCGTTGTTGGCTTCGGTGCCTTTCATTATCGTGGGGTCCGTCGGCACATTGCTCGGATCATGGGTCAACGCGAGTAGCGTTCGCTACTCGTGCCATGCCCCTCACGCGGTGAACTGGCAGTGCGATGTGGTGCTCTAGAGCACCGCCCTCGACTGCCTTCAGGGCCGAGCTAGTTGCGGATTTGCAGCAGCTCGACATCGAAGATGAGCATGCCAGCTGGCGCGCCAGGGCGACCATTGTAGGCGAGCTCGACCGGAATCCAGAAGCGTCGCTTCTCGCCCTCGACCATCAGCTGAACGCCTTCCGTCCAGCCTGGAATGACGCCGCCAAGCGGGAAGGTCGCCGGCGCTCCTCGCGTGACTGAGGAGTCGAACATCTCCCCGTCGGTTGTCCAGCCTGAGTAGTGGACGGAGACTTCGCTCTCGGCGGTCGGGTGCACACTTCCGGTTCCCGGCTGCAAGACGACAGACGCGAGGCCAGAGGCCGTCACTTCAGCGTTCTCGGGTGCAGCGGCGACGTTCTCGGGGGCCGCAGGTGCTTCTGGAGCGCGCGCGATCGAGATCAGCTCGACATCAAAGATGAGCATGCCGAGCGGTCGGCCCGGTCGATTGTCGTACGCCAACTCAACCGGGATCCAAAAGCGGCGCTTCTCGCCTTCGACCATCAATTGAAGGCCCTCGGTCCAGCCGGCAATGACGCGATTGAGCGGGAAGGACGTCGGCTCTCCGCGCTGAACGGAGGAGTCGAACATCTCACCGTCCGTTGTCCACCCAGTGTAGTGAACGGTGACGGTGTCCTGTGCGGCAGGCGGCGCGGTGCCGGTGCCTGCCTGGAGGACGAACGAAGCGAGACCGCTCTCGGTCGCCTCGGCGTAGGGCGGCGTCGCGGCGACGTCGCCTGGCGCTGTCATCGGGTCCCGCGTGGCTTCGGCCGCTATGGCGGCGGCGGCTTCAGCAGACTGAGCTTCGCCTGGTGCGGCGGCCTCGCCGCTAGCCTCGGCTTGGTCGGACGCAGCCTCACCTGAGCCTGATTCGCCCTCGGCGGTTTCGGGGGAGGGGGCCGACTGCGAGCAGGCGGCGAGCAAGAACGAAAGCAAAAGAGCGTAGGTCCAACTCATGTAGCGGTAGCGGAAGAAGAGGGAATGATGCCAAGAGGGCAGTAGAAAGTTCCGCCGTCGAGTAACGACAGGCGTTCCTCTTTGTAAAGCCCAGAGCCACGCGTGTCTGAGAGTCGCTTTCATTTCTTCGCTTCGGTCACCCCTGGTATCGAGCGTTGGTTGCACGCCGAGTGCCTGTCGCTCGTTCCGGATGCTGTCCCGATCGAACGTCGCGGCGGCGTCGCCCTTCAGGGCACTCTCGCCGAACTCTCCACCGTCGTGCGCCAGAGCCGGCTGGCGGAGTCTGTGCGCGTCCGGGTTAAACACTTCGACGCGCGCTCGTTCCCTGCCTTGAACAAAGGTCTCGAGAAGGTGCCGTGGCACGCGTGGATCGCCGAGGGCGACACACCGGATGTAAAAGTCGTCTGTCGGAAGTCCAAGTTGATTCACAGCGGCGCGGTTGAGTCTCGCGCCCGCGAAGTGATTGATCGATGCCTTCGTCGAGCACCGTCGCAGACGATCGGAACGGTGCACGTGCGAATCGTGAACGATAAGGTCACGATCAGCGTCGATGCGTCGGACGAACTCCTTCACCGCCGCGGGTGGCGGGCCGAAACCGGAGAGGCGTCGTTTCGGGAGACACTCGCAGCAGCGATGCTTCGAGCCGCGGACTGGGACGGCAGCACGCCCCTCTACGATCCGTTCTGCGGTGCGGGGACAATTTGTCTCGAGGCTGCGTCAATCGTCTCGGGTGCTCCTGTGCGCGCGGAAGAAGACTACGCGTTCCTCCGCTGGCCGACCGCTCAGCGTTTCGAGTTCACGGCCCCACCGACGGCCTCAGCCGCTCCTGCATCGGCCCGGATCTTCGGGAGCGACAAGTCGATGGCGGCGATCAAGCAGGCTAGCGCGAACGCGGCTGCGGGTAGTTTCGAGCCCTGGTGCCGGTTCGAGAAGCGCTTGGCTGGCGACATCTGGGCCGACGTGCCGGAAGGGGCTACGGTCGTGACGAACTTGCCTTACGGTCGCCGCCTCTCGCCTGCGAGCGTGGAACCGGCGCTTCGGCAACTCGGTGAACTTATTCGCGCGCGCCCAGACTTAGGTCCGGTGGTCGTGATGACACCTCGGACTGGCCTCAAGAAGGCCACCGGTCTGCAGTGGGAGGCGCTCGCGACTATGCAGAACCGTGGCCTTCACGTGAACATCTTACGACTCGACAGGTCGAAGAAGTCCTAGCGCTTCGATTTTGAGGAGCCCGAGGAGATCGGGCTGTAGAACTTCTGCACGTAGTCGCGAAGCATGCGTCGGGTTGAGTACTCGTGCGACAGGGTTTTCATGCTGTTTCTCATCCGTTTGACCCAAGCGCTGTTGGCGCCGGGCTTTCCGTCGGCGTAGAACTCGGGGATCACATCGCCGAGCAAGACGTCGTACAGCGCGGTCTTGTCGCGAGCGTCCTGCTCTTCAGGGTTCTTGGGGGCCTCATGATCGCCGATCGCGAAGCCGTTGGAACCGTCGTAGCCTTCGGCCCACCACCCATCCAAAATGGACAGGTTGATACCGCCGTGGAAGACGACCTTCTGGCCTGAAGTGCCCGAGGCTTCGCGGGGGCGGCGCGGGTTGTTGAGCCAAACATCCACACCGGACGTGAGCGCCCGTCCCAGCGCGAGGTCGTAGTCTTCAAGGAACAGGACTTGCCCTCCGAAATCGGCCTGCTTCATGGCGCGCACGACCTCCTGAATGACTGTCTTGCCCGGGACATCACGGGGGTGCGCTTTGCCTGCGATGAGCAACTGCACCGGTCGCCCGTCTGTGCAGAACACCTCTTTCGCCTTTTCGAGCTCGCGGAAGATCAGATCTCCGCGCTTGTAGGTCGCGAAGCGTCGAGCAAATCCGATCGTCAGGTGTTCGAACTGCCAGTGGTCGAGGCTCTTGAGGCTGTTCGTTGCGAGCTGGCTGCCCGTCGCCGCGCGTCGCTCGATTCGGGTTCTCAGCATTTGGCCAAGGTGTCGCTTCAGGTCGAGCTTGAGAGCGACGAGCTGCTCATCGCTGATCCGGTCGACAAGCGCCTCCCACTCGGTCGGCTTGAGCAACAGCTCGCCCCAATCTTCGCCACCGAGGCGCTCGATGATGCGTCGAACCGTCGGCTGCATGAACGTCTCGACGTGCACGCCGTTGGTGACGTGGCCGATGGGCACGTCATCAACTTCGACGCCTGGGAACAGGCCTCGCCACATCTCGCGTGACACCTCGCCGTGGAGCTTCGAGACACCGTTAGAGCGTCCGGCGCATTTGAGGGCGACGACCGTCATGCAGAACGACTCATCGTGGTTTTCGGTGTCCACGCGACCCAACCCAACGAGACGATGCCACCCGACGCCGAGCTTACCCTCGAATTGGCGAAGCGCGCTGGTCACTCGCTCCGGTACGAACCGGTCGTGACCAGCGGGAACCGGCGTGTGCGTTGTGTAAAGGGTGCGCTCGCGCACCCACGCCAGCGCCTCCTCGAAGGAATGACCGAGCGCGACTTGCTCCCGGATCATCTCGAAACAGGCGAACGCGCTGTGGCCTTCGTTCAGATGGTAAACCGACGGGACGTGTCCCAGTGCTCGGAGCAGCCGCACGCCGCCAATGCCGAGCAGGATCTCTTGTCGAATGCGAGTCTCGTTGTCCCCGCCGTAGAGTCGGTCGGTCAACGCGCGATCCTCTGGCGCGTTCCCATCGATGTCGGTCTCCATGAGATAGAGCGTGCTGCGCCCAACGGCCAACTGGTAGATTTGGGCGCGTACTGTTCTGTCGTCGAGGGGGACCTCAACATAGAGCGGCTGACCGTCGACGAGGGTCTCTTTGACAGGCGTGTGCTGCCAGTGGGTCGGGGGGTAGTGCTCTTGCTGCCAGCCGGAGTCGTCGATCGACTGGCGGAAATAGCCCTGCGAGTAGCGCAGCGAGATCCCGACGAAGGGGATGCCGAGGTCGCTGGCCGTCTTGATGTGGTCACCGGCGAGCACGCCTAGGCCGCCACTGTAGAGCGGGACGGATTCGTGCATTCCGAACTCGGCGCAGAAGTACGCGACGAGTCCGTCAGCGACCACTGGCGCGTTCTGGCGCGTCCAGGTCTCTGTCTTCGACAAGAGCGCTTGGAGGCGGTCGTATGCCGAGTCGAGCTCAAATCGCGCTTCGGCCGATTGAAACGCGGCGTCTACACGCCGGTCAGACGACGCCGAAAGTACGACAAGCGGGTTGTGGTGAGAGGCCGCCCACACTTG
>JBLFZA010000231.1:0-7233 GCA_047610025.1 Bradymonadia bacterium | reverse complement strand
CGCGATGAGCGGCGAGACGGAGCGGCGCCGGCCAGGACCAATCTCAGCGCGCACGACCCAGACGCCCCCAATCGACCACCCGCGTGTCGAGCGTCTTCCGCGCCTTGGCTTTCCAATCCTCGTAGCGCTCGGCGCGCTCTCGACACCTCTTCACGGCCTTGGAGCTGCGACACGCGAGGTGACGGGTGCCCTTACCCGTGAACTCGATGCGCTCCGTCTCCGGGTCCGAAACTGTTACACTCCCGTCCGGGTGAAGAAGCACCTCGGGGTGGTTTGCGCGAAGCACGTCCTCGGGAAGGCGTCCGCGGTCATCGTCTGCCGTCATTGGCAGCCAGTTCCAGCTGACGGTCGTATACGGACCCCAATCCGCGCCTTTGACCCCGGGCAGAGCCACCTCTAGCAGCGCGAACTCTTCAGCGGCGAGCAGGTTCCTCCGGATGCTGAGCTTCTTCAGGTGCTGCAACGTGGTCGCCGGAAGCATGGCTGGGTAGGCTGTCCTGTTGACCACGGAGGACAGGCGCAGGAACTCTAGATTTGGCAATCGTCCGAGAAACTCGAAGTCCTCAATGGGCTGCTTCCAGTTAAGGGCGCCAAAGATGGACAGGGATCTGAGGCTGTCGATGTTGGACAGCCCGTCGAAGCTCTTCACGCCACGAAGGCTCTCGGTGTGCAGCGCCCGGAGACGCTTGAGATCTGAGAGCGGCGAGAGGTCGCGCACCCCCGACACGTGCTCTAGGACCAGCTCCTCAAGTTGCGAGAGAGGGCGCACGAACTCGATGTCACGAGGTCTGGCGTGCGTGACCCGAAGTCGCTTCAATCCTGTCAGCACCGACACCGCGTTGAGCTGTGCCTGCGTCGGCTCATGAAGTGTCAGCTCCTCGAGGTTCGGAAGCGTGAGCACGCGCCTCCAATTCGGCTCGTTCTCTCCGATCGTCGCGATCCTGACTTCGGGGCTACCCTCAGGGCAATCACCAAGCGCAAACGCATAGCGATCGTGATTCGGTAGCATCGTCCAATACCCGCCTTCTCGGTCCAAGAAATCGACAAAGTGGTGCTTCATGAAGAGCCGCTTCAGTGGTTCGGTCGCACGTCTGGGCATCGGAGCAGAGGGCTGCTGACGCCTACGCGCGACTTGGCAGGAGTCTGCTGTAATGCTGCGGGCGTGTCAGTTGGAATCTGACGGATAGCGCAATGGAGCCCCTATGACCTGAGCTCCACGGGTCTCCGTGCGGCGATGGACCGTCGTCAGCGTGTGGCTCAACGCCTTCATTGCCACTGCGCTGCGTGACAGCACGGTGTCACATCGCGCCACACGACTGCGGCGTTATCAACGAGCTTCTCGCGATTTCTTCCCATGGAAAGCTTGCGCGAACCTAAGCGGAGTGTCACACCATTGTAACAATTGACACATCACGTGCCGATTCCACTGCCATGACCAACCAACTTCACAGCCTCAACCGCCCCATGGCGGGGACTTCGCGCCCTCACGGCGCGACGGCTTTTGACGTGCGAGCGGTCTACGCGTCCGTTGGCCTCGCGTTGGCTCTCGGGCTCGGTTGCAGCGCTGACACTCCGATCGACGAAGCCCCGTCTTGGCAAAGTGAAGTCACGCGCCTCGACGCAGGCTCGCAAGATGGCAGCCTGCTCACCGCCGATGCTCTGGGGAACCAGACGGCGGCTGGGGTCGCTCTGCTCGAGCTTCCGGAGACCGGGCAGCGCGCTCAGCAACAGCGCGCCGGCGAGACCACGCTGTGGTTCGCTCAATACGACGAGCAGGTCTGGGAACAGACCGCTGACGGGCAGCTTCGGCGTTCCTTCGACGACGGCGCGACCTTCGAGACGCTGCCGAGCGCGGGATCGCAGGGCTCACCCTCCCAGCTGCTGCATGGTGGCTTCGCCAGTGACGGGAGCTTCTGGGGCGTCGAAGCCGACACCGTCTGGCACCATGACGGGGACGCTTGGCTGCGCCACGATCGAACGACTGACTTCAGCCGCGACGCCGGAGAATTCGCGCTGATCGCGCCGGACCCCTCGTCCACCACCATCATTCTGGCCAGCGCCGATGGGCAGCTTTGGCGGCACGATAGCTTCGGGAGTGACTGGCACACGCTTAAGTCGAGCGCCGAGGCACCCGCCTTCGCGATCGACTCCGGCCCGCGCTTCGAGTTCGACGCGACCATCGCTGGCCGCGTCTGGTACACGACCGACGACGCTGCGTGGTACGCCGACGATGCCTCAGAGGGATACGCGCGCTGGTCACGAGACGAGCGCTCTGCGCACGATCGCGACGCGCTCCCGATGCGCGCTCCGCAAGACCCGCACTGGCTCTAGGCAGCACGCGCTGAGACGGGCCAGAACAGGGGGAACGTGCTAGAGGGGTCGGCACTAGGCTGACCTTCTCGCTGCCCAATCAATGCCATGACGACCCCCAACCTCCCTGTGCCGGTCTCCGGCCTCGACAGTCGGATTACCAAGTCGCTTGAGCGCCTGAAAGAGCTGCTGATTGACCGAGAGTCGATCGAGGTGACGTGCGTACAGGTGAAGTTCATGCCCTACGTACGGCTTCAGCGACGTACGATTGTTTGTGCGACCACACACCGGCTGGTGAAACTCTCGCGCGGGCTGCTCGGCGGCTATGAGATGGAGGACTTTCAGTGGCAAGACCTCCGTGACGCGAGCGTGCAGGAGAGCGTTATCCCAAAGCTGTTCGGCACCGCGTTCTCATGCTCCGTCGGTGGCGAGAACGTCGCCGGTTCTGCGGGCGGGACGGCAACCGATCGCATCGCCGTGAAGTATCTCAACCCCGACAGCGCGACGGTGCTCTACCGATTTTGCCAGCAGCAAGAGCAAACATGGCGCGAGAAGAATCGCGTGCGAGCGATGGAAGAAGCGCGCGCAGCATCCGGCGGAATCACGCTGGGGCCGAACGGATCGCCCGTCGGCGGCGGCGGTGGTGGTGGGGGCGGCGGCGTTGACCCGCTACAGCGCCTCGCGCTCGCGAAGGAGCTGCTCGAATCTGGTGTGCTCACCGAGGCCGAATTCGAGGAGACGAAGTACAAGATTCTCGCGAGCCTGTAAGCGGGTCACAGTCCCTCTTTCGGCGGCCCATGGCCGAAGTCTAGATTCGCGATAGGCGCGGCGTCTTGAGCGCCTCGAGCGCCTTCCGTACGGGGAACGAGCGCGCATACACCCAGCCTTGTACGTAGTTGCAGCCGCAGCGCTTCATGAACTCGAGCTGCGCCTCGGTCTCTACACCTTCGACGACAACGTCCATGCCGAGGCTGTGCGCGAGGTCGATGATACCCCGCAACACCAAGGCGGAGCGCTGGCGGCGACCGTTCTCGTCCACACAGTGCTCCACAAACGCCTTGTCGATTTTCAGGCGGTCGGCGGGTAGCTCCATGAGATACTGGAAGCCTGCATGGCCGGTTCCGAAGTCGTCGAGCGCAACTTTCACGCCCATCTCCCGGATCTGCTCGATACGCTGTGCCATCGCAGGCAGGTCGCGCACGACCATGCTCTCTGTCACCTCAAGCTCGAGCTTGTAGGCTGGCAGGCCGCTGCGGCGTAGCGCGAGGGAGACCTCGCGTACGAAGTCATCGCGCGTGAACTGCGCCGCGGCGACGTTCACACTGAACTGCTCTTCGTTGTCGCCGTTGAGGTCGAGCCACTCTCGAGCACACATACAAGACTCGTGAAGCACCCACGTGTCGAGGTCAATAATCAACCCCTCCGACTCGGCGATCGCGATGAACTCGTCAGGGCGAATGGCCCCGAGCATCGGGTGATTCCAGCGAACGAGCACCTCATAGCCCTTCGTTGTGTCGGTCGCGAGGTCAAGCTGCGGCTGAAAGTCGATATGCAGTTGCTCGGTGTCGATGGCCGTTCGCAAGTCTTCGAGCAAGAGCTGACGTCGGGACGCCTTCGCGTGCAGGTCGGGCGAGAAGTAGCAGTAGGTGCCTTTGCCGTCGCGCTTGGCGTCGTGTTTGGCCTGGATCGCGCGCTCGAGCAGCCCGCGGCCGTCGGGTGCATCGGTCGGGTACAGGCTAATGCCGATCGTGGCTCCGAGCGTGATGCGATGTCCGGCGACTTCGTATGGGGCTCGCAGCGCGCGCTGCACCTTGCCGGCGACGGCGGCGGCGCCGTTCGGGTCTTCGAGAGCGGTGAGCACGAGCACGAATTCGTCGCCCGTGACCCGCGCGAGGTGGTCGGTTCCGCGTTTGCATCGCTCCAAACGATCGACCGTCTCTTGGAGGAGCGCGTCCCCGAGTTGGTGGCCGAGCTGCTCGTTAACACGTCGGAACTCGTCGAGGTCGATCGCGAGTACGGCGACGGTCTCCTTCGATCGTGCGGCATGGGCGAGCGTTCGAGAGAGTGTCGCGAGTAAGCCCTCACGATTGAGGATCTTCGTCAGGCGATCATGGGTTCGCTGGAACGAGAGCTCGGCGGCGCGACGATGGTGCTCGACAGCGAGCGCTGCAATGGCAGCACCAGAGGTGGCGACGTCTGCTTGTTCTTCGTTTGCGGGAGAGCGTTGTGGCAGCAACACATCGATCAACCCGACGGTTGCCATACGCTTTGTTCGAATGGCGACGGAGAGCCACGTCTCCGCGTGGCCGTCGAGGCTGATTCGGCGATAGGTGGCCGGGCACGGGGCGCGGCAAATCGCCCCGTTGTAGAGCACCGCCGCTTCTTCCGTGACGTCGAGCAAGTGCGCATCTCGCTCTTCCGAGCGGAGCGCCAGGCGGTGATCGTCGCTGATACCATCCCCAGCGACGAAACGAAGGTGTCCGCGCTCGCGAATCCAAACGGCGACGGTCGAGGCGTCGAGGTGCCGACGAAGCATGCGGGCGACTTCGGAGAAGACGAGGCCATCGTCGGCGTCACGAATGACGAGCCCGAGCAGTGACGTGTGGTCGCGAGTCAGCGCTTCGAGGCGTCGCTGCCGTGTCGTCTCGCGCGCGAGCGTGAGGGAGAGCGTCATCTCATGGTCGTTGATGACGTGCCGCTGCTCCTCAAAGAAGCGGCGGCGGCCGCGCGCATCCACAATCTCGCACTCGATGCCACCCGACGCGGTTTGTTCCGTGGGGTAGCGTTGGTACTCGAGCGCCGCGCTGATCTCGAGCAGCGAGACGCCGATGAGGTCCTCTCGGGCATAGCCAAAGAGCTCACCGGCCGCATCGTTGGCGAGCACGAAATTCCCGAGCTCGTCGCACGCGTAGATCGGATCGACGTGGAGGTTCAGGTGGGTCTGCAGCGCAGCGGGGCGCTCAAGGACCAATCGCGCGAGGCTGGCGAGCGCCAGGTCCTGTGCGCCAACACTAACGGTGCTGATTGGTGTGTTCGGCGCCACCGCGTTGTCGGCCGTCTGCTCCGGTGAGAGCGCCGTCGACGCGTGGTGTGCATGGGCGCGGAGCGTCTCCAGTTCACTGCTCAGCAAGGGCGAGCGCGGTGTGGTGTCCATCACACAGAGCGCGCCAATCGCCACCCCGTGCGCGTTCAGAATCGGAGCCCCGGCGTACCACCTGAGGCCGTGGTCTCGAGCGACGAGCGGCAGGCTCCTAAAACGCGCATCGGCTCGCGCATCGGGCACTTCAAACACATCGCTGCCGAGAATCGTCGTGGCACAGAAGAACTTGTCACGCTCCAGGGACTCGACCGCAAGACCCTGCGTAGCGACGAAGCGCAGAGTGCGGTCTTGAACCAGTGTGACCGCGGCGAACGGTGCCTCCAGGGCCTCCGCCGCATGGGCCACGATGCGATTCAGGTCGTCGGCGGCGCTTCCGAAGACGCGAGCGAGCGCATCATTCGTGTGAGCGATACGCTCCAGTTCATTTTGGGGGACTAGGACAGGCATGTGTCAGGGGGAACACGGGAGCCGGATGTACTATGATGTCCTACACTGTACGCACTGGCATACATGCGCAATTTTCGGCCGATATGCGCCGCATGCCGGCACAACGCCTCATCTCAGCCGACCGGCCCAACGCTCCCCTCAGCGCAACCGGTTCTGCATCGTCCGGTATCTCCTCAGGGCTTCTCACCACAGCTTGCTGCCGTCGTGGATGCCCCCTATGCCGAGAAGGCTCCAATGACCGCGTGACCCCATGACGTCTCCGTATCCCTCTGACATTTCTACCCGAACTCAACGCGCCACGTGCCGTTCTCGAGGGCTTCGCTCGCGATGGGCGCCGCTCGGAGCGCTCTTCGCGTTGCTGGTGATCGGCGTCCCTGATGCTCAAGCGCAGGCCCCCCAAATCGTGGCCGTCGACAACGACGTCACTCCGGCTTCCGACGGCACCGTCACGATCGAGGCGGTCGTCGAGGAGGGAGGTGGCCTGCTCGGCGTCGACCTTCGGCTGCGGCCCGACGGCGCCATTGAGTGGCTCACGCAACCGATGGTCGCAGTCGATGCGCAGCGATTCCGCGCGGTCGTCTCGCCCGAACAAATGGCGCCGATCGGCATCGACTATTACGTGCTCGCCAAGTCCACTGATGGCGTGACCGAGGTGACCTCACCCGACATCGCGCCAGGCAGCTTCTACGAGGTCAGCTTGAGCGGGTCCGGCAGCAGCAGAGCGAACGATTGCGCGAGCGCGCCCATAAGTGGCGCGGCCTCCGGGTGGTTCCTGCTGACGCTCTGGGGACTTCGGCGACGGCGAGCACCACGCAGCTAACCGCGAAGCGCGCTAGCGATGCTATCGATCGCCTCCGACAGCGCATCGTCCGGTGTCACCTCGCGGCGTCGGGCCGCGTAGAGCACCCGACTCGGCAGCGCGGGCGCCTCGATGCGCCGAAGACGGCCCGCCTTCACGTGGTCGCGGACCGCGTGGTCCGGCAAGACGGCGATGACCGGGCGGGTCATACAGAGCCCGAGCCGAACCGCGAGGTCCGACGCAAAGAGCGCGAACGAGCGCTGCCACTCGGTCGGCCACACGCTGTCGAGCGCGTCGCCGTGGCGTGACCGCATGACAAACGACTGCCCTCGCAGCGAAGAGAATGGCGCATCGTCGGCGTCAAAAATGGGGTGGCGCGGCCCGCAGTAGACGCCGAATTGCTGCGTATAGACCTCGCGCACGTCGAGCTCATCATGAAGAGGAGGCTCCGCCGTGATCGCAAGATCGATGCTCCCCTGCAACAGCTGCGTCGGCAGCGGCGAGGCGATAGGCTCCCGCACGTCTGGGACGAAGTTGGGGTGGTGTTCTTGAAGCGCCAGCAACGCGGAGATCACGC
>JBLFZA010000230.1:0-7246 GCA_047610025.1 Bradymonadia bacterium | reverse complement strand
GCGCTCTTGGCTTCGATCTCGAAGCGCGCCACAACCGATTCGTCGGCTAGGAGCCCCGGGATCAGCGTCTTGATGGCGACTGGACCGGCGGTGCGGGTGTTGAGTCCGCGATACACCTTGCCCATGCCTCCTTCGCCGATCAGACGCTCGACGACGTACTTCCCGTCGATGGTTGTGCCGATCAACGGGTCCATGGACGCGACCTGCTTGATCAGCGACGGCTCCGACGGGTCCAGAATCTCCGTCTCCGCGCCACTAGCGCGCACATTTTTGTCTACCGAGTCGTCCGACACGGGGCTCCGATGAAGGCGGGAGCCGACAGTAGAACACGGGGAACGCCAGTGTCAATTCGTCGCAACATCGGGCACTTGCGGGACGACACGTCCCCCTTGACGCGGAAGGTTCAGCTGGACGGATGTGCACTAGTGCACTACACGCGTAACAACTCACAGCCAACCTCTATGACCGTCAAGAGAATCCAGAATCGAGACGCGATCGCTCGGCTGCTGCGCTCAGAACCTGCGCAAAACGCCGATCAGCTGGGGTATCTTGACGAGTGCTACCAAGACGTCTGCGAGTGGTACGGTGAGGTTGGCGACGAAGGGTTGCGCACAATCGTGCTGGTGTACGACGGCTTGAGCCGCCCAGGGCTCTTCACGGCAGGTGACCCCGCTGGCATTCGCCCGATCCTGCACAGCGCTCAATTGCCTGAACGGGTCACGGGTCACTTCGTATCCGCTCACCGAGACGCGGTGTTCACCGCCTACCGCGCGACGGATTCACTGCGACGCATGAGCCGAATGCTGCTGACGCGTGACGACTACCAAGCCCGAGAGTCGAGCGTCGAGGTCTGCCGGCTCGGTCACGTAGATACGGGCGCCATTATGAGCCTGTATCGTCACTGGCGCGACAACTTCTTTGAGCCCTTCCAGCTTGAGACCGGCCTCTACTTTGGCGTCCGCGAGGCCGGCGAGCTCGTGGCGATCGCCGGCGTTCACAACCTCAGCGATCAGTTTGACGTCGCGACGATCGGCAACCTCGTGACGCACCCCGACTATCGTGGGCGCGGCTACGGCTCTGCGGTCACCGCTCGCCTGCTCGACGAGACCTTCGAGCACGTGACCCACGTGACGCTCGATGTGCAGGGCGATAACGAGCCTGCGGTCCGCACCTACCGCCGCTTTGGGTTCGAGCACCGCGCCGAATTCTACGAAGGCGAACTCATCCTCAAAGGCATTCATGTCTGACAAGACCGACGATCTCGCCCCTTCAACCCCGTTCGAAGGGATCACCTATAGCAGCTACCTCAAGGTACCTGAGCTGCTGGGGTTACAACACCTCCTCGTCGGAGAGCGGAGCCATGATGAGCACCTGTTCATCATCATCCACCAGGCCTACGAGCTGTGGTTCAAGCAGATCATCATTGAGCTCGACACGTCCGCGAAGCTGATCGCGAATCAGCAATGGGGCGAGGCCGCGCACCTGCTTCGCCGCGTCGTCGCGATCGAGAAGCTGCTCGTCGACCAGATTCACATTCTGGAGACGATGCGCCCACGCGACTTCTGCCACTTCCGCGCCGCGCTCAAGCCCGCATCCGGGTTCCAGTCTGTGCAATTCCGAGAGGTGGAGTTCTTCAGTGGTCTCCCGGACAAGCGCTACCTGAGGTTCTTGGCCGAAGGCACCGAGGAGCGCGCGCGGCTGGAACGTCGCCTCGCGGAGCCGACACTTCCCGAGATCTTCTTCGAGTCGCTGCGGCAGGTCGGCTACGACCTGCCAGCGAGCAGTCCGCCAGAAACACCAGAGTGGGATCAAGCGATCCAGGCGCTTCTGCCGATCTACCGAGACGTTGAGGTCAACAGCGACCTCTACGACCTCTGCGAGCTGATCGTGTCTCACGACCAGTGGATCGGGATCTGGCGCTACCACCACGTTCGGGTCGTGGAGCGCATCATTGGCAGCAAGTACGGTACCGGCGGTAGCCACGGCGTGAAGTACCTCGAGTCGACACTCACAAAGCGAGCCGTGCCGCTGCTTTGGGCCGTGCGAACGTATCTCGACGAGTCGTCGCTTTTCGCTACGTACGAAGCGCCTCAATAGCGTGCGGCGGTGTCGACCCGCTCGTTGCGGAGTCGGCTGTCACGCATTCTCTGTGCGACCAGCAGAGCTGGTCGCCTGGCAAAGATCTAGCCGGGCGGGCAGCATCAGCTACGAGCGCGTGGCCGGTGCGTGAGCCCCACTAGATGAGGCTGGCCACGGGCAGTCCCATCATCAAAAACGACCAGCAGCGGAGCTTGAAAGCCCCGCTATCTAGCGCCCAGACGGCGCTGACTGGTCCCGAGCGCGAGCCTTAGCCGCGTCGTGCCTTGCGCATCTCCTTGCGTCGGCGGCGCTCGGCCTCCCTTCGCTTACGCTTGTCCTTGATCGACGGCTTCTCATAGAAGCGCCGGTTCTTGACCTCTTTGAGCACGCCTTCTCGAGCCATCATTCGCTTAAGCTGCGAGATCGCTCGGTTGACATTGTCTCGGTCGACACGGACTTCCATGGGACCGAGTTCTTCTTCGTCGCGCCTTCGTTCCGCCACTGTTGGGCCTCAAACTGTGTGCTGCATTATCGGGCTCGCAGTCATGTACCAAAATGGGGGTGTCTGTAAACCCGCATGAGAGCCAACGCGCACTTGGGTGTCCAGAAAATCCACGCAAGTCAGGTCTTTCGACCCTCTGCGACCCTTCGCGCGGTGGGCCTTAGGGGCAGCTTGAGTCAACGATTCAGCGGTCCTTAGCCTGAATGTCCTCGAACGAGCATCCCCCGAAGCCCAAAGGATCTTCTGACGAACATCGCACTGCGTACTGTCGTGGCCCAGCGGTACTGATCGTGCCATCGGCCGACGATCCGAACTAGGTGAGGTCGTCTGGCCCCTTCACGTCACCACCGAGGTAGCTGTACACCGCCGGTAGCACGAAGAGGGTAAGCAAGGTCGCGGTCACCAGCCCACCGATCACGACCGTCGCGAGCGGCCGCTGAACCTCGGCGCCTGCGGTCGTCGAGAGCGCCATGGGCAAGAAACCGATGCCATCCGTGAGCGCGGTCATCAGCACCGCGCGCAAGCGCAGGCGGGCGCCCTTCTCCGTCGCGTCCATCAACGTGAGCCCCTCGGACTGCAGCTCACGAATGTACGTCACCATCACCACGCCATTGAGCACTGCGATGCCGGACAGCGCGATGAAACCGATAGCCGCCGAGATCGAGAAGGGCATTCCGCGCAGCCAGAGCGCGCACACGCCGCCAACAGCAGCCATCGGAATGTTGAGATAGATGATGAGCGCCGGCCGCGCGGAGCCGAACATGGTGTAGAGCAGCAGGAAAATCAGCAACAGTGCTGCAGGCACGGCGATGGCGAGACGAGACGTCGCCGCCTGCAGGTTCTCGAACTGGCCACCCCAGGTCACAAAGTAGCCGGGCGGCAACGTCACATTGTCGCGGACCGCGCTCTGCGCTTCAGCGACAAACGAGGCCAAATCACTGCCGCGGACGTTCACTTGTATCGTCATCCGGCGCTGTGCGTTCTCTCGGCTAACGACGGCCGGGCCCTCGTCGAGCAACACCTGCGAGACCTGCCCCAAGGGAACGCGAGCGCCGCCTGGGGCGGAGATCAGCAGATTGCGCAAAGCGTCGGCATCCTCTCTCGCGCTCTCGACCAAACGCACCTGCATCGTGAAGCGACGCTGGCCCTCAAAGACCGTGCCCACGGGCCGACCGCCGACCGCCGCGACAGCATCGAGCACTTCACTCGCGTTGATGCCGTAGCGCGCCGCGGCTCTTCGATCCACGATGACTCGTAATGAGGGCAACCCTGCCACGGGGTCGGCGCTGACGTCGGCAGACCCCGGCACATTTCGCAGCGCGCGCATGATCGCGTCTCCCGTCGCTTCTAGCTCGGCGAAGTCGCTGCCATACAAATTGACAGCCACGTCGGAGCGAACGCCGCTGATCAGCTCGTTCGTTCGCAGCTCAATCGGCTGGGAGAACGAGTAGTTCTGCCCTGGTACCTGTAACTCAAGCGTGGCCTCAATCGCCTCGACAAGCGCCGCTTTGGAGCCGACCTGCCTCCACTGCTCGAGCGGGTGGAGCATCACGTAGATATCGGAGACTTCGACTCCCATTGGGTCAGTCGCGATCTCCGCTCTGCCCGTTCGCGAGATGATCGTGCTGATCTCATCGGGGTACGCGTCCAGCAACGCCGATTCGATCCGGCCGGTCGCCCGCACGGACTCTTCGAGCGAAACAGATGGGGGGCGAACCGCCTGCATCGCGATCGCACCCTCGTCCAGTGTCGGAACAAACTCCGCTCCCAGGGTCGTCGACAACCACGCCCCAACACAGACTACGACAAACGCCACGCTGATCACGGCCACTCGAGCACGCAGCGCGAGGTGCAACAACGGCTCATAGATGCGCCGCGCCACGCGTGCCAGCCATGGCTCCTTCTCTGACAATCCGTTTCTGTACAGCCACGTCGCCGCAGCCGGCACGAGCGTCACCGCGAGCAACAGCGCCGCGGCTAGCGCCGAGAGCACGACGATGGCCATCGGGGCGAACATCTTCCCTTCGATCCCGCGCAGCGTCAGAATCGGCACATACACGATCATGATGATCGCGGTGCCGAAGAGCACGGGTCGGATAACCTGACTTGTCGCTCGGCGCACCTCGCCCTTCACCGCGTTTCCGCGTGCACCCGATTCGGAGACCCGCCGCGATACATTCTCCATCACCACGATGGCGCCATCAATGATCAGCCCGAAGTCCAGCGCTCCGAGACTCATCAAGTTCCCGGACACTCCGAAGAAGCGCATCGAAATGAACGTGAAGAGCAGCGAGAGTGGGATGACCGCGGCGACCAAGAGCCCGCCCCGCAGATTCCCCAGGAGCAGAAGAAGCACAACGACGACGAGGGCGCCGCCTTCGACGAGGTTCACGGCGACCGTTCGAATTGTCCGGTCCACGAGCTCGGAGCGATCGTAGTACGTCTCGATCGTGACGCCTGGCGGCAGCCCGGGGGCCAGCTCTTCCAAACGCTCGCGCACGGCACCGGCGACTTCGCCAGAGTTCGCGCCCATCAACATCATCACGGATGCCGTCACCACCTCGCCTCTGCCGTCGCGGGTAACCGCGCCCTGCCGAACAAGCGGCGCGAACGCGACTTCTGCTACGTCGCGCACGAAGAGTGGAGTACCGTCCGTACGCGTCGCGATGCGAACATTTCGCACGTCATCGAGGCTGGTGATCAGTCCTTCGCCGCGCACGACGCGCTGCTCTCCACCTCGGATGAGGTAGCCGCCCCCCGCGTTGGCGTTGTTCGCTTCCAACGCCTCAAACACGTCGCCGAGGCTCAAGCCGAGCGCGTTGAGTCGCGCGGGATCAACCTGGATCTCGTAGGTCTTCAACTCGCCCCCAAAGGGGTTCACCTCGACGACGCCGGGGATCGGGCGAAGCTGGTACGAAATGTACCAGTCGAGCACCTCACGGAGTTCCATCGGCGTGTAGCACTCCTCGGTGTCGACGTGCGGGGAGGACGGCTCGGGCCCGGCGCGCGCGCACATGGGGTTGCCGCGAACTTCGAACTGATAGATCTCTCCGAGTCCGGTCGAGATCGGGCCGAGCGCTGGGGAGCCGTAGCCCTCTGGGATGTTCTCACGTGCTTCGGAGAGACGCTCGGAGACCAGCTGTCTCGCGAAGTAGATGTCGGTGCCCTCCTCGAACACGACCGTAACAGCCGAGAGGCCGAAGCGAGAGAGGCTGCGAACCTGCTCCACGTTTGGCAGGCCGCTCATCACCGTCTCGACCGGCATTGTGACATACTGCTCGACCTCCACGGGGCCAAGTGACGGAGAGTTCGTCAACACCTGAACTTGCACGTTCGTGACGTCAGGCACCGCGTCAATCGGAAGCTGTTGCGCTGCGCGCACTCCAAGCGCCCCGACGAGCAGAACGGCGAAAATGACCAGGAAGCGGTTGCTTATGCAGAAGGAGATGAGCGCATTCATTAGTGAGCGT
Organism: Bradymonadia bacterium; assembly: GCA_047610025.1. GTDB lineage: Bacteria > Myxococcota_A > Bradymonadia > REDH01 > REDH01 > JBLFZA01. Next base: position 1,195 of record JBLFZA010000230.1, on the reverse strand, counting down.
GCCCGTGTCCAAGCTGGCTGCGCATCAGCTCTGACTTCAAAACAAATGCCCCGCGCACGACGATCTCATCCCCGGCTTCGAGCCCGGCAATGATCTCTGCGTGCGTCCCGTCTTCTCTGCCCACGGTGACCGGGTGGGCATGGTACTCGCCTGGCGTCTCGCTCGGTTGGAAGACAACCGTTCCGCCGTTAAGCGTGAGAACCGAGACAGCTGGCACGAGTACCGCGTCTTGTGCCGCGGTCGCGGAGACTAGCCGCAGAGTGCCAAAGAGACCCGGGCGCAACAAACCGTCGACGTTGTCGAGTTCTACGCGGATTGGCAGTGTTCGCGTCGCCTCGTCGAGCGCTGAGCCCACGTAGTCAACGGTTCCGGCCCAGGTGCGCTCGGGGTACGCGGTCAGGTTCAACGCGGCGTCCATTCCTGCCTGCACTTGGGAGACTTGCTGCTCATATACGCGGCCGATGATCCAGACGCGTTCGAGGTCTGCCACGACGAAGAGTGTATCTTCGGGCGAGACGTTCTCACCGCGCGTCGCGTGCCTCTCCAACACGATGCCGGCGATGGGACTCTGAAGCTCCATGTCGGGGCCGCTCCCGCCGCGCAGGCCAAACACCTGAAGTCGAGAGCGCGCTGCGTCACGTTCAGCGTCGGCTTGCTCATACATGAGCTCCGCCTCTACCAAGCTGCGCTGAGAGTTGATGCCCTCTTCTCGAAGCTGGCGCTGCCGATCACGCGTTTGCCTAGCGACGTCTCGCATTGAGGTGGCACGGCTCAGGTCGGCGCGCGCCTGGCCCAATTCTACGCTTCGGAGCTCGCCTAGCGTTTGTTCCGGCTCGACGCGATCGCCGAGCGCCACGTCGACCCGCAGCAGCTGACCATCAACGAGCGGACTGATGTGAGCGACGCCGTCGGGGTTCAACTGCACCTCGGCCGGAATTGTCAGCGCCGACTGTAAGGAGCCGGCCGTCGCGGTGCTGACGCGGATGCCCGAGCGCTCAGCTGCCTCGGGCGTGAGGGACACCGTGCCCTCCTCTTCTTCCTCGTGGCCCTCATGGTCGTCGTGCGCCTCGTGCCCTGCATGGTCATCGTGACCAGCGTGTGCCTCGTGGCCCTCATGGTCGTCATGATCAGCGTGCGCCTCGTGGTCACCTTGGTCGTCGTGACCGGCATGATCATCATCGTGACCGGCGGATTC
>JBLFZA010000229.1:0-7270 GCA_047610025.1 Bradymonadia bacterium | reverse complement strand
TTGGAAGGCCGCCGCTGCATCACGGGGAATTCTCATGAACGACATCGCAGAAGAAGAGGACGGTTTTGTACGACTCATTCGTGAGCGCTGGGAGAAGGCGCTGCAGCCGGCCGTCGACGAGGCTCGCGAGCAGGGCATCGAGCAGGGCATCGAGCGGGTACTAAAGCTCGTGCGCACGACGATGCCCCCGGAGGACCTCGAACGCTTCGCCGCTGCACTTGAGACGTCGTCGGACGAGTAGAGTGCGGGGCGTGCGAGACGTCGCTCAACAGTTTTGAGACCCAGCTCCACTACCGCTCTGCGAACTGCGCGGCGGCGGGTTCTGTTTCCGGACACCACCGCCGCTCATGATGTGAGTTTGCGTGCCTCTCACCGCCCGACAATCATCCCGATGCTTACCATCGACCAGAAACTAGACCCCGATGCTCACCATCGACCAGAACATAGACCCCGAAGCGCTCCTAAGCACCCTCGAGCCCTTCTTCCCTCTTGTCTCCGAAATGGCGGACACCGAGCAGGATCCCGTCTGGCACGCTGAGGGCAACGTGCGAATCCACACGCGCATGGTGCTCGAACACGCAAAACGGCACTGGGCGTCAGTGGCCCCCGTGCATCGCGTGGCCTTCATGCTGGGCTGCGCACTACACGACGTCGGCAAGGCGCGAACAACAAAGCGGCAGTGGCGCCCCAAAGAAGGCGACGGCGGCAGAGAGTGCGTCGTCAGCCCTCGGCACGCCGTCGTCGGGCGGAGCTATCTCTACCCGCGCATGCATCGGCTCTCGGCGCGGCTGACGATGCAGCAGGCAGACCAGATCTGCGCGCTCGTGGGCTATCATCACCACTTGCGGGCAGCGCTGAAGTTGCATGGAGTTGACGGCTTCTCCGAGAGCCCGCGCATGACCGCAGGGGAGCAAGCCCGGATGTGGGCGCTGGCACGCGTTGGTGACCTGCAGCGCCTGCATGCCCTCGAGACCTGCGACACCCTCGGCCGCACCTCGCTCGGCGGTGTCCCGAATCGCACCGACGCCGATCGGGTGTGGTGGTTGCGGTGGTTCAAAGATGTCGCGACCTTTCACGATGTATGGGACGGCGTACCCTTCGGCGGTTGGCGCGAGCACTTCGAGACGGCTTTCGCTGGGGAAGACCCAGAGCTCATCGACGCGGCACTCGCCAAGGCGACGTATGACTTCGGGCGCAAGACCATCTCCTCCGCAGAAGAAGGTGTCGCGCGCGCGGAGCATTGGCGTACCGGTTACCCGACGCTCGTCGTCTTGTGTGGGCCGCCAGGCAGCGGGAAGTCCGCGCTCGCATCCCGCTACGAACACGTCGTGTCGTTCGATACGATTCGCTCCGAAGTCGCAGGTGGTCGGCAAGGGAGAGACGCCAACGACCAGGTGCGCCTAGAGGCGTACAAGCGAGTGCGCGCCCACCTCGCAGAGGATCACACCGTGGTCGTCGAAGCGCCCCTTATCACCCGCGACGAGCGCCGGTCTGTTTTGTCGATTGGGCAGAAGCACCGCGCTGCAACTCACGTGATCGCGTTTGCGACCGACCCGGAGACGTTGCGTGATCGCAATGGCTCGCTCGCGCAGCCTGCCTCGGCGTTGGGGCTGGAGCGGGCGATCGCCGGGTTCGACTTCCCCGCCGAGACGGAGGCGCACCGGATGAGCGTCGTCGATGCGTGGGGAGAGCGGGAGTTGGGGCGTGTTTGAGTCAGCAGGAGGGCGTGCTGCCGACCCGGCGGTTCGCCCTAGCTACTCCGTCCGCTCCCCCGGCGACGGATCGTCCATCACGTACGACAACAGCAACGAAACAAACAATACCGTCAGGGTGCCAAAGACATTGAACCAAAGGAAGCCGAGCTCGGTGCCGAAGTAGAGGTAAATCAACAGGGCCTGCCCGACGCAGGCGCCGATAAACACCGCCTTTGGGCCCACGCGTTTGGCGAAGAAGGCGACGACGAAGATGCCGAGCATCGTGCCGTAGAAGAGGGAACCAAGGATGTTCACCGCTTCGATCAGGTTGTCGATCAATGACGCGAACGTCGCGAAGAGCAATGCGATCCCACCCCACATCACCGTGAACGCCTTGGACGCGCGGAAGAGCGTGGTCTCCGACGCATCCGGCTTCGCGCGGCGGAAAATGTCCATCGTGGTGGTGGCGCCGAGCGCGTTGAGCTCGCTGGCCGTCGAGCTCATCGCCGCGGAGAGGATGACGGCGAGCAAGAGGCCGACGAGGCCGACGGGCATCGCGGTGATGATGTACGTAATGAACACGTGGTCCGCGTCCTGTAGCGCAGCATCTGGGTCGGCCGCTTCAAGCACGCCGACGAACTCGGCACGCGTCGCTTGCAGCTGGTCGTGCGACACGTTCATCGCCGCTCGCGCCGCTTCTTCGGCCTGGACATCGCCAGCCTGCCGCGCGGCAAGGAAGGCGTCCGACGCCTCCTGCCGTGTCTGCCAACTCTCGTCCCACGCGCCCTGCAACTCAGAGACCGCGAGCGCGTCGGCGACAGTGGCCGTCTCGAGCGCTTGTTCGTTGAACCACATCGGCTGTGGCGCATAGATGTGGTGCACGAAGAGCAGAATTCCGATCAACAGAATCCCGAACTGCATCGGGATCTTCAGCACGCCGTTGAACAAAAGGCCCAGCCGACTCTCCCGCAGCGTACGCGCGCTCAAGTAGCGCTGCACCTGGCTTTGGTCCGTACCAAAATACGCCATCGCCAAGAAGAAGCCGCCAAAGAGGCCGCTCCACACCGTGTACCGGGAGTTCGGATCAAAGTCCGTGTTGATGATCTCCATGTGATTCAGCGCGCCCGCCGTATGGAGCGCCTCCGTAAAGGGCACCTGCTCCGGCAACTGCGTCACCAACAACACCGCCGCCGCCACCATGCCCAGCAGAATCACCACCATCTGTTGCTTCTGAGTTTGGCTCACCGCCGCCGTGCCCCCGCTCACCGTGTATCCAATCACCACGATTCCAAGAATCCACACCGTCTGCATGAGATTCCAACCGAGCGCGCTCGACAGAACAATCGACGGCGCAAAGATCGTGAGGCCCGCCGCCAACCCTCGCTGAATCAAAAACAACACCGCGCCCACAATGCGCATCCGCCCATCAAAGCGCGTCTCCAGATACTCGTACGCCGTATACACCTTCAGCTTGTAGTAAATCGGCAGGAACACCGCCGAAATCACCACCATCGCGATCGGCAATCCCAAGTAAAACTGAACGAAACCCATCCCTGCTTCGAAGCCCTGACCCGGCGTCGATAGGAAGGTAATCGCGCTCGCCTGCGTCGCCATTACCGACAACCCAACCGTCGCCCACCCCAACGTGCGACCCCCACGAATGTACCCGTCCACATCCGTGATGTTCCGAGACTTCCACGTCCCATACCCCACAATGAATGCAATCGTGCCAATCAGCACCGCCCAATCTATGCCGCTCACGAGAAGTACCCCGTCAACAACGCAAAGATCACAATCTCCACCCCCAAAATCCCCAGAACCACCCCGTAGATTAGCGGCCAGTTCGTCGCCGGCTCAGGGGGTAGGGGGGGTGTCTTTTTTTCTTCGGTCATCGGGTGCGGTGTGAGGTTGGTGGTTTGTTTGGGCAGTTGTTTTTGGGCTCTGCCCAACCCCGCCAAAGGCTTCGCCCTTGGAATCGTCGGAACTCGCTTCGCGATTTCCGTGGGGTCTGGGGTGCGAAACCCAGCGGGTGCGGGCAGAGCCCGCGTCAGACCCTTTCACATCCCACTCCCACTCGACCCTCTACTCGCCGAAGGCGATCAAGTTCGCCAACAACCTGTAGGCTCCGGGGACGCCGGCGGGGAGCTGTCGGAAGAGGGAGAGTCCGAGGTAGAACACGTGTCCAGTGCCGTGTGGGTGGTGAAGGAGTGCGCCGAGTTCTTCGGTGGCGCCGGGGTCGGCGGTGGAGAGGAGGGGTGTCCAGGCGGGGTCCCAGCTTTCGGCAAAGTAGAGGCCGCGTTCTTGGACCCAGCCTTCGGTGTCGGCGGGGGTGAGGGTGTGGAGCCCGGAGGTGAGCGCTGTGGCGGCGGGCAGCCAGGTCATGGGGGCGTCTTCGACGGTGACGCGTCCTCGTCCGATGGTGATGGCGGAGGGCCCGACGTCTTGTGTGAGCTGTTGGGAGCGGTTGTTGGTTTGGTACTGCACGACGACGGTGCCGCCTTGTTCAGCGTAGTCCCAGAGCCGGTCTGCATGGTCTTGCAGTGCTTCGCTGGTGTGGAAGGCGCGGACACCGACGAGGATGGCTTGGTAGGCGGAGAGGTCGGCTGTGGCGAGCGTGGAGTCATCGAGCATCTGTATGGAGACACCCGCTGCGGAGAGCGAGTCGGCGACGGCGTCTCCGGGGCCCATGATGTAGCCGACGGTGCCGGTGGGCGGGGTCCACTCGAGGGGGGTGACGGCGACGGTGGCCTGTTGGATCAGGTGGAGTGGCGGCAGGTGCGGGTAGTCGATCAGCTGCCGAGCCCAGCTGTGGTCGCGTCCGTTTGCGCGGGCGACGATGTGGATGGTCGCGGGGGCGGAGGTGGCGCTCTCGGGGGTGATCGTAAAGTCGAGGGTGCGCCGTTCGCCGGCGGTCAGGGTGACGTCGATGGGTGGGGATGCGGCCCAGCCGTTTGGAACGTCGAGTCGAATGGTGGCGTCGCCGCTCGTGGTGGCTTCGACGTCGATGTTGACGGTGGTCGGCTCGCCGTTGGGTGCGAGCACGACGGGGGATGCGGGCGCGACGAAGACGGGCGGGACGATGGTGAGGGGCTCGACGCGTTCACCGAGCGTGGCGTTGACCCGTACGGCGCGCACGGGGACGGTGATGGAGATGTCGGTGTTGCGCGGAGCGCCGTCGAGCGAGAGCCGCAGGGTGGCGGACGCGTCGCTGACGTCGATGGGCTGGCCGACGAGTGCGCGGTCGCCGACGGTGTAGGCGCCGGTGGTCGGTGTTTCGCGCATCCAGTAGGGCACGCCGATGCGGGCGTCTTCGGGGATGCTGAGCGTGGCGGCGTGCTCGTAGAGCGCGTTAGCGGCGAGGGGGATGGTCTCGTTGGAGACCGGCTGGTTGTTGAGCGCGATGGCGTCGATGGACCAGCCGTCGCCGAGCCGAGAGGCGACCTGGATGGTAACGGGTACGTCTTGGCCGGGGGTGACGAAGGGCTCGTCGACGCGCGCGTCGATCCAGATGCCGGCTGCGGCGGCTACCCAGGTGGCGATGTCGGCCTGTACGCGTTGTTGGTGCGCTTCGGGCAGGTCATCGGCGGCGCGGTAGGCGCGCAGCATGCTGTCGATGCTGGTGGTGGGGTTGCGTACGTCGAAGGCGTCGAGCGCGTCGTTGAGGTGCTCGGCGATGTCGTCGCCACCGTCGATGAACTGCCAGCCGCTTTGGATGTCGGCGAAGGGGTCTTCGTCTGCGGGGGTGGTGCCCTCGAGGAGCTCGAAGGCTTCGACATCTTCGCCGCGCCGGCTTGCGGAGCCGAAGGCCTGACTGCGGTGTAGGGACCGGCTTTGCGCGGCGAGCTCGCCGTAGGAGAGGCCGAGCAGTGGGTCGTACGCGCCGAGGTCGACCGTGTACCACTCAGGCTGGATTTCGCCGCCCATCCAGCGCAGCGGCACGTTGTAGAGCAGCCGTGTGGGCTGCCAGGGTTCGACAGCGTCGGGGCCTTCAAGTTGATCGGGGTACGCGCTGTGGTCGCCGGCGAGCGCGAAGGCGCGGCGGGCGAGCTGTGCGGACGCGAGGTGGTGCCCGTGTGTGGAGCCGGTTTCGGGGAAGCGCGTGACGACGACGTCGGGTCGGTAGGAGCGGATGACCCATACAACGTCGCCGAGCGACTCTTCTTCGCCCCATACATTCAGCGTCTCTTCGGCGGACTTCGAGTACCCGAAGTCGCGTTGTCGTGACATCCACTGCTCGGCGCCATCAGAGCCGCGCGCGGTGAGGAGCTCCCACGTGCGTATGAGGCCGAGGCCGTGCACGAGCTCATCGCCGATGGCGTTTTGCCCGCCTTCGCCTCGCGTGAGCGAGAGGTACGCGGCGCGCCAGCCTCGGTCGTTGGCCATAAAGCCGAGCAACTGGGTGTTCTCGTCGTCGGGGTGCGCGGCGACATAGAGCACGCGCGCGGTCTCTTGCAGTCGCTCGAGGTCGCGGGCCAGCTCGGAGCCATTAGGCTGCGGGCGCGGGTTGAGCAGCGCGGCGATCATCGCAAAGAGGGAGAAGGCAGAGAGCGTCGACATGGGGTCAGGGGCTGGCGTGTGTGTAGAGCGCTTCTGCAGCGATGGCTGCATTGTTTGGATCACCGACTCGGCAGGCCACCGCTCGGGCCTGCTCCCGCAGGTCGGTACGAAGAACTGGGGAGAAGACGAGATCGGAGAGGGCCGTCGCGAAACCGGAGATGTCGCCGACGGGGCAGAGTCGGGCGGCGCGCGTCCCGGTGAGCCACTCGGGGAGGCCACCGGCGTTTGAGGTTACGACGGGGGTGCCGCAGGCGAGCGACTCGAGGGCCGCCAAGCCAAAGCTCTCGCTCGATGACGGGAGCAGCATCGCGTCGCTCTGCTGGAAGTAGCGAACGGGGTCGTCGACCGCGCCGATCGACGCGACGTCTTCGCCGAGCACGGTGCGCGCGTGGTTCAGAGTTTGCGCGAGCTCGGGGCCATCGCCGACGAGAATCAGGCGGGCGCGTTTGGGCATGGCGCGTACGGACTCGACGACGTCTCCGACGCGCTTTACGGCGCGGAAGTTCGAGGCGTGCAGCACTACGGGGGTGCCGTCGTCGCAGCCGAAGGCGCGTGCCACGTCGTCGCGCGTGCTTTGTGGGCCGGAGGCGCTGGGGGCGAAGCGCCCGAGGTCGACGAAGTTTGCAAGCAGTCGGGTGCCCGTGAGGCCTAGCGTTGCCTCGGCTTCGCACGACAACCAGCGGCTTGGTGTCGTCACGACGTCCGCGCACGCGAGGGCGAGTCGCATGGCGCTGCGATACGAAGTGTCGGCTCCAATGCCCGTGACGTCGGTGCCGTGCAGTGACACGACGCAGCGAGGCGCGTTGGGTAGCGCGCGGAGCAGCGGCACGATGAGCGCGAAGGGCAGCGCATAGTGAATGTGTACGATATCGAGCGTCGCGTGAGTGTGCGAGTCGATCAGCGCCGCGGCCATGGCGGTGACGTCAGAGGGCCCATCGAGTACGGGGTGCGGCGGCGCCTTGACGGTGTGCTGCGTGAGCGTGCCGGGTGAGTTCCGGCGTGGCAGTGTGCTGTCCCGC
>JBLFZA010000228.1:0-7283 GCA_047610025.1 Bradymonadia bacterium | reverse complement strand
TACGTCGCGATCGACGCAATGAGTGCGGCGCAGCGCTGCAAGAGGCTATTGATCAGCAGTTGCAAGAGAGACTCACAGGGCGAAAAGAGCATTCCTCCGACGAGACAGGCAGCCAGCCCACGCGTGGTCGCGATTCTACACCAATTGGGGCGGGCCCGGGGGGCGACGTTTGTGTCGCCCCCCGGGCCGCTGACGCCCACTACGCTTGTCGCCGAAGGCCAGCGCGGGCATCACACCTCTCTCTGCGCGATCGCCGAAGTCCTTATGCGAAAGACGTCACTTCCCATCGATAGCGTGCTCCCGGAGCTGGTCCAGACGGTCGGCAGGCACCCGGTGGTGCTGCTGCACGCACCGACAGGGGCTGGCAAAACCACGAGGGTTCCCAGCGCTCTTCTGCTCCCAAAGGGTGGCGCCGTCTGGGTGACGCAGCCTCGGCGCGTGGCCGCGCGAGCTGCCGCGAAGCGTATCGCGTTTGAAACGGGCGAGCGGGTCGGCGAAGGCGTCGGCTATCATGTCCGCTTCGACCATCGCGCAAGCCAGAGTACCCGCGTGCTGTGCCTCACAGAAGGCATTGCGCTGCGCCGACTGCAATCCGACCCCTTCCTTGAGGGAGTCGACACGGTCGTGATCGACGAGTTTCACGAGCGCCACCTGAGCGGTGACCTCCTGCTCGCGCTCCTGCTCGATGCTCAAAAGGAGGCGCGACCCGATCTTCGCATTATCGTGATGTCGGCGACGCTGGATGTCGCTCGCCTGAGCGAGCTAACGGACAACGCTCCGGTGATCTCCAGTGAGGGCCGTACGTTCCCCGTCGATATCCGGTACGAGGCTGGCGTGCAGAGCCTGGACATCATCGAGCACGCCGCTCTGGGCACGCGGCGAGCGCTGCGGGAAACCGACGGCACTGTGCTGACGTTTCTCCCCGGCGTGCGAGAGATTCATTCCGTCGCCGAACGTCTCTCTGACCTCCGAGATGTCGATATCTGTCCACTTTACGGCGATCTCCGAGCGAGCGAGCAGGACGCGGCGCTGACTCCTGGGCCTCGACGACGGATCGTGCTGGCGACGAACGTCGCCGAGTCGTCGCTCACAATCCCGGACGTAACAGCTGTCGTCGATACCGGCGTGGCACGCGTCCTCCGCTTCGACCCCGCGATCGGACTCAACCGACTGGAAGTTGAACGTATCAGCCTCGCGTCAGCGGACCAGCGGGCCGGTCGTGCTGGCCGACTTGGGCCCGGCGTCTGCTACCGACTCTGGACGCCAGCAGTGACGCAGCGGATGTCCGAACATGTCGAACCGGACATCGCGCGCATCGATCTGAGCGCGCTGGCTCTCGAGCTCTTCACGTGGGGTGTTCGAGACCCCTCGACGCTGCGCTGGCTCACGCCGCCCGAGCCCGAGAGATGGGAGACGGCCGTGGAATCTCTCACAGCGTTGGGCGCATTGCGCGACGGAGTCATCTCACCTCGGGGGCGCGAGCTCGCTCAGCTACCTCTGGAGCCCCGGCTGGGCGTACTCCTGCTCGACGCCAAGAGGCTTGGTGTGCCGAAGTGGGGTGCACTCGCTGCCGCGATTCTGTCCGAGCGCGATCTCGTCGCGAGGTCGTGGTCCGGCCGCCCCGCGACGGTCGACTCGCCGTCCGATCTGGTGGATCTCGTCGAAGCGGTGGACGGATTTCGGCGCGGCGGAACAGCGCGCTACCCACCCCACGCCCTCTGGGAGCCCCGCGTACACGCGGTCATTCGCGTGGCCAAGGCGTTGCTCAAGAAGGAGAGGCACGTCGACCACACAGCTAACGACCCTGCGCTGGCGCTGCGACAGGCGATCGGTTCCGCGTTCGTTGACCGCGTCGCGCAACGTCGTGGCGACGGACCGCGGGCCTTGCTCCGCTCCGGGCGCGGCGCGGTGCTTGCTCGGTCCTCCGCGGTACTCTCGGCCCCACTCTTCGTGGCGGTGTCTGTGCGGGGGGGCGAGCGCGGCGAGCGGTCGGAGGGGCGCATCCAGCTCGCCTCCGCTGTGGAGGAGTCCTGGTTGGCGCCCACAACGGAGCTCCGACAACGCTTCGACGATCGAAACGAACAGGTCGTCGCCGACAAGGTTCGCGCACTCGGTGCGATCGTGCTCAGCGCGACGACGGCGCGCTGCCCACGGGACGAGGCGACGACCGCGCTACTTGCGGAGGCGGCGGCCCGTATCGGCGCGCGTTCGCTTCGGCTGCCGGAGTCGCTTGCGCGCCGAGTTGCGCTCCTCCGCCAGGCAGCTCCTGAGCTTGGGCTACCACCCTGCGACCTGCAGTCGTGGATAGACGACCTGCCCTCTCTCGCATCAGGCTTACGCTCCTTTGACGAGCTGCGGAGACTTGACCTCGCGGCGACGTATCTCGGGCGCATCCCCTACGCAGATCAGCAGACTCTTGCGCGGGAGGCTCCTACAGAGATCAGGCTCCAGAATGGGTCGAAGCGGCAGCTTTCCTACGATGCAGACGGCCCCCCTGTGCTAGCGGCGCGTATCCAGCACTTGTTTGGCGTACGCGAGACGCCGCGCATTGCCAGGGGACGCGTGGCGGTGGTGGTTCACCTGCTCGCTCCCAACAGGCGCCCGCAGCAGGTCACCCAGGACCTCGAGAGCTTCTGGCGAGACACCTACCCCCAAGTCCGAAAGGAGCTACGCGGGCGTTACCCGAAGCACGCCTGGCCCGAAGACCCCCATGAGGGGGCCTAATCGGCCGCTAGGGCTTCCAACTCGCGTGGTAGGTGTTGTCCTCGATGGCGATGGCCTGCGCCGTCACCTTGAGCGGCACGAAGGTGTCCATCATGACCGCTAGCTCGTCGGTGCGACGGTGGCCGATCGACCCCTCGTAGGAGCCAGGATGCGGGCCGTGCATAATGCCGCGGGGGTGGAACGAAATGCTGCCGCTGTCGATGCCCTTACGGGAGACGAAATTGCCCTCCGCGTAGAAGAGGAATTCGTCGCAGTGCACCGATTCGTGCGGGTAAGGGCACGGAATCGCGTCCTCGTGAAAGTCCACCATCCGCGGCACGAAGCTGCAGATAATACCCCCGGGGAACGCGAAGTTCCCGTGCCAGTCTGGCGGTAGATGAACCAATCCCGCGCGAGGCTGGAAATTCAGAATCGGGAATGCCCAAGGGTAGACCGAGCCATCCCAACCGACGACGTCGAGCGGGGAGTGGTCAAGTTCATACTCGGAGAAGCGCCCGCTGTGCTTGACGACGAAGCTCCGAATACCCTCATCCAGCGGCCCGATGAACTCCGGCTTGCGGAAGTCCCGGTGGCAGAACGGCGCATCCATGCGAATCTGACCGGTTTGCGTGCGCCACTGCTTCGGCAGGAAGAAGTCGCGCTTGCACTCGAAGGTGACCCAATACTGCTCAACACCCTCATCGAGAATCCACCGGTGCTTGATGCCGCGCGGCACAAACACGTAGTCGCGCTGCTCGAATCGAACGTCTCCCAGCACAGAACGCAGCACGCCGCTGCCTTTGTGCATGTAGATGAGTTCATCTCCGTCGAGATTCGAGAAGTAGATGGGGTCTGACTCCGTCGGGCGGGCGACGCCGCACACGACGTCACTGTTGAACATCAACGGAACGCGGCCGTCGATCGGCGCCTTGCCGCTTGGCACCAAGTCGAAGGACTTGAAGTGTCGGCGACGCAGGACGCGGGCCGTGTCTTCGCCTTCTTCTCGCTCCGGCTCCCACCCATGCTCACTCGGTCCCCAACTCACATGCCGATGGGGTTCGTTCTCGTGATACATCAGCACATAGGGCCCGTCGAAGGCCTGACGCGTCAGGCACTCCTCGTGATAGACGGATCCGTCGGGCTTCCGGAATGCGATATGGTGCTTTGCGGGAAATTCGCCCGCGCAGTGTCGATCTAACATGGCGGCCTACTGGAGTCGGCTGGCGAGCTGTGCGCGCTCGATGGACTGGAACAGCGCCTTAAAGTTGCCGCCGCCGAAGCCACGATCGCCTTTTCGCTGAATAATCTCCAAGAAGAATGGCCCGCCGGACTTGTCGCCGAAGATAGTCGCGAAGTCGCTAGCGAAGATCTGCAACATGTACTTCCCGGGGCCTTCACCGTCGACGAGGATGCCACCCGCTGCGAGGTCATCCATGGTCTCGTCGAGCACGATGCCCGCCTCGTCCATTCGTTCGACGAGCGCATCGTAGTAGGGACCCGGAGTCGGCATGAAGACCATCCCCTTCTCGCGCATGTCGTTCACCGTCGCCACGATATCGCCAATCGTCAGCGCGGTGTGCTGGATTCCTGGGCCCTTGTTGTCCTCGCAGAACAAGAAGATTTGCGAGTTCTTGAACGCGGGGCGAAGCGGCTCGTTGTTCGCGAACTTGATGCCGGAGTGGGGGTCCCACATAACGATGGACTTGAGGCCGGAGCCCATCGACTCCGTCTCGGTGAAGTCGCTCGAGTGGAACTCGATACCCCAGTACTCCTCGAGTCCGAGAACCTCCTTGCACCAAAGCACCAGCGGCTTCAGCGTGAGGAAGTTGGACGTCACGTGGTCGACGAGTCCGAAGTCGAAGCGGTTGGAGTTCTCGGGCAGAGGTGTCATCGCCATGCCTGGACGGACGGGCACATAGCCGTCGCGCTGGCAGAACGTGAAGATAACATCGCCGAACGCCGTCGTGATCGAGAACCAGCCCATCGAGCCGCCCTCTCCCTCTACGCGCTTGATGTCGTGCACGATCGCCGCGCCGCGCTTGTTGAGCACGTCGAATGTCGCGTCGACGTTCTCGACCTCGAAGACGATCTCTCCGACGCCGTCCGGGTGCCTCTCCAGGAAGCGACCCACCGAGGAGTCAGCGGCGGTTGATTCCGTCAGCAGGTACTGAGCCTCACCGGCCTGCACGAGCACCGAGCGTTCACCGAACTCCTCCGTGTGGGCGTCAGTGGTCTCACCAACACGGGCAAAGTCGAGCCAATCAACCCAGAAACGCTCGTGACGCTCGATGTCGTTCACGTAGAAATGGATCGTTTCAAGCTTCTTAATGCCGAGCGCTTCTGACTTCGCCATGGTGTACCTCGTAGGTCGGATGCAGTGTGAGTCTCGCGAGCAGTAACGAGCCGCGCGCGTGGGTAGTTTGACGCAATACTAAGCAGGGTACCGAGCGATCACACCCAGAATCTCACGAGATGCTGCGAAATCTCCCGCAAAGCGCTCGCTATGATCAACTTGCAGCGCAGGCGCAAAGTCTCGCTGATAGACCGCGAACGTCGCTGCGTCCGTCGCGTCGTAGTACACTCGGTAATCACCGAGCGAGCCACCCTCGGGCTTCATGAGCCACGCCGCACGAAAGCACTGGGTGGCCAACACGTCGGGCACGTGCACGTCGCGCATCCACGTGAGCCACTCATCGTGCCGGTGCTCCGCAATGCGAATGGTGATGCAGTACATCATTGGGCATCGAGCCGCGCGCTCAGAACGGCGCTCACGGTGCCCGCAAAGAGTGCGGGCACAAGCGGGAGAAGCACCGCGAACACGTGAAACCCAGCCGCGTAGGCGTCGACGGCCAGAGGAGAGAAGACCAGCGCCGCGACCACCGTAGGGAACGCCGCATCGGAGCGCCGACTTGGCAGCTTCGGCGGCCGTCGTTTGTCCGGTTGGATCTGCCGTCGGACCTGGCTCCGGCGGACGCGGAACTGCTGCGTCATTGTTGACGCTGAGTCGCCCTCGGGCTCGCCCATTGCCAGTCCGCGGTCTGGCACACGCATCAACCTGCGCGTCGGCTCATCGCCGCCCGCATCTGTCGGTGGTGTATTGTTAGGAGGAGTGGACATCGCCTTCAAAGCCTTCCCGCGGTGGGATGCGTGCGCCTAAGAATCTCAAACGGGCACAACGTCCCAGTAGTCGAAATCCAAGACAACATCACCACGGTAGCGTGATCGTCCCTCTACGGCGTGTTCTTCTTGATACAGCGCGTAGTCACCGTCGCGCCAGGGTGCTCGATTCTTCACGACAACGAGGCGCAACCTCAACGCGCCGTCGCGACCCAGGCGTTGGGCCTCTACGACCTCGGTAAACGCGTACAGCGTGTCGCCAGCGTGGGTGGGGTTCGCGTGCGATCCACCGTTGATCGCCCGAATCCCGTATCTCCCCTCAAATCCCGCATGAGACATCGCGTATCCGATACTCATGACCACGCCTCCGTACACTAGGGGCGTGCCGCCTGGCGCCAGGCTTCCGTCAAAGTGGAGGCGCGCGCTGTTTTGGAACAGACGCGTGAAGCTCATGTGGTCGGCCGCGTTGACCTGCATCCCATCATAGTGCGGGACCACATCGCCGACGCCATAGTCGTCGAACTTCAGCCGATGACCCGTATCGAGAAAGCGCGGCGAGAGTTCGCGAGGGATATCTAGTGCGTCCGCGCCGACAGCGACGGGCAACGCCGGGATCACAGGCGCATCAAGATAAATGGTCGGGCTCGGCGACCGCTTCTTCACCATCACCCAACGCGTGTACCGAAGTACCTCCGCGCCGTTCTGGTTACGCGCGACCGTGTCGAGATAGACGATGCCCGCACCGCCTGATCGGTTCTCCTTGAGCCCGATGATATCGACGGAGGTTCGCAGAGTATCGCCAGCGTACACAGGAGCGCCCCAGAGTCCTCGAGCGTATCCCAAATTCGCGACAGCATTGAGCGAGATCGCCCTCACTGTCTGACCGAAGACCGTATGAAAAACGATGAGCGGGTGGAGGCGCGCCTCGGGCCCACAATAGTTGGGTGTCCGATCGCCAGTGAGAGACAGATAGACGGCGGTCTCACCAGCCGACAGAGTACGAGGGTTCGGGAGGTCAAGGTGCTCACCGACTGCAAAGTCCTCGAAGTAGCGACCGTCTGCTGCTGGGTTGCGTATCTCCAAAATGACCTTTTGTTCTGAGGGCCTGAATACCGTGCCTGAGCGTTGCCGCCACGGCAACGACCCTGCGAGCGACGTGCTGTGCAGCACGCTTGTGTGACGGCGCGCACCGATATTAGCCTCCCGGCACACCCGCCCTTCGACTTGCGCACGCTGAAACAACATGAAGACACGCCAGAAGCTTGAAGCTATCGCCAACAACCTCTGCTGGTGCTGGGATCCCCGCGCTCAGGCACTGTTCGAACTGTTGTACCCACAAGTGTGGGCGGCCTCTCACCACAACCCGCTTGTCGTACTTTCGGCGTCGTCTGACCGGCGTGTAGACGCCGCGTTTCAATCGGCCGAAGCGCGATTTGAGCTCGACTCGGCATACGACCGCCTCC
>JBLFZA010000227.1:0-7306 GCA_047610025.1 Bradymonadia bacterium | reverse complement strand
GATTCCGTTGGATTTCCCGCCTCGGATTTCCCGTCTCGGATTTCCCGCCTCGGATTTCCCGCCACAGTCTCTACGGTCTCAGGTCGAGTTCAGCGCCTCGCCTTAGGCGGAGTAACCAGGCAAGGGCCACCGAACCTGCACGAGCCCACCTTCGTCGTAGTCGAGCAACTTCATCCTGCCGTCGGACGCTTCGAGCAGCTTGCGCACGATGCCTAACCCAAAGCCCGTCGATGTCTCCCCAGCGGTGGGCGCAGCCGGTCGAAGGTGTCGACGGAACCCCGGGCCCTGATCGCGAATCTCGAGAAGCAAGTCGGGGCCACGCTCGACGAGGGAGATGGCGACCGCACTGCCTGGAGGGCTGAACTTCACCGCGTTCTCGATGAGATTGTTGGCGATACGACGTAAAATCGCGACGTGAGTCGGCACGGGCGAATCGGTCTGTGCATAAAGTGATACGCTGCTTCCCTTCCGCGCTGCGTAGCGGTTGTACAAGGGGAGCGCTTCGCTCAACACCTTGGCGAAGGGAGTGTTGTGTACGACGTCCTTTGCGACGCCGGTCTCAAGCAAGCTCACGATGTCTGCGATCTGCTGACTCGCTGCGCGCGCGACCCCCGCCTGCCGCGCGCTGTCCGCGGGCGTCTCGCCGATCGAGTCGGTGATCAGCTCCAGCACCGTCAGCGGCCCACGAATGTCGTGCATCGCCTCCGAGAGGTGCTTTTTCAGATCGCCGTGCACGTCGCGAAGCTGCTCAACCATCTCATCGAGCAACACCCGTTGCGCTTCTTCAGCTGCGCGGAGCTTGCCCTTCTCAAGAAGGTCGCCGTCGAGCTCGAGGAGCTCTCGGATTTCGTGGAGATGATGGTCTCTCTCGGAGCGCATGTACGTCATCGCATGGCGCATGGCCTCACGCGCGAGCTCCCCTTCACCGAGCCGCGTGTACGCGTCCGCCAGCGCGGTGTGGACGTCCAAGCGAATTCCGGCGTCGGCACGCTCTGTCAGGAGGTCAATCGACTCGTCGAATCTCCGACTTGCCTTCGCAGCGTCGCCATCAGCATCCAACGCGCGCCACCCGTGTTCGGCGTGGAGAAGCCCAATGGCCTGCTCGTACCGGAGCTTCCGCGCCCGGTCGATCCACAACTCGAAGTAGTCATCCGCCTTGTGGTCGTTGCGCATGCGAGAGATGCGCGCCTCAATGACAGCCGCATAGATACGTCCGCGCTCGCCCGCTTTCGTTCCGAATGAGTGGATCGCTAGCCCGATCTGCTCGTGCGCTTCGTCCAGTCGGCCGAGTCCGAGCGAGGCCTCCGCGTGAAGAACATGCGCAAAGAAGCGAGAGGATGAGGCCTCCTCTGGCGCGAGCATTCGATGCAAGCGCTGTAGCAGCGGCATCGCCTTCTCATGCCCATTGAGCGCGATGAAGCCGGCAGCGGTATCGAGAGATAGCGCGGCGACGAGTCGCGACTGCCCAGACCTGAGTGCCTGATCGAGTGCCTCGCTGTTAAGCCTCAACGCCGTGCTTGCGCTGCCCGCGAAGAGCTCTCGGAGCGCGCGTAGTCGCAGCGCCCGTGCTCTCAACTCGGGGATGTCAAAGCGCTCGCCATCGGTTTGGATCTGCGACGCGAGCCCTACCGCGGGGTCGAACTCGCGATTTACGATGTGGTTCGTCGCCATGACGACGCGGGCGAGATTCATCGCCAACACCGTATCTGCATCGGCGATTTCAAAGTCGCCGCTCAACAACTCCGTTGCGGCACGCAAGCCTTCCGCGCGGTCTGCGCCGAAGTACTGTGCGAGCGCGTCACGGGCGCGTTGTTCTAGCGTTGTGCTCACAGGTTAGCGCGAGGAAGAGAGTGACGAGATGACGGGCCTGGGATGAACCGCCAGGTGCGCGGCATCCGAACCGTTGGGTTGAACGTAGAACGGCGAAGTGGGGGGATATCGCGTGCGGCTACAGATAATGCACAGCGTACATGCGTAATCAGACGAACGGTAGCATCGCATCCAAATGAGTTCCAAAAGGGAAGGAAAACTAGTTGCGAGCCGAGTGCACTTGTCCGAGCGCGCTGCCGCTGTCGGCGCTGCTATCCCCCCTACTCCGTTACCTCGATTGGGGAATCGACCTAGAAGGCCGTGCCATTCGGCCCTAAACTCTGGGCCTGAAGGGCACGACTACCTTGAACTTTAGGCGTTCATGAGTAGGACCGGCCAACCGATTAGAACGTTGACTCAGCAGAGGATGGAAGCATGACCACGAACGCCTTTGGTGCCCGCAAGACCTTCACGCTCGCTGACGGAAGCGACGCGTATTTCTACGATCTGCACACGCTCGAGGAGCAGGGCCACGCCACGCTCGTGAAGCTCCCCTTCTCGATTCGCGTGCTGCTCGAGGCGGCGCTCCGAAAGCACGACGGCTTCCTGGTCACCGATGACGCGGTCAAGACGATCGGCGGGTGGTCGCCCACGATGGAGCAGACGGAGATTCCTTTCTTGCCAGCTCGTGTGATCCTTCAGGACTTCACCGGCGTCCCGGCGGTGGTTGACCTCGCCGCGCTTCGCAACGCCATGGTCGACCTCGGCGGTGACCCCAAGAAGGTGAACCCGCTCGTGCCGGTCGACCTCGTCATCGATCACTCTGTGCAGGTCGACTTCTCGGGCCGCTTCGCCGACGCGAGCCAGCGGAACCTAGAGATCGAGTATCAGCGCAACCAAGAGCGCTACGAATTCCTCAAATGGGGTCAGCTCAACCTCGAAGACTTCAGCGCCGTGCCTCCCGGCCGCGGGATCGTGCACCAGGTCAACCTGGAGTGGATCGCGAAGGTCGCACAGCGGGTCATCGAAGACGGCAAGCCGCTCTTCTTCCCCGACTCACTCGTCGGCACCGATTCGCACACCACAATGATCAACGGGCTCGGTGTCCTTGGCTGGGGTGTCGGTGGAATCGAAGCCGAGGCCGTGATGCTCGGCCAGCCCGTCTACATGCTCACGCCCGAAGTCGTCGGCTTCAAGCTCATCGGCAAGCTCCGCGAGGGCGTGACCGCGACGGACATGACACTGCGAATTGTCGAGCTGTTGCGTGCGAAGGGCGTCGTCGGAAAGTTCGTTGAGTTCTTCGGCCCCGGCGTTTCCCAGATGCCGTTGCCGAACCGGGCGACGATCGCGAACATGGCACCTGAGTATGGCGCGACCTGCGGCATCTTCCCCGTCGACGACATTACGCTCGACTACATGCGCCTCACCGGCCGCGACGAAGACCACATAAAGAACGTCGAGGCGTACTTCCGTGCACAGGGGCTGTTCTACACAGCGGACACGCCAGACCCTGAATTCACCGACACGATGTCACTCGACCTCAGTACCGTCGAGCCCGCGCTCGCTGGCCCAAAGCGTCCGCAGGATCGTATCAACCTGTCTGACATGCAGACCGCATGGCAGAAGTCGCTCACGACCCCGAACGGGCACAGCGGTCACGGCCTCACAGCCGATGCGGTCACGCACAACGGCACAGTGAAGGTCGACGGCGGAGACGACTACACCCTCACGCACGGCGACGTCGTGATCGCGGCGATCACTTCGTGTACCAACACATCGAACCCGAGCGTCATGCTTGCGGCGGGCTTGCTCGCCCGCAACGCTGTGAAGCGCGGCGTCACGATCAAGCCCTGGGTCAAGCCCTCGCTCGCACCCGGCTCGCGCGTCGTGACCGAGTACTACGAGAAGGCTGGTCTTCAAGACGACCTCGACACCCTTGGCTTTGCCCTCGTCGGCTACGGCTGCACGACCTGCATCGGTAACTCCGGCCCCCTCGACGCGAACGTCGAAGCCGCCATTGATGAGGGCAAGCTCATCGCGGCCTCGGTCAGCTCCGGCAACCGCAACTTCGAAGGCCGCCTGCACCAGAACGTGAAGGGGAACTTCCTCGCTTCGCCGCCCCTCGTGGTGGCCTACGCGATCGCAGGCACCATTAACATCGATCTGCAGAACGACGTGCTCGCACAGGACCGCGACGGCAACGACGTCTACCTCCGCGATCTCTGGCCGACCGACGACGAAGTGCAATCGGTTGTGAAATCATCGATCAACCCGCAGATGTTCCGAGACCGCTACTCCGACGTCACGCAGGAGCCCCGTTGGGACGCCATCGACGCCGTGCAGAGCGACATCTACCCGTGGCGCTCTGACTCGACGTACATCCAACTCCCGACCTTCTTCCAAGGCATGGAGCCTGAGCCCTCGCCGATCAAGTCGATCATGGGCGCTCGCGTTCTCCTGAAGCTAGGCGACTCTGTCACCACCGATCACATTAGCCCCGCGGGTGCCTTCCCGGCTGACCAACCGGCAGGCAAGTACTTGATCGGAAAGGGCGTCGAAAAGAAGGACTTCAACTCCTTCGGCTCACGCCGCGGCAACCACGAAGTGATGATGCGCGGCACATTCGCGAACGTGCGAATCCGCAATGAGATCGCACCGGGCACTGAAGGCGGATACACGAAGTACTGGCCGACCGGCGAGACCGAGTTCGTCTTCGACGCGTCGATGAAATACCAAGAGTCCGGCACCAACTTGGTTGTGCTCGCTGGCACGCAATACGGCACAGGCTCCTCCCGCGATTGGGCGGCCAAGGGGACCCTGCTGCTCGGCGTTCAGTCGGTCATTTGCACCAGCTTCGAGCGTATCCACCGCTCGAACCTCGTCGGCATGGGTGTGCTGCCCCTCTGCTTCAAGGACGGCGCAAACGCCGACTCGCTCGGCCTCGACGGCTCGGAAACCTTCGACATCCCCGTCACCGACTCCGTCGAGGCGCTGCAGGACCTCGAAGTCACCGCCACCAAGACAGACGGCACCGTCGTGACCTTCATGACTACCGTCCGACTCGATACACCTGTCGAAGTCGACTATTATCGCAACGGTGGCATTCTCCACACCGTCGTCCGAAAGATGGCGAAGGGTTAGGGGACAGGTAGAGAGAGGCGCTGCGTTCGGCGGCCGGGGGGCAACGGCCCCTAGCCCGCCGGAGGCAGCCCGCTCTCTCCTTCTAGGCGGCCGCGACGCTGCTCTTCTTCGCTGCGAGGCGGTGGGCGACGCGGGTGGCGAGGGCCATGATGGTGACTTGCGGATTGACGCCGACGGCTGTGGGAAAGAGCGAGGCGTCTGCGATGTAGCAGTTGGGCAGGTCCCAGAGCTGTCCATCGAGGTTGACGACGGAGGTTCGGGGGTCGCTTCCCATGCGTGCGGTGCCCATCAGGTGTACGGTGAACAGGTCGAGTGTTTGTTTGGTTTGGCGGAGCGGGTCGATGCGGTTGAGGTCATCGACGGAGTGCGCTTCTGTGAAGTTCGAGAAGGGCAGGATGACTCGTTCGGCGCCCATCTCGAAGTGCAGCGTGGAGAGCAGTTTTACGCCGCGGATGAAGCGTTCATGGTCGTACTTGGTGATGTCGTAGCGAATCAGCGGCACGCCGGTGGGTGCGCGATGTACGGTTCCGGTGGTGGAGTCTTCGACGAGCACGCCGGTGGTGGAGAGGTGATTGTACTTGGACATT
This sequence comes from Bradymonadia bacterium, assembly GCA_047610025.1. GTDB lineage: Bacteria > Myxococcota_A > Bradymonadia > REDH01 > REDH01 > JBLFZA01. The sequence goes on along the minus strand of JBLFZA010000227.1, from coordinate 1,769 downwards.
ACTTCCCACGCTTCGGTGCCGTGGAAGGGCATGCGCGCACCGACGGCGGCGGGCGGGATCATGTTTTCGGCGAAGAGGATGCCTTCATCCATGAACTCGCGAACCTGGCTCCACTGACTGACACCTTGCCACGCGTTGATTGCGCCAGGGTAGAGCGCCATGACTTTGGCGTTCGGGTGGCAGAGGAAGTTCTTGCCAAGTTGCTTGCTTGGTTTGCCGAGCCGGTGTCGTTTGAGCAGGAGCGGGGTTTGTACAGCGCCGCACGCGACGATGGTGTCGTTCGCCCTCACGGTGATGCGTTTGCCAAGCCGTCGGGTGCGTTGGTTGACGACGCGGGCGATGGCGCCAGCGCAACGGCCTCCTTCGATCAGCAGCTTGACGACGCGTAGCTCGGTGAGGCAGGTCGCCCCGGCGCTCATCGCGCGTGGCATGTAGCTGACGAGCGTGGATTGTTTGGCGCCTGTTGGGCAGCCGAAGACGCAGGAGTTTGCGCCGACACACGTGTCTTGGTTGCGTCGGTTGACTTCGTACTTCCAGCCGAGCTTCCTCGCTCCTTGGGCCATGAGTCGGTTATCTTCGCCGACGCTAGCCTCGTGTTGGAGAGAGGCGCAGATGCGGTCTTCAACGCGGTCAAAGAGCTCGCACATGCCATCGGCGCCTAGCGTGGCGTCGCCGGTGATCTCGTGCCATTCTTCGAGGATACGATCGGGCGGCCGGTAGGTCATGCCGCCGTTGATGACGGTGGTGCCGCCGACGCATCGCCCCTCGATGTAGGGGATCTGTGGCGTGCCCATGATGACGGTGGCGCCTCCGTCTCGGTAGAGTCGCGGCACGGAGTCGCTTGCGTACAGTGACATGCTGGAGGTCGGAAGGTACGATCCCTCTTCGAGAAAAGTGACCTCTCGCCCGGCTTCGGCGAGCTCGGCGCCTGCGGCGGCTCCACCGGCTCCGGTGCCGATAATAAGCACGTCGGTCGTGAAGGTTGTTTGAGATTCGTAGTCGGCGGCTGCGAGCAGGTCGCCGGCGGAGGTGTTCAGAGTCATAGGATCCCTGTGGCGCCGATCAGGTCGGCTTCTGTGTGGGCTTCGCCGGCGAGCAAACGAGCGCGAAGCGCGACGCGGTTCTGCAGGAACGTGCCGGGAGCGTAGCCAACGGCGTCGTGCACCTCGTCTTGATCGAAGTAGGTCGACAGGATGATGCCGCGCACCGCGAAGGTGAGGTCGCGAACAGAGGCGAGCATGTGGTGGTCGAGTCGATGCAACAGCTTCTCGCTGTCAGCGCGGGGCAGCCCGCTGAGTCGGCGGTGGCTGAAGAATAGTAAGCGCGGGGAGTGGTCGAGCAGCACGAAGCTGGCCCGAAGCAGCCAGGCGATGAGGGGCGGCATGTAGCGCAGCAGCTGTCGAACCTGCAGCTCGAGTCGGTCGAGCATGGGCTCGACAGCGGGCGCTGGGGCGGGCGGACAAATGCAGACGATAAGTCCGCGGAGCGAGCGCCGTCCCGCTCGACCCATCGGGTAGGGCTCGGCGACGATCCAGGCGTCATCTGGATTTCGGGAGCCAGTGGAGGGAGTTTGTGCGTCTTGTATCTGCCGGCGCTCGGTGGAGATGGCGCGTTGCGAAGGTTGGTTCCGTTGCCTGGTTGCTGGGTCGGCCAATGGCTTAACCAGTGGCTTGACCAGTGGCTTGACCAGCTGCTGAGTCGCTTCAGGCGAGGCGGCCGCCGCGGTCGAGCTGCTCATTGTTTGCTCAGTGGACATGCGGTTCCCCCTC
>JBLFZA010000226.1:0-7352 GCA_047610025.1 Bradymonadia bacterium | reverse complement strand
GGCAAACCTGACTGAAACGCGCCAGCCCAAACACCGCGGCGTTGCCCTTCAGCGTGTGAAGGGCTCGCAGCCAGCCGTCTCCCCGAGCATTCGATTCTAGGGACAAGACCAAGCGGTCTGACTCCTCCACGAAATCTAGGAAGGCGTCGCGCTCTGACTGTAGCAATTGCACGATGCTCGCTAGCGCATCCCTATCCGCTTCCGCTGCAGCGCGTTGCAGCTCTTCTCGTGCGTCATGGACGGTGATGGCGAGCTGTGTCCAGGGTTGGCCCGGGTCATCGTAAACGAGGTGAAACGCCAGACGGTGAGGCACGCCGTTGACGTCCCATGAGCGCGGCATTTGTGCCAAGCACAACTCCAGCGGGAGCATCTCTTCCGCTAGAGCGTCGACTGCGACGTCGAATTCGAGCGCTCGATCTGGGTTGTCGAGCGCAAGTAGGTCAACAAGACACACGCCGGCGTCGGCACCCGGTAGCCAGTCCGTGACGCCTCGCGTCGGCCGATCGTTCAAGCGGCCATCTCTTCCCAGCACGAGAAAACCCGTGCGGACATTGTCGAGCACAAGTCGGACGTCGCACTCCACGCCCGCGAGTCGAGTCGTCATATCGTCGCGAATCTGCGTGATTTTGTAGGCAAGAAGCGCGGCGACCACTGACGCGGCGATGAAGGGCACCGCGAACTCACTGACCTCCAGACCCGGCGCCGTCAGTGAGCGATTGAATAGCCCGGCGTTAAAGAACCACAAGAGCAGCACCTGATTGGCGACGGCGATTGAGAGCCACACCAAGCCGCTACGAGGCGGCAGAATCGCGAGCGCGATGATCGGAAGGAGCACGAGCCAGGCCGCTGCAGAGCTCGATGGGCCGCCGGACAGCAGAATCAACACATCCAAGCCGACGACAATGAGCAGCGTCACGACGTGAAACGCGGCCCGGACGTAGCCCGCTCGGAACATCAGCAAGCCGATCATCGATGGGACCATCAAGACCAGACACACCTTGTGGCGTGGCAGTCCGAGCGCGAAGTTTACTGTCGCAAGCAGCAGCATCGCGGCGGTCACAACGAGTAACGACCACACGATCGAACGCACGAGACTGCGAAACTCCGGTTCACAGTCCGACAGGTTAGGCGGCAACAAGGCGCCATGTAGCCCGAGGCCGTAGAGCCACAGACGCTGAACGAGAGGACTCTCTCGCGGCGCGGGCAGTTGGTTACGTTGTGTGGATCGCTCCACGGGTAGGCCGGATGATGAGAAGTGCATGCCTTCGATTGTGCATCGTCTCATGCTCCCCAGACTTTTGATCGACGGCGTTTACGCAGCGTCCGTGTTCGGACTTTGTGAGCCCGCCACTGAAATCTCGCCGGTTCGGATGGCCGCTGCTGTCGACTCAGGGCTCCACTCGTGGGCTCGATGAAGAAGCACCTCATGTGGCGCGCGCTGTTCGATGAGACGGAGGATTTGAGAGTACTCTTCCCCGGACACCCGGACCCCGGAGAATCGGTCCTCCTCCATCAACTCGTCGTACTGCGCCAACAGCGGAGTACACGCCGCGAACATCAGCTCGGCCGCTCGGCCTCGCGCACCGCCGGCAGCGGCCTCCACGGCTCTTTCGACGGCACAGAGCAAGGCGCTGAGTTCCTCGCGTTCTGCGATCTCATGGAAGGCAACGAGGTGGTCGGCCCAGTCTTCGGCCTCGAGGTCTCTTGAGAGCGCCGTCCGCCTCTGCCGACACTCTTGTACCCAGCACTGTGTCGCGTGCGGGTCTCGCTGCAGGCTTCGGATAAGCGCACCAAGCGTCTGGCGTTCCGCCGCCGCCGCTTCTTTGGCGATCGCGTCACTTCTGTCTTCAAACGTGATGATCAGGCGGTTCCAATCGGTGCTGTCATCGGTGCTGATCGCCCGGTACGTCACCCCGTGTACCTGGCCGCTGAGCGTGATGAGGGGCGGAAGCTGGCTGAGCGAGAGCGCCATCGGTAGCGTCCCTTCGACGAGCGCGTCGAAGGTGACCGAGAACTTGTCGGAGAACGCGGGCTGGCTCTTCTGCAAGAGGTCGACGAAGCGCACTCCAGATTGCGCGCCTAGCAGCCACTCGTCACCCCCGGCGGAGCTGTCCACCGCAAGCCGACCTCGTCGATCGAGGACGAGGAAGCCCGTCACAACGTAACGCATCGCGAGCCGCGCTTTGCGCTCTGCCTTCCGGAGCCGCTCCACCATCTCTCGCTGCGCCAACGCCGCCCCAAAGCCAAAGCACCCCGCGAAGACGGTGCTCGCGATGTAGTCGAGGTGGGCGGACTTGAAGGCACCGGCTGGTGCCAAGAGATCACTGTAGAAGCCCGCACTGATGAGCACCACAATCGCGATTTGGTGCAGCGCGATGAACAAGATCGTCCGGATACGCCAGCGCCGAGGAATCACGACGATCGCGACACCCGGAATGATCGCGTACCACTGCAACGCCGTGCTGCGGTGGCCGCCCGTGAGTAGCAAAAATCCGTCGATGAGGAGCGTCGCCCACAGGAGCAGACTGATCGATGCTAGTGTGATGCGACTCTGGTTGACCAGTCGCCGTGTGACCAGCTGCAGACCAAGACCAAGCAGACCAAGCAGCGCCCCGACCCACACCCCGCCGAGTGCGAAGAATACGCTGACGAGAATGAAGCAGAGCCCGCTCGCCGCAGAGCTCCAAAGCACGGTGTCGACCACACGTTGCTCGTCGAGGCTGAGATGTTCGTAGCGCTCTGGCCGGCTTCGATGCACCCGATCGGCGATCGCAACCCCCGCCCGCGTGAACGACGCGGCCGCTAGGTCGGTCGTGTCGGCCTGTAAGTGATGAAGTGTATGCAATGCGTCGGTAGGAGTAGCAGCGCTCCTATTGTGCATCGTCCCGTCGCGGAGGTTTGATCACACTCGCAACGGCGTTACGCCGCCGCCCGCTGCAAGGTGCCCAGCCACGGGAACGTTCCCGCCGCGAGCGGTGCGTTCTGAGCGAAGGCCTCACGAATGCGAGACTTCGCGCTCCGCGTCGCGAGCGAGCTCCACTCGCGCATCGCTCGGTTCGCCTCCTCGGCGCTAAGCGCGAGCGAGAGCTCTGTGGACTCCACCATGATCAAGTCACACACCAAAACACCCAGCCCGGCGCGTGCGTCAGATTCCATCAGCGCCATACATCGCTCGCGGCAGTCGGCGACGTCCCCTTGCAGCAGCGCGACCTGCGCAGCGCGGTAGCGTACGCCCGCCGAGCTTTGATCGACGCAGCGCTGGGTGAGGTAACGCTCTGCGATCGCCGGTTTGGCGTCGCCAATCGCCAGCTCCGCGAGCGTCTCGAAGAGCTCCGAACAGGCTGGGAAGCGGCCGGTGTAGCTGTCTACGTAGGTGTCCCACGCGCTGTGGGGATGCGACGCGCGCCACAAGAGCGCCGAGGAGAGGAGCGCCTCGGGGTCGCGCGGTTGCGCGCTCAGCGCCTCTTCGGTGTGGGTTTGAGCCTCCGGGAGGTCTCCGCGCCGGATGGCCAAGCGCGCGAGCCCAAGCAGCGGGCGTACACGGGCCATCTGAGCGTTCTGGGTCTTGCTCGTCGGTTCGAGGCAGGCGTCGAATTGCGCGGCCGCGCGTGTTGGGTGCCCCGCCGTCTCGAGAAGGCTGCCGAGAGCGTAGTGGAATTCGCAGGACCCTTCGCCCGCGTCACGCCATCCCTCGAGGTAGGTGGCCGCGGCGTTCGGGTCGGCCGGAAAGAGCGTGCGAGCCAGCATCGCCAGCAGCTCGCCGGCAAAGTGCAGTCCCGTGAGCCACGTCGCGCCACGTTTGCGAAGCTGCGCGTCGACAGCGGTCGCCGCTTCACTCTTGAGCGTCTTATCGTCCCAGAAGACGCCGAGGCTGAGGAGCTTGAAGTAGTTGTACGCGTCGCTTGGGGTGTCCTTGATACAGCGCCGAAGAATGGTCGCGTCACGCACCTTCTTGTCCTTCGCGACGGCGCGGTCCCGAATGTAACCGACGTGCTCCACCGGCTCGTGGAGGGCGACAAGCTGCGTGCCGGTCTGATTCAGCATCGTGCTGACCGACTCGCCGACGTCTTCGTGAATCGGGTACCGGAACCAGATCGACGGGCTGTTACGGAAGAGGCGCAGCAGGGGCGCAACGCGCACGTGACCATGAGGCAGCGGGTTGCGTATGGGAAGGGTCGCCGCGCCAATGCGGGCGTCTTCTATCGTGTGACGGATCTCCTTGATCGACGAGTGGGAGACGAACTCGTCGGCGTCGAGGACTAAGATCCAGTCCCCCGTCGCCTTCTGCAATCCGACGTTGCGCGCCTCGGCAAAGTCGCCGGACCAGGGGTGGTGCACGACTCGAGCGCCTGCGGCCTTGAGCAAGCTTACTGTCGTGTCGACGGACCCTGTGTCGACAGCGATCCACTCGTCCCACAGCCCGTCTACCGCCTGAATGAAGCGCGGCAAGAGCTCCGCTTCGTCACGGAGGATCATGCACAATGTCAGCGTCGTCTTCATTCCGGGCCCCCGCGTCGGTCTTTGAGGTGCGCTGGCGCACACTCGGATCCCATCGGCACAAAGCGCTCGTACGCAAAGCGCTGATCTCATGCACACCGGGCTGCCAACGAACACGTACTTGGTACGTTGGGCCGCGTCGACTAGGGTAGAGCGGTGTGGCGGGTGATAACCCCGGCATCTCGTGGCTCCGTTCCGCACAACGGTTGTTTTCGGCATCTTGCTCTCTCGGTATCGCTCGTGACTCAACGCTTTTCTGCTCTAGCGCTCTTTGTGCTGCTCGCATCGTGTGGCACTGAATCGGCTTCCTTAGACCCTGGCACCCGCGAGGGTCGCGACACGGATAACGACTCGGCCGAGACCGACATTGCGCAGCCGGACGTCGTCGACGCTGTCGAACCGGACGTGGTCAATGTGCCCGATGTCGAGGACGCGACGGACGACACCGGACCGGAAGACGGCGTCGACCCCGACCTTAGTGAAGAGGTTACGGACGATGTGCTGACGGACACGGACGGCGCGGATGATGGTGGCGACGCCGCCGGCGTGGACGTACAGCCGGATGTTCCCGTCGCCCCGCCCAACTGCGGTGACGGGGTCGTCGACCGCGATGAGGAGTGCGATGACGCGAACGACGTAGACACCGATGACTGCACCAACTTCTGCACGATCCCGCGCTGTGGCGACGGGGTACTCAGTACAGAGATTGGTGAGGTCGAGGAGCTCGAGCCCCTCGTCACGAACCTCTTTGGGGTAACCGGGCATGTCTGCGACAGTGGGTCTAACTGCCCCGGTGGCGCGTGCAACGTGGCCGAAGTGGACTTCGCAGCCGAGCACGGTATCTGCCAAGCGCTCGGCCACATCCGCGCCGTGTCGGTTGTTTGGGGCGGCGATGTCGGTGCGACAGATGAGATCGCGCCGCGAGCGTGGAACTGGGGCTGCTTTGGGTTCGAGTGCGATGAAGGTCCGCGAGAGAGCTCTGACGGCGCCTGCGGAGAGGGCAAGATGCTCGTCTCGATCGTGTGCGAGAGCCGCGTGAGCGAGCTCTGTGACGACGGCGCGTCGAATGGCGAGGGTCCGAACCAGTGTCGACCAAGCTGTGAGCTCCCGTTCTGCGGTGACGGCGTGGCTGACGACACCTACGGCGAAGACTGCGACGACCAGAACGACATTCAGAACGACGGCTGCAACAACTGCCGCTTCCCATCGTGCGGCGACGGAGTGCTGCAGCCCGGAGAGGCCTGCGACGACGCGAACGATGACGATACGGACGGCTGCTTGAACAGCTGCCAGTTCCCGATCTGCGGCGATGGCGTCGTCTCCGAGGGCGAAGAGTGCGACGAGGGCGTCGACAACGGCGATTTCCCGGACGGCTGCCGAAACACCTGTGAGTTGGCGACCTGTGGCGACTTCATCCTCGACACAGCGGAAGAGTGCGACGACGGCAACGACGTCGCAGAAGATGGCTGCTCCAACAACTGCCGTCTGCCCGCCTGCGGCGACGCTGTTCTGCAGGGCGACGAGGAGTGCGACGATGGGAACGCGGACGAGTTTGATGGGTGCTCGACGACCTGCCTACTGCCTGTCTGCGGAGACGGTGTGCTGCAGGCCTCGCTGCCCGCCGTTGATGAGTTCTATGACTTTGAGTCAGGCGCAATCGACCCGGCCTTCGGGGCCGACAGCGGCTGGCAAATCGATGCGGCGGCCTTTGAAGGTGGCGGAGCGGCACGCAGCGGCGCGATCGCAGCGAGCCAGACCAGCCTCTTGTCGCGCACGGTCACCCTCGACGAGCCCGCCACGCTGAGCTTCGCGCTGCGCGTCAGCTCCGAGAGCTGCTGCGACCGCCTCGAGCTCTTCGTCAACGGCACCGAGCTGCAGGATTGGGGCGGCGAGGTCGCGTGGACAGAAGTGACCTTCGACCTCGAGCCTGGCGGGACCGTCATCGAGTGGCGCTACCGTAAGGACGGTAGCGTCAACACAGGCGAAGACGCCGCGTGGATCGACAACGTGCGCTTGCTCAGCGACGCCGCCGAGCCAGAAGAGTGTGATGAAGGGGAAGCCAACGCAGACGAAGCGGACGTGTGTCGTACGAACTGCCGCCTCCCGACCTGCGCCGATGGCATCGTCGACACCGGCGAGGAGTGCGACGACGGCAACGACGTCGCAGAAGATGGCTGCTCCAACAACTGCCGTCTGCCCGCCTGCGGTGACGGCGTGCAGCAAGGCGGCGAGGAGTGTGATGACGGTAACGACGACGAAAGCGATGCGTGTTCGAGCGGCTGCACGCAGACCTTCTGCGGCGACGGCATACCCAACGTCGTTGATGTGTCGGAAACGCTCAGCTCCCCGCAAGTCACCAACCCAGGCGGTGTGACTGGCCCGGTCTGCGATGATGGAGGCAGCTGCTTTTCAACCACCTGTGCCGTGGCTGACTTGCCAAACGCACCAGAGCACGGAATCTGCCAGGCTCTGGGCTACGAACGCGCGGAGACCGTCACCTACGGCGGCGGCGCAGGAGAGAACTCGCCGACCATGCCGCATGCCTACAACTGGGTATGCGCGGACTACGAATGTACCGCGGGAGTTAACACGTTCGCGGCCGACAACTGTTCTGGCGGTGAGATGCTGAACACGATCACCTGCACCGCCTCACGCATCGAGACCTGTGATGATGGGGAAGACAACAGCTTGCTTCCTGACGCGTGCCGCCCTGACTGCTCGGCCCCGACCTGTGGCGATGGCGTGATGGACACTGGCGAAGAGTGCGACGACGGCAACGCGGTCGCGGGCGACGGCTGCTCGAACATTTGTCGATTGCCGGCATGCGGTGACGCGGTCACACAGGGCGATGAAGA
>JBLFZA010000225.1:0-7355 GCA_047610025.1 Bradymonadia bacterium | reverse complement strand
TCCAGCCACGCAGAGCTTGCGGCTCTCCTTTCCAGAAGAACCCGTGGTGAACGATCACCGCATCCGCACGGAGCTCGATGGCGCGATCGATGAGAGCCTGATTGGCCGAAACGCCGACGACGACGTGCCCGACTTCGGAGCGGCCTTCGACTTGCAAGCCATTCGGCGCGTAGTCGCTGTATTGCGAGGGGGCGAGCAGGGCGTCGAGCGAACGCTCAAGGCTCTTGAGCGAGATGATCTGTGTCATGGCGTCCTCCATCTGCTGCGAGATTCTCGACGAGTCCGAGCCAGGTCCGCAGGCTTGCGCGGTCAATCTGCCACCAGACGTCTAGCGCGCTGTCCGTCGCCCGGCTCTCAAATGTAAGCCCGCGTAGGGATTCGGTTAGCGGAGCGTCTACAAACTCCAATGCGAAGATCGCCACCAGCGCTTCAAGTGCCGCGCGTCCCGGCTCGACTTGATCGGCGTTGGCGAAGTGAAGCTCGAGGTGCATGTCGAGGCCTGCGCCGGCACTCACCGTCAGACGCGCGTTTCGCAGCGCTCGAATCGGCTCAGCGAGCTCGGGTCGATCGATACGATCGGCGAGAATCCCCCGTACAAGGCTCGGGGGAGTCCACGCCGCCGTCAGCATTGCGTCGCCCACCCAATCGGGCGCCGTCCTTTCGGGCCGCGGCGGGAAAGCGAGCTGGAGCGAGCTCGGGGGCCCGGTAGCGAGCAACGCGCCGCCATCCCACGCGACCGCCCAGGGTAGCGACGGAGCGGACCACAATGTCCCGCGCCCTAGTGGCTGTTCGGTCATCCCTTCGGACGCCACGCCTTCGCCGGACTCGAGCTCCGCTCCTAGGGCGGCGCCATCCCAAGTGCCTTCGAGGACGTGGAAACGATCGGAAAAAAATGCGTCTGACGCGGCAAAGAGCACGCGATTGGCGTCCGATAGGGCCTGGCCCAGCTGGCCGTCGTTCTGCGGCCCGCTCGTTGGAAGCGCGGTGGACAAAAGCGAGTCGAAGCGGCCATCTGCTCGCAGTCGCGCGAGATCAACGACCACCCAAGCGGATGCTTGCGCGGGCACTGCATTCCACAGCGACGAGACGGGTACGGTGGGTGTCGCTTGGCCCGCCTCAGTTGGCGACTCAGCGCGCGCGCCGCACCCCTCGCAGGCCGGAAGCACCCCGAGCACGAGCGTTGCGACGAGCGCACGGCCTCCGTGACTCACGGCGCTATGAAAGCGTCGCCAGCGTGACGAGACCCGAGACGTATGAAAACCACACCACATGCGTCGCTCCATTACCATCTCCTGCGCTTCCGAGCCTTGGGATTTCCAGGGCCAGCTACCGATGTCTTTGAAGACAGGAGTGAAGCTGAGCTCTGGGCCGATTCTTTGTCGGAACGCGAGGGGGTACTCCACCTCGCCACGCCCGTCTGGTGGATAGACCACCACTCGCTGGAGGGCTGCTCGATCCTCGCGTGGACGACGACGCGGCACAGCTGCTGACCGCGCTCAGTGACGGGGACTGATCGTGTCCCCTCGCCCTGCGCGCGCGCCGCGGTACCCGGTTGATGTCGTCGTTGTCTAATCTCGATGCTCGGTAGCCTGAAGCAGCTCTGGCGCCAGAGCGACACGGTTGCGTCCATCTCGCTTGGCTTGGGCCAGGGCGTGGTCAGCGCGGTATAAGAGGGTCTCAGCGGTGTCTCCGTCTACCCAGGTCGCGACACCAAGAGAGCTGGTGAGGGTAATCTCATCATTGGACATCTTGCATCGCGCAACCGCCGCTCTGAGTCGCTCAGCGAGGAGAAGTAGCCCGTCGCCCTGCGTGTTCGGGGCCAGCACAACAAGCTCCTCGCCGCCAAGACGCGCCGCAATATCCGCACCGCGGATCGTGTCCTCGAGTGCGTCCGCGACCCTTGCTAGCGCTTCGTCGCCGGCAAGATGCCCGAAGCGATCGTTCACGGATTTGAAGTGATCCAGATCGAGCAGAATCAGCCCCACTGGTCGGTCGGGCCGCGCGCGTTGAATCTCAGCACGCAGTCGCTCCATCATCGCGACTCGGTTGGGTAGGTTCGTCAGTGGATCGAGATGAGCCATCCGGTCGAGCAGCGCGCGGGCCGCCGATTCTTCTCGCCGTAGTCTCTCGAAACGCAGTCCTACATTGGCCGCCATGAACCCGGACGCGAGCACGAGGCTGATCCGTTGAAGGACCGGGGTCCAATTGATCTCCTCGCTGATATCGATTGTGAACGCCAGGCTCGCCGCGACAGTTGCTGTGACAACCAACACGGCGCGAGCGTTCACCGTGAACGCCACGGACCACGCGAGCAGAACCCAGATCAAGGACGGAAAATACGTGCTCGTGATCCCGCCAGTGAATCGCATGCCACTGATGATCCCCGCGGCGCATCCCAGCGCGACTCCCGCTCGAACGATCCCATGTGGGTTGGTCGTTTGCTCTTCTTTGAGGAGCCATCCTCCGAGCGCGAGCATACCGATCGCGGCCGCTACTCGCACGACGATGTAAGGGTAGAGTGAGTACTCGCGCAGCCCATCGAGCGAGTAGGCGAGGTCGAGTAGCCCGAACAGTAAGGTCCACACCGCGCCCGAGAAGAGCAGACCGATGAGAACAAGCGAATTGAGCTGCGAGTAGTCGGTCGCGCTGCGGGTAGGCACACGCCGTGCGGCGGCTGTTTTTCCCGCCGCCTCGCGGCTGAAAACGTGTGGGTGAGTCGCGTTGGATGGCGCGTCGTCAGCGGTCGCCACTTCGACATGATCTCCACCCATCTTCTTCGCGCGGTACATCGCCGTGTCCGCCGCTGCGATCGCGCTTCCAGCGCTCACGCCATCGCCCTGCTCCACAGCGAAGAGACCGGCCGAGACGGTGACCCCCTGGCCGTATTCGCCACCGGAGCTCTCTCGCACGCGGCGGGTGCATTCCTCCACGAAAAGCGTCGCCGCGCCGAGCGTGACATCAGGCACGACCGCGAGGAACTCCTCTCCACCATATCGGCCGACCGCGCAGCCATGTCGCTGCCATTGCGGAGCCCGCGCGACCTCCTGAAGTGCGAGACTCACCTCTTTGAGAACGGTGTCGCCGACCTCGTAGCCGTGCTTCAGGTTGTACTGTTTGAAGGAGTCGACGTCGAAGAGCACAACCGAGTATCGCCCACCGTATCTGTCGACGCGGTGGGCTTCTGTGAGCATGCGGTCCAGCACGCTGCGGCGGTTCAGCACACCCGTGAGGCCGTCGTAGTCCGCTGAGTTCGCCAAACGATCGAGCGTTTGGGCTCGGCCCTCCCAGAGCCACTCGTGCGCGAGCGCGGCCATCGCAGCGATGCACCCGCCGGCGACGATGTCGAGCACGTCCTGTGCGAACGACAACTCCGTGATGACCTGCGGATGAATGGCCGCCCACGTGGCGGGGCCGAGCCCCATCGCGATCATGATGACGGGCAATGCTTGGCGTGAAGGCAGCGGAACGAGCATCGCGAAGCCGACCCCAAGCACGCTCATGAGCACGTAGACAGGGCTGTCCTCGTGGCAGAGCGACAAGCCCCACAAGATAGAACACGAGGCGACGAGAACTCCCGCCCCTAGTCGCGTCAGCGATTCCTCACGTGTTGGCATCGCGCCGGGGAATGCGGCAAGCCCGGCGGTGACCAAGCCGACGAAGAGCGCGGAGGCCAGCATCGTCGGTGTACCCATCGCGAGCGTATCGACGCGCCGGAAACTCTCAAAGAGCGAGAATCCGACGAGCATGAGCGCGACCGTGCCCAACCAAGAACGAACACCATCGGTGGTGACAGCGCGCTGGCGTTGCCTGACAGCTTCACCCCAAGAGCGCGGGGCGTTGTTGTGGCTTCCTGATGACAATGAAGCTCAGAGCGATGCGATAAGTGAGGGGCCGGCAACGATTAGCCGGTTCTCGGCGACAGCGCGAATGCTCCGCGACACACGGCGGCCGAAGCAAGGCGATCGGGGCGTTAAGGCTCGGCGGTCACATCGCGTCTGCTCGCGTCGCTGGACGACCAGCATCGTTCGACGATACGGTCCCGATTATGATGGAAATCCGTCTTCATGGCGCGCTTTGGCGCACAGCGACAGAGTCGCGAGCTGCGGAGTGGCGGCGCACGCTCGACGAGCTTAATGCGGAGAATGCGCTCTCGCTCTCCGGCACGCGCGCTGCGTCTGGCGAGACCGTTGAGGCGGCGCTGGAACTCGTTCGCAAGCCTGATGAGTCACTGGTGGTGCGCGTTTACCCGGACGGTTGGACGAGCGACGGCGAGTTGGCGCTAGCACCCGAGACGTTGGCGGCGTTTTTCGACGAGTACAGCGCGACAATTCGGCAGATGGTCCACGTCGACAGTCAGGCCCCGGTTCGGGGCTTTGAAGCGCTCGACATGGCGAAGCGAGCGGTCCACGACGAAGCGGCAGACTATCTTGTGGAGCAGCTGGCGCCCTTTGTGAGGGCAGAGCAGCCAGATGCCCGACGACTCTTCACGCTGATCTTCCTCGTCGCTACCGACCTCCCCGAACGTCTCGTGCGCTATCATCGGCGACACGGGTAGGAGTTGGGCGTTGGCTCCGCGCGCCGCTGTGGCCTGCGCAGTTCGGTTAACGACTAAAGTCTAGTGGTGTTCGGGCCGGATACGTGCTAGACCTCAGAACACCTAGAAACGGTCAGGGGAACTGAATGGAACTTCGAGCGCACCACCGCGCTGATATGGATGTGGCCGTGCGAATCAACGTTCCCGAGGGCGTCTGCTCGGCGCGGTCGTTGAACATCAGCGCAGGCGGAATTGCGGTCGGCACTGGGGATCTTCAGACGCTGGCTCCAGAAGGGCGGTGCGCCTACGACTTGCTTCCGCATGGGCGCATCGTCACCCTAACGCTCACGTTGCCGACCGGCGCCGCGTTCACTTGCACCGCGCGAGTGCGATGGGTCGTTGGTGATGAACGATTCGGCGGCGAATTTGTCGAGGTGTCGGACGAGTGCCGAGCAGCGCTGTCCGAGTTTGTGGGTGACCACCAATCGGGGTAGGGCGGGCGCTCGGGGTTGCCACCCGCTCAACCGCCCATGCAGTTCGGCGACTGCAGCTGCGCGCCGCCGGCAGCGGCCCACTGTTCTGCCGTTACGGCCTCGATCGCGAGCGCATGCAGGCCGGTATCGAATTCGGCGCGTACGAGCGCGTTGATGGAGCGGTGGCGCGCAACCCGATTTTGACTCTCGAAGGCCGCGCTCACCACGACGACCCGGTAGTGTGTCTCGGTGGCGGAACCGGAGTGCTTGTGGCTCTCGTTTAGGACCTCGAGGTGCAGCGGAGCGAGCTGCTGCAGTGCGTGGTGGATTCGTTCGGCGCGTGTCATGCTGGATGTCCATGGCTGGGAATGCGTGAGACAGTGCGCACATCAGTCGTCTCGCGCAAGCGGTTCACCACGTCTACAATCTAGGGACCGAGCGAGCGCGACGTTGACGATGGCGACCGGGTATGATTGACGGCGCCGAGTGTGCGCTGGCCATCGTAGCCAACGCGTTTCGTTCGCGCATCTGCGCCCAAAAAGGAGCCATCGCCATGAGCAAGTCACCCGTACGCGTCGCTGTCACCGGAGCCGCTGGCAACATCGGCTACGCGCTGTTGTTCCGCATCGCGAACGGCGACATGCTCGGGCCGGATCAACCGGTGATCATTCACTTGGTTGACCTCCCACAGGCTGCAGATGCCTGCTCGGGCGTCGTGATGGAGCTTGAGGACGGCGCGTTCCCTCTCCTGGCAGGAACCAAGGTCTCGACCGACGCCGCCGAAGGCTTTGGGGACGTGGACTGGGCGCTGCTCGTCGGCGCTAAGCCGCGCGGCCCTGGAATGGAGCGCGCAGATCTGCTGAAGGGCAACGGACCGATCTTCATCGGCCAAGGCAAGGCGATCGACGAGAACGCTGCGACCGACGTGAAGATCTGCGTGGTCGGCAACCCCTGCAACACCAACGCGCTGATCGCCAAGGCCCAGGCAAGCCGCACCGACGCGCGGAACTACACGGCAATGACGCGCCTCGACCAGAACCGCGCGATGGCGCAGTTGGCGGCCAAGTCCGGCAAGCCCGTGAGCGCTATCAAGAACCTCGGGATCTGGGGCAACCACTCAAGCACCATGTTCCCCAACTGGTTCGGCTGCACAATTGACGGCCAACCGGCTGCGAGCGTGATCGGCGACGACGCGTGGCTTCAGAGCGATTTCTTGAAGACCGTGCAGACGCGCGGCAAAGCCATCATCAACGCTCGCGGCAAGTCATCCGCAGCGTCGGCGGCCTCAGCGTGCATCGATCACTGCCACAGCTGGGCTACGGGACACATGACGGGCGACTTCGTCTCCATGGCTGTTCCGTCGGACGGAAGCTACGGCGTGCCGGAAGGGTTGGTCTTCTCCTTCCCTTGCCGCATCACGGCGCCCGGCCAGTACGAAATCGTGCAGGGCCTTGAGCTCAACGACTACAGCAAGGCGGCAGTGCAGAAGACGGCCGACGAGCTGTCGAGTGAGCGTGAAGCTGTCTCCGACATGCTCTAGCGTTTGAGTGCACTCGCGCTCTTCTGGGCGCTCACCTCAAGCATCGGCTGGGCCGGATTCGACGCCACGCGAAAGCGACTGACGTCGACTCTGGAGCCCATACCGCTGACCCTGCTCATTATGCTGGGTCAGCTGCCATTCTTTTTGGTTTGGGGAATCAGCAGCGATCTGGGCGCCGCGGTCAATTGGTCGGGTTATTGGCTGCCCGCGCTCGTCTCGATCGTACTGAACACCGCCGCGAACGTGATGTTCGTGTGGGCAGTAAAGCTGTCACCGTTGAGCGTGACAATTCCCATGCTCTCGCTCAGTCCGGTGTTCGCTGCGATCGTCGGGATTCCGATTCTCGGCGACGTCCCTGGCGTTCCCCAGTGGATCGGTATCTCGATAGTCGTGGCTGGGGCGCTGCTGCTTCAGGTTGGCGGCGATGGCGAGGTCACCGACTTTGTCTCGAAGATGAAGAGTGAGCCCGGCGTGCCCTTGATGGCAGGAGTCTCCTTGCTCTGGGCGATCTCTGGCACTGCCGATAGCGCCGCGACGCAGCACGCGCCGCAGTCACTGCACGGCTTCGTGCTCTGCGCCGGAATTGCCATCTTCCTGTTGGCGTGGCTGATCGGGCGTTCCCGCTTAGGTGAGGTGGCGCCTGTGAAAGGCGCGCTCGGCACCTACGCTGCGTGTGCCGCGTTTGGGGCTCTCGCGCTTGGCACCCAGCTGGTAGCCTTTGGACAGACGCTCGTCTCGTTCGTGGAAGCGATCAAGCGCGCGGTGGGCATGCTTCTGGCGCTGGTGCTGGGCCGGGTTCTCTTCAAAG
>JBLFZA010000224.1:0-7370 GCA_047610025.1 Bradymonadia bacterium | reverse complement strand
AGTCGGGTGTAGTCGAGCGTCCGAACGAACACGGGAGCACGCTCTCGGCCCAAACACGGGAACACGCTCTCGGTGATCGCCACCCTCAAAGGTGTCTTCACCGGGCATGTCTCACAGAGTCCGTGTTGGGAGAGCACTTCACCCTGCGGCCCAGGTTTCGCGCCGCATCGAGGCGGGTCGCTCCGGCCGAAAAATCGCTCTCTTCGCTTCGCCTCCTGGCGCTTAAGAGATCGCCCTCGCGGAACGATGGCCACAAGTATCTACGTTACTGCATCACGCTTCGTGACCGCCCGACTAGCGAGTCGACCATGTTCAGTCCAGAGCCTAACCGCGGAGAGGTGAAGTTCAATTCCAGCGAATTGCTGGTCTCGAAGACGTGCCCACGCGGCATGATTACCTACGTGAGTCGCGCGTTCGAGAAGATCTCCGGCTTCTCCGAAGCGGAGCTGCTCGGCGCCCCCCACAGCCTTGTTCGTCATCCAGCGATGCCTCGCTCGATCTTCGACCTTGTCTGGGAGACGATTCAAGACGGGCAAGAGATCTTCGCGTTCGTCGTGAACCTGACGAAGACCGGCGAACACTATTGGGTGCTGGCACACATCACACCGGACTTCGAGCCGGGGACCGGCCGAATCCTCGGGTATCACAGTAGCCGCCGCGTCGCCTCGGCCGGCGCGATCGCCGAGATCGGGCGGGTGTACCGAGACCTGCTCATGGTTGAGCAGCGCTGCCGATCGACGCGAGAGGCGTGCACTGCCGGCCGAGAGGCGCTGAAGGCGATGCACGAGTCGACGGAACAGACTTACGAGCAATTCATCTTCGACTTGTACACGCAAAATATCAACCACGCCTACGCGGCCTAAGGGGACACTAATGGTAGCCAATACAACGCAAGCACCCGTCATGGAGTCAGCGTCAGTGTCCTCCCAAACCGCTGACACGAGCGTGGCGAACACAAACACTGTCTCGTGTTTGGATGACTTGATTATGCTCTGCCGCGCCGCTGAGTCGGGAGACCTCTCCGGTCGTCTAACGATGATCCCGACAGACGACCCGCTCGCTCCCCTCGCCTACGCGGTGCACGGGCTGCTCGACCGAGTCGAGGCGTCGCAACGAGAAATCCTCGGGGCACTTCAAGCGAGCTTCGAGGGCCGATTTCATCGGCTCTTCCTGGCGGAGGGAATGCCAAAGAGCTTTGGTGAGGTGGCCGATCGTGTGAACGGAACGCTCGCTGCGCTGAAGTCACGCCACGGCGACATCGAGCGCATGCAAGGGGAGAGACTGGAGCTCGCCGACGACTTCCGCGACGGCGTGCAGGCCATGATGGCCACTCTCGCCGGTGCCTCTACCGAGCTTGACGCGACGGCGCGCACACTCGGCTACGTCTCCGAAGAGAGCGTCGCGTGCGTCCAGCGCGGAACAACGGCCAGCGCCGCCGCGGTGGAGTCGATTCAAGCCGTGGCATCCGCCGCCGGTGAGCTCTCCGCAACGTTCGCAGAGATTTCTCAGCAGGCAGAACACTCGACCGAGTCGACAAAGGTCGCCACGGAATCGGCCAAAAATGCCGCCCAAGTGATCAACGAGATTGCGGCGGCCGCCGAAGGGGTCAACGGCATCGTCGAGGTCATCGGGGAAGTCGCGCGTCAGACCAATTTGCTCGCGCTCAATGCCGCCATCGAGGCTGCGCGGGCTGGTGAGGCCGGCCGAGGCTTCGGCGTCGTCGCCTCCGAAGTGAAGCAACTCGCCAACCAAACGGCTCGGTCCACCCAGGACATCGCCTCGCGCATCGAAGCGATGCGAACAGCAACAGCACGTGGCGTGGAGAGCATCGCGCTCATCGACCAGTCCCTCGACGAAGCAGAAGGCTTTGCAAGCTCTGTCTCGGCGGCCATCTATGAGCAAGAGACAGCCACCCAGCACATCGCCAGCAACGCCGCTTCGGCGGCCCAATCGGCGCAGGCCGTCTCTGACGAGTTGGATGAAATCAGCTCCAAGTCCGAAGCGACCTACAACGGCTCGAACGACATTCAATCCGCCGCACACGACATCAGCGTACAAGCCGAGGGTATGGCAAACGCGGTCGACGCCTTCCTTGAACGCGTAGCGGCGAAGTAATGGACACCGAACTCCTGCAAGAGTTCCTCATCGAGGGTCACGACAGCTGGCAGGCACTCGACGAAGCGCTACTCGCCCTTGAAGAGGACACGGACGACATGTCGCATTGCAACGCGGCGTTTCGGGGAGTGCACAACATCAAGGGCGCGGCGGGGTTCATGGAGGCGACCGCACTCGAGAGCGTGTCGCACGCGGCAGAGAATGTCCTCGACCTTATTCGCTCACAGAAGCTGACACCTGGCCCGGAGACATTCTCCGCCCTGTTCCAGGCATCGGACAAGATACACGACCTCCTTGGCGCTCTCGCCACAGGCGAGACGGTGGAGCCCGACGAAGCGCTCGTAGCGCGGCTTCGCGCACTCGCAACTCCGGGTCCTGCAACCGCGGCGAGCGCAACGGAGATCCCTATCGCGAGCGGCGCACTCGACGCCACAGCGCAGAAAACGCCAGCGATCGCTTCGAGCGATGAACGTGCGCGACAGGTTCAGCAGCCCACACCTCACGGTGACGGGCAGGCACCGCGTTTTGAAAACCCGACATCCGCGGCTCCCCTCGCAAACGTAATCACGTTCGGACCACCGATCTTGCGTGAATCCGCGGGACCGAAGCCAAACACGGAGCCCAGGCCAAACACGGAGCCCAAGCCAAACATGGGTGGCCCGGCCGCCGTGACTACGGGTGCCGCCCCCAATGAGGGAGCCGAGAGGGTGCCGACGCCAGCTGCGGCCCTCTCCCACCCTATCGCGACGCAAACCAGTCCGATGCGCCAACGGATCAGCGAAGCACGGAAATCGGTGGCTGCTCCACTGCCCGTATCCCTGCAGGAAGAGACCACGGTACGTGTCGACGTCGCGTTGCTTGACGACGTCATGAACCTCGTCGGCGAGTTAGTCGTCTGTCGGAACCAGATCCTTCGCGTGCCAGACGAACGGATCGATGATGAGCTGGGACCGAGCGTTCGTCGCTTGAATCATCTCACGAGCCATATCCAAGAGCGCGTGATGAAGACGCGCATGCAACCCATCGGGAGCGCATGGTCGCGCCTTCCTCGCGTGGTGCGCGACCTCGCCTCGTCGTGTGGCAAGGACTGTGAGCTTCGACTGAGCGGGGAACATGTCGAGCTCGACCGCAGCATCCTCGCTCAGATCAAAGATCCTCTCGTGCACATGGTCCGCAACGCGGTGGACCATGGGCTAGAGCAGCCGGAAGAACGCGAACTGGCCGGGAAGCCGCGCAAAGGCGTGGTGCACTTGAGCGCCGCTCACGTTGGCGGGCAAGTGCTCATCGCGCTTCGAGACGATGGCCGAGGGTTAGACGCAGTCGCGATCTTAGAGAAGGCCGTCGAGCGCGGACTGATCACCGTCAGCCAAGCGCAGAGCATGCCGCTCGAGAAGGTCCACCAGCTGATCTTCGAACCCGGGTTCTCGACGGCGCAAAACGTCTCGAAGCTGTCGGGCCGTGGGGTTGGCTTGGACGTCGTCCGTTCCAACTTGAAGAGGCTCGGCGGCACCGTGGACGTGACCTCCACTGAGGGAGAGGGGTCAACCATCAAACTCAAGATCCCGCTCACCCTGGCGATACTCCCGGCCCTCATTGTGCGCTGCAGTGATCAGAGTTTCGCAATCCCTCAGGCCCACCTCGTCGAGCTCATTGACTTAGAGTTTGGCACAAACCACACCATCGAGAGCGTCGGAGGGGTTCCCGTGCTTCGAAGACGAGGCGAGCTGTTGCCACTGGTCGTCGTCGACGACGTCTTGGGACTCGACGACACAAAAGGAAAGCGAGAGTTCGTTGTCGTTGTTCATGCAGACGAGGCCTCATACGGGCTGTATGTGGACTCAGTAGAAGAGGTCGAGGAGATCGTTGTCAAACCGCTCGGCCCTGAGCTTGAGTCCGTCGAAGTCTTCTCGGGCGCGACGGTCCGAGGTGATGGGAGTATCACGTTGATTCTCGATGTGGTGCGTCTTGGGCGGATGGTATCTTCTCCCTCTCCCCCTCCGAAGGTCGAGGCTGAGACATCCCAAGCGCCTGTGCGTTCGCTGCTTCGTTTCCGCGTCGCGCACGAAGGGGTAGCCGCCATTGATGTTTGTTCGGTTATCCGCATCGAAGACGTCTCACCTAGCACCCTTGAGACGCACAGCGGCGAACACTTCATGGTTTGGCAAGATTCCATCGTGCCGGTCACCGACCTCGCGGGCATCGCGTCGCTCTCTGACGAGCCGATCCCCGTAGTTGTCTGCGCATTTGATGACGCAACAGTCGCGATCGCCGTCCTCGAAGTGATCGATGTACTCAGCGCATCGCTCGACATTTCGGAAGGAATCGGCCCGACCTGGGCATCGGGCATGGCCCTCGTCGAGGGGAAATCCACCTCACTGCTTGACTTGCGACTACTGAGGGCCGCGTGACCGTCCCAATGCGACATGTGTGTCTTTTTCGTGTTTCAGACATCTTGATGTGCCTGCCTATTGAACAAGTGCAGCAGGTCTTTGAGTCGGCGGAAGTGCAGTTCGTGCCTCTTGCCCCCCCCGCGGTGCTTGGACTCGTCAACCTCCGAGGGCTAGTCGTGACAGCCATTGACCTCCGCACCGTGCTTCAGCTTGGCCCCAGCGAATCGTCCGAGGTCAGTAACATCGTAACCACATTCCCCGGCCGCGTTGTCTCGCTCCGGGTAGATGAAGTGATCTCTGTCGAGGAGGTGGAACCCGGCCCGCTCCGTCCCCCTCCTCAGAACCTCGCACCAGCGCTTCAGGCGCTCGCGCGTGGCGTCTTGTTAACAACGGAAGGCATCGCGCTTCTCGCCGACGTCGACGCGATCGCGCTGGCGATGACGGCGCGTCCAAACCGCCAAGAGGGAGTGTCACTGTGAACGCTACGCAGGCCACGTCTGACTGGTTTCCGTGGTTGTCGCGGTTCATTCACAACCATGCGGGCATCGTGGTTCCGGCCAGCCGAGGGTACCTCGCCGAAACACGCTTAACTCGGCTTCTGGCACACACCGACGACGGCAGTATCTCCGCGCTCGTCAGACGGCTCCAGCGAGGCGATAGCCCCGAACTCATCACCGCTGTCGTGAACGCCTTCACGACGAACGAGACGTCGTTCCTGCGGGATCCGCACGTGTACGACCTCTTTCTCACAGACATGCTCCCCAAGATTGTCGAACAGCAGGCCGCCGTGAAGCGAATACGCATCTGGAGCGCCGCGTGTTCAACGGGACAAGAGCCCTACAGTCTCGCGATGTCGCTGATGCATGGTCGGCGAGACCTGTCCGATTGGGCGATAGAGATTGTCGCCTCCGATCTGTCAACAGATGCGCTGCGGACAGCAGAAGCCGGCGCCTATCGGGCGCATGAGATCAAGCGGGGATTGCCCGCGGAGTGGCAAAAGTCGTTCTTCACGCAAGAAGGGCGACTCTGGGTCGTCAAAGACAAGGTGCGGGAGCACGTGAAGTTCGTCCCCGCAAATCTCGTAACCGGTGCGTTGCCAGCGGGACCGTTTGACGTAGTCTTTATGCGCAATGTGCTCATCTACTTCGATGAGCCCACACGCCACAGCGTTTTTCGGCGGATTCACAAGCAGATGGCGCCCTCCGCACCCTTGCTGCTGGGTGGCGCGGAAGGAGCCACGTCGACGCCACTCGGGACGTTTGAACGCCACGTCTCTAAGGGGGTCCACTGGCTGCGCCGGAGCCAAGCTTGAGCGCGCCTAAGAAGATGAGCCGAACGCTTCGCACGATCGTCGTACACCCGAACGCTCTTAAGCGACTGGGCTTCTCGAACGCCGTCCGAAATTGCCACGAGATTTACCTCGTCGGCAGTTTAGACAGCGTCGGCGCGCTCGACGACTTCATCGCGGAGTCGGGTGTCCCGGATGTCGTGCTGCTCTGCGCGGAGCTCGCGGACGAATGGGAGAACCTTGGCGCGGCGAAGGCGCAGCGTCGCTGGGGAAACGCGACGTGTACCGTTCTGAGCTTGCCGGTTGAAGAGCACGGTGCGGCGTTTGAGCGGTGGTTGCATCGCTTCTTAACGCCCACGCTGGTCACAGCACGCTTCAAGCCCTTCGTTCGGCTGCGACAAACGCAGGTGGCTGCGCAGACGACCTCTCTGCCACTGGACGCGAGAGAGAGTGTGTCGACCTCCTTGGTGCTCCGTCCCAGCCGCCGACAGACTCGTGTTCACGACGCAACGGAGGACGCCAAACAAATGGTCGCGTGCGCCCGCACCAAGAGACTCCCACCCGCAAACAAAACCGGAGTCGCCCCAAGGTCGATCGTAGAACGTGACAATCGTCCGAACAGATTAGACGAATGCACAGCGCACGTCGATGTGCACGAGGAGGCGAGCGCTCCCCTGTATCGCTCGCCCGCGGGAGCGCAGCCACAGAGCGCAGACCGCTCGAGCCCGGTGGTGCCATCGGGCATGGTACCCGATTCGGGCAGCCCGTTTCCCAACGCAGCCGGAACGAATTCACAGAGCAAGATCGCGACAGTGAAGCTGGGCGGCATCGAGTGGCGGCCGCGGTGGAAGGGAGCCTCCATGATCGTCATCGCGTCCTCAACCGGAGGTCCCGACGCGCTCGCAGTCGTCTTGGCTCAGCTCCCGGAGACATTGCGTGTTCCGGTCGTGTTGGTTCAGCACATGGGCCAGGGGTTCACCACGCCGTTTGCGCATCGTCTGAATCGACTTTGCAAGCTCCCGGTAAAGTTGGCGCGGGATAATGTCGTTCCGGTGGCCGGTGAAGTCTGGCTGGCTCCTGGAGACCGACACGTTGAGGTCACGCGGACCCGAGGCAAGCTGAGGCTCTCGCTGCTCGAGTCTCCTGCCGTGCACGGCTGCCGACCCGCGGCGGACGTGACGTTGCTTAGCCTGGTCGACGCCGCGCCCGGAGAGGTGCTGGTCGTCGTGCTGACCGGAATGGGCTCGGACGGGGCCGCCGGTGCCGAAGCGCTCCACCGAGCAGGGTGCAGGGTTATCGCTCAGGACGAAGAGTCGTCCATTGTGTGGAGTATGCCGAGCGCTGTTATCAAGCGTGGCGCGGCTGACCTTGTGGTGCCTCTCGACAAAATCGCCGACTCCATCGTGACGCTGGCACGAAGCGGCGACATTAGTCGTCCAGCGGAGAGAACGAGCGCGTAGCCGAGGGTCTGCGACAGCTGAGAAGACCCACCCAACGCAGTGTCCGCGAGCACACTATCCGCGAACATCCTGAAGTGTCGCGAGCACCGCGGCGCCGTACTTACGCCACTTCGCGGG
>JBLFZA010000223.1:0-7394 GCA_047610025.1 Bradymonadia bacterium | reverse complement strand
AGTCGACAGTCAACCGGTACTCGGCGCTCTGGTCGGTGTACTGCGACACTCGCACCCAGTAGGTCGTCCCGATTTCGGTGTTGAATTCAAGAAGCTCATCGTCCGTGATGGTATCGCTAAAGACGTCTGGCTCGCCGAAGGGATCCGAGTAGATGAAGACGTTGATGTCGCCGAGCGCATCTTCGAATCTCAACGTGACCTCCGAGAGCGGCCGATCGGCGACGAAGGTGAACCAATCCTCATCGCTGCTGCCGCACGAGGTCAGCTCAAGCGCCTCGGTGACCTCGTAGGCATCTCCAAGGAAGTTGTTCGGCTCTGCAATATCCGGGATGCAGCGCGCAGACACGAAGAGAGGAGACACGATGATGTTGTTGGATTCCGAGAACTCTTCCACATCGTCAGGATCATCGACCGAGAGGATGACATAGTATTGACCGCCGTCGCCCAGGGTTAGCGGCACGTCGAAGCGTCTCCCTTCGAGTCGACTGCTCAGCGCATCGATCGCGTCGATGTCGACTGTCCGCAGCAGGATGTCTGTCTCGGGCGACAACACCGGGTCTTCCGACAGGTAGATCGCGTAGGTCGTCGCGGGGCTCGCTTGGTCGCGTGTGTTCGCGAGCGTGAACGAGAAGCGAACGGTGTCTCCAGGGGCCGCGATGTCATCTTCCGGAGCGAACTCCGATGGCACCAGGTCAACGCCGCTCAGGCCTTCGACAATCAGGCAGTACGGCTGGTCTCGCGCACCGTCACCGTTTGAGCGCACTCGGATGTAGTGTCGGCCGTTGAGCGCGATACGCTGCGTGAGCGGCTCTACTGCGGAGATGGTGTTCGTTAGGAAGTTTCGCGACGGACCCCAGAGGGTGAGACGGAGGTCGGAGGGCACATCCTCAGTGCCGTCGATCGGCTCTAGGCGCACTTCAAGGTCGGTGCCCGGCGAGAGGTTGAGGAAGTAGTAGTCCTCGTCCTCGGTTGGGCAGACGGCCATGCAAGTGTCGAGGAAGTCGCGAAGTCGACCAGCGGTTCCGAAGCCATCGTTTGGCTCTTCGATACGGCTGCAGATCAGCTCGTCAGGTGCGCGACCGGTGTCGACCGTAATGGTGTACGGGATCTCCCGGTCTCGTCCCGCGACGTAGACTTCCACGCGGTAGCATTGGTCCCCAGCAGCGTAGTCGACAGACACGCTCTCTTCGTCGCCGGTGGACTCGCTGCGATCGAGCTGCACCCCTTCTTCATTGTAGAGCTTCACGTCGATGTCGCCGCCGAGCGAGTCGAAGGACACGGTCACGTCGAGGAAGTCACCGTCGTTGAGACAGATTTCGTAGAAGTCGCGATTGTCCGAGCATGCCAGCAAGTCGGTGAGAAGCACCGGTGGTTCGGTCTCGAAGGTCAAACGGCGCGGCTCCTCAAGTGTGTTGTTCGGCTCGAGAACGTCGAAGCACGCGGCGTCGATCACCAGCTGAGGCGAGAGGCCAGAGTTGTTGGTCTCGTTCAGCTCGTCCGCCACATCATTGCGGGCGTCAGCCACAACGCCGATGTACTTCTCTCCGCCACCGAGCTCGTCGGGCAGCACGACATCCACACAGCGCGAAACACGGCCTTCAAAGGCTTCGATTGCGAGCTCGCCCACGAGCACGTCGTCGACCGGATCTACGCGGGTGTCATCGGACAGGTAGATTCGGCTCAACGTCGCAGGCGCCCCAGTGTCACCGAGATTGACGACATCGAAGCACACTTCCACTTCGGCCCCGAGAACCGGCCGCAGCTCATCGACTTGGACGTCGAGCACCGAGAGGTCGACCCCCGCTTCGGGTGAGCTCACGGTGAGCGTGAGGTCATACACGTTGCGGTCATCGTCAGTTCGGCCGCGGACGCGAAGCAGGTAGTCTCCGTTGCGCGGCACGCGAACGAAGGAGACCTCTTCAATGTCGCCGTCCGTCTCGGACGAGTCGAGGACAGTAGAGAAGTCGAGGCTGAAAAGCTGCATGTCGAGGTTGCCGCGGTCGTCGTCGAAGCGCGTCTCCACGCGGACCGTCTGCGCGTCGAGTAGCGGAATCTTGTAGTAGTCGACGTTGGAGTTGCACATCGTCAGCTGCTCGTAGGTCCCCACGGCGGGGTTCAAGAAGCGCGCCGCAGCCGGCGTGTCATTGGCCTCGAACCGATCGAGTTCGCAGTTGCAGATGAGTCCATTGATGCGAAGCTGTTCGTCCAACTCGGTCTCGTTGTTGTCTTCGTTGACCTCGGTCACGAGGTCCGTGTCATCGACCACGGCGAACGCGTAGTAGTCGGCGACAAAGGTGTCACAGGTGGCCGGTACGTCAGCGCGAATCGTGACGCACGCGTCGGCGTCGACGGGCGGCACTCGACTTTCCAGCAACACGGTGTCCGTGCGGTCAAGCGAGGGGTCAGCGCTGAGATAGACCCGCACGATGGTTGGCGAAGAGCCGTTTGAGCCGCGGTTGCAGACGTCGATAGAGACGCTCACGGTGTCTTCATTTTCGATGATCAGCGGGGAGATCTCGAAGGCCTCGGCGCCGAGGTCCACGCTCGCGGTTCCGGACACAACAAATGGAGACCCTGCGATGCTGTTGTTTCCCTCGATGCGCTCCTGCACGAGGAACGTCGCATCACAGAGAAGGAACGGGGTGTACTCACCAGGAGCGATGAACTCGGGAATCGGAACGTCGAACTGGAACGCGTAGAGTTCACCCGGTTCGAGTGGCGGGACAGGCTCGCTGCCGAGCCGCTCGTCGATGCCGTTGGTGTCGAGCTGTGAGTCCGCGGACGCGTAGAAGCGACAGAGCGTCTGACGGTCGGTCGGCTGATTACCAATGTTCTCCACCACAACATCGACCTGCACGGAGCCGCCGAGGAAGGTCGTCTCTGGCGTAACCGACATTGAGGTGGGCGTGAGATCGGCACCGGGCACGACATCAGAGGTCACGATCACCGCGTTAGACACAGCGACGTTGTTCGTGTCGGCGGCCTCTTGCACCGTGTTCTCTTCGTCGACCACCGCGATGAAGTAGTACGTGCCGACCTCGGTGATCGCAGGGCTGATTTGAATGCTATCGAAGGGGAGCTCGACGGCGTCACCAGCGGCGATCGCGTCAATTTGGCCACGCCGAACTTCCAAGTCGGCGCCGTCGAGCACGGTGTCGCCTTCACTGAGGTAGATCACGTAGTCGAAGAGTGTCGCCGTCTCGGTGCCGCCGTTTTCGACCACGGCACGGAACTGGAGCTGGTCGAGCTGGTTGGTGAGCTCCGGCTGTACGAGGACCTGCGACCAAAAGAGGTCGGGTCCCGACGCGGTCCCTTCGTAGAGTAAGGGCTCGGCGGCGAAGGCGAAGTTGTCGTCTTCGTCGGTCTCGCCAACCGTGTCGTCGGGGTCCGCGTACACGAGCAAGCCGTATCGGCCGCTCGACAACGAGGCGGGCGCGGAGAGGGTCTGCAAGTCGAAGAGTTGCGTGCCGTTCGGGCCGGGGAAGATCGCGCTGACGGGCTCGCGCGCAATTTCAATGAGCAGGCCGCCGACGAGCGAGCGCTCGAAGAGGTCAGCCGTCATCGGAGCCTGCGTATCGATGCCTTCATCGGTCAGGTAGAACGCCACGTCGAAGTCGGTGCGTGCGGCGGCTTCGTCGTTCGACAAATCTGCTGTCGCGCGGAACGTGTCGTTCGGCCCGACGGTGCCTTCCGTGAGAAGTGTCGCGCCTGTCATCGACAGGTTGGCGGGGTCGAATACGTTGACGATGAACGAGCCCTCTCCCTCGGCGACCGTCTTGTCACCAACGACCGCGCGGGCGGTCACTTCAACGGTGTACGTTGAGGAGGCGGCGTAGGCATGTCGCACGTCGGAGCCGACGTTCTGGCTTTGACCACCGTCACCGAACGCGAAGTCGAAGACGATGGTCGCGTCGGCGTCGAGCACGCCGTCGTCTTCAAGTTCGGCGCTCGCACGGAAAAGCACGTCCGTATTGATGTATTGCGCTTGCTCAACCGTGGGCGCGTCGAGCCTGACCGTCAGCACGTCGACGGTCTCTGTGCCGTCGCTGCCGCAGGCCGCCAGCGAGAGAGTAAACGCGCACAGCGCGAGGAGAGTCGAAGTTCGGAGACGCATAGACGCCGGGTGCTCGATGCAGAGAACAATGAAGGCGCGCTCGGGCAATGCCAGAGCGAGACTCTCTCCCTACCGTGTTCGCTGGGTGGATGCCAGCGGATCGGCGCCCGCGCGATCCGCATTGGTTCCGCGAACCGCGCGCAAAACGGGCCGCTCGCGGAGGTGTGAACAATCCTGTCCAATCCCGGCCAGTTCAACGCGCTCGGCGCCACGCGGCGCATTCCTTGACGCTCTCGGCTGCCCTCCGTAGTGTTCGGGCGCCTCGAAGCAAGCGCTTCGTCGGGCCTACACGAATTTCTTCTGTTCTGAATTTGGAGCCTACGGCGTGGCGACTAGACGACGCGGCGGTGCCGACCTCGACGATCTCAAGGCGAAGCTCGGAGTTGGCCCAACTCCCGCCAAGCCCGCACCCACGCCTACGGCCGATGACGCATTGGGCGCGATCGCCGATGAGGCTCCGGTGCCAGAGAACGATCTCGGCGACTCTTCGGCTCCGAGCCCAGCACCGAAACGTGCTGCGGCCTTGAGCCCCCAGCACAGCAGCTCACTGCCTGGCAGCCAGACCCCACCGCTGGCTAGCCCGCAACCGGCGTTGGCAAAGGCCGGCCCTGCTGCGGCGGCGGGTGCGGCTTATGGAGAGGACTACTCCGACTCCGTCTCGGAGTTAGAAACAGCTCCCGCGATTACGATCGACCCAAACGCTTACGATCCGACGATCGCCGCTCCGGGCACTAGAAGCCTGACGGGCGTCCTGATCGTCGCACTCATCGGGATCGCGGTCGGGCTCGCCTTTGGCGTCGTCGGCATGGGCGCCAAGCAAGCGAACGAACTTCAAGATGCCATTAACAGTGAGGCGTTGTCCGCGAAGGCGGCGACGGAGCCCGTCACGCTGCGCATCACCGCTTTGCATCAGGCGATCACCGATCTCGACACGTCCCGGTTCAACTCCGACTTCGAGGCGCAGCTCCGCGCTGCGATGGCCGAAGGCGATATCACGCTCTCTCCCGCGACCCTGTCCCGCTTCAACACGCTCGTCGCCTACCACGAGCAGGTCGGCAACGCGATGGTCGACTACAGCGTCGCAACAGCGGTGCTTAGCCGGCAGATTCAGGAGCACCTCGCACTCACCGAGAGGGAGAATGACGAGATCCAGCGCCTCATGGCCGGCCTGGAGGATGACGCCAAGTACGGCGTCGCCGTTGACCTCCAGCGCATGATCTCAAACTACCAAGCCTACGCTGAAGCACCCGAAGCGAACGCCTACGTGCCCATGGCCGCAGAACGCGTGACCTACGATTCACTCGATATGACAGTGGCAGGAGAGGGCGACGAACGGGTCGAGACCTTCGCCGTTAGCAACTCCGCTGGCGACACGATGAACGTCTTCGTGCACGATCTCATCTTGCTCGAGCGGGACCAACTGCTCCCGCCCGCCGGTCGGTACAATGCCATTGACCGCTATCGGCAGCGAGCGGCCCGAATCAAAGAATCCGCTGAGGCGGTTGTTGGTGAGAGCCAGCCCTTGATGAGCGCGCTCGAGTCCGCGGCGATCCCGCCATCTAACTAGCGCGCGTGTCACGCGAACCGATCGCGCTCCCACCGAGAAGCGCGTCCGGTGTGAAGCGAGCTGAGGGCACGCCGGACGTGTCGCCAACACAGCGACCGCCGGTTGTGCTCTGTATTGGAGGAACAGATCCGCTCTGCGGAGCTGGAATCGTCGCAGACGCTCTGCACGTCGCCGAGCTCGGAGGGTGGCCGCTCGCCGTGGAGACCGCGTCTGTTCAGCAGGACAGCCGTCATGTGGGCGCCGTCGCAGCGCACAATGCGGAAGACGTCGCAGCACGTGTTCATCTCGCGCTCGTCGATGCGCGTCCCGATGCCGTGAAGGTCGGGATGTTGGCCGATCCGGCCACGGCCGATACCATCCTCAGGGTGTTGACCGACGCTGGGTACACCGGGCCCGTTGTTGTGGATCCGGTGCTCGCCAGTGGAGGCTCATCCTCAACCCAGCTCGCGGCTCGTGGCCTCGCAGGGGCCCTGCTGAGTTGGTCGTCTCTGCCACACGTGCTCGTGACGCCTAACCTCAGCGAGGCGGTACGCTTGGCCGCCGCGTGCGCCCGCGCAACAGAGTGGTCGACGAGCGACGATGCGTTGGCGGACGCGGCCGCTCTCGAGAAAATCATGGGCATGCCGGTGCTCCTCAAAGGGGGACATCGCGATCCGCCGGGCCTCGATGTCTTGTCAAACCTCGGGCGATGCACGCTTTTCCATTCCTCAGCGGCGTGGCCCCACGACGTGCATGGCACCGGCTGCGCGCTGGCGACTGCGATCGCCACTTCGGCGGCCAGAGGAGCGACCTGGCAGGACGCGGTCTCGGCAGCGAAACGTTGGATTGATGCAATCGCGATCGATCCTGCGAGAGTTCGGCAGGTGGGACGAGGTCGCCATCAGTTTGTGCCACGGGTCTGGCGGTGACGGCGATCGGCCACTCGGCTCGTGGCACCGGCGTGTCCGTCGTTTTGCCCGTTGGCGGGCTTGCGGTCGTCCTCGCTGGCGTATTCGCGTTCACTCATATGTGGTGGCCTGGTCAACTCCCAGGTGGCGATCCACGCGTCGCCATCTTGCTGCTCGAACGCTCTCCCGCGCTGTGGACGCTCGGTGAGCCGTGGCGGGCGGTCACCTCTTTCTTTGTCCATGTGAGCGCGACACATGTTGCCACGAGCGGCGCGGCGCTAGCGTGGTGGTTCGTGTGGGCGGCGAAGACGTCTGGCGCTCTGGGTGCGGAGCGTCGCGCCGTCGTTGGGCTCTTGGTCGCGGTCGCATGTAACGCGGCGCTGGCGGCACTTAGCCCCGTCTCCGCGGCTGGAGCGTCCCTCTGGATCGCCGTGTTGGTCGGAGAGTCGTTCGCGCGAGCGCGCAGCGGGACGCCCGGTGGCCACCTGACGGAAGCCGGTCTCGGTGTGGCGGTGCTTCTCGCGAGCAGCGTCGTTGTCGGCGTTGACCACGTCGGGCACGCGCTCGGCGTGGGTGCTGGCTTCGCGCTGGGTCTGGTCTCGACGATTGCGGAGCGACCTAGCGTGGAGCGGAGCGGCGCCGCACAGCGTCCGAACGACCAAGACGCGCGCGAATCGGTTGTGATGGGCGGGCGGTCGCGATGGCGGACGGCCGCCACTTGCGGTGTGGTCGCGCTCTCGCTGGTATGGGGCACGAGCCGAGCCGTGCGCTGCGCAGCGAGTGGCGCCGCGCTTGAGAGCTGCGTCGCGCCGCTTCTTGAGCCGGG
>JBLFZA010000222.1:0-7444 GCA_047610025.1 Bradymonadia bacterium | reverse complement strand
TACGGCGCGTTGTACGACACCTCCATGCCGCGAGTCACCGCGCGCGGCTCTCCCCTAATCACGTGTCAACGGCGCGACGTCGTCTGCGTTCGAGATGCCGTCTCCATCGGCATCGCCTAAAGGATCGAGGCACACCGACTCTTGGAAGTCGACGAACGCGCCATCGGGGAACTCCACCATCTCGAACTCCAGACCACTCTGCCGCACGTGTCGCTCGGCGAAGTAGATGTCCAGGCGATGCGCACCAGCCGTAAGCTCCAGATCTACCCCCTCACGGACGATCGCGTGGATGCCACCGAGGTCGATTTGAAGGTCGCCATCGAGGAAGAGCCACGAGTCATCATCACTGCCCATTTCCACGCGGTAGGTGCCCGGCGTGTCGACGATAATCGTCGTGTACCAATGCGCTGCGAAGTGGAAGGGGTCTTGGCAGAGGCCGGTGTCGACCGGAAAGTAGTTCTGACCGTAGTCGATGAGCAACGTGTCCCGCTCGACGCTGAACACGTAGTACGGGTCAGTAAACCAATCGAAGTCGCTGGGTAGCGTCCCGCGCACGATCCCGGTCACGGGGCCTTCAACGTCGGGGTGGTCACAGGGCAGGTTGTAGAAGTCGGCCACGAAGCGGGCGCGGTGGTGGCGCGTGCCATCTACACAGACCACATCGGGGTCGCAGGGCGCTGCGTCGCTGCCATCGAGCACGCCGTCATCGTCATCATCTGCGTCGAGAACATTTGCGATGCCGTCGCCGTCACAGTCATCCGGGTCAACCACCGGCTCGCGGTCGTATCGGAGAAGTTTCACGCCGCCGAGGCCGTCCGCCAGGGCGAGATAATCGCCCGCTACGGACACTGCGTTGGCGCTACCTGCGTCATCAGCCACGTCGATGGACGCCAGCGCAACGGGCGACGTCGGGTCGAGCACGTCGGCGACGACCAATCCCTCTTGCCCGTTCGCGAGGAAGGCGAGGCGCCCGTCCACGGCGAGATCTAGCCCGTTCGCGTTGCCCGACGTCTCCAACTCGCCAATCAGCGTGCCGTCCCGGAGGTCCATCACCTGCAATCCACCTTCGTCGGATGATAAGAACACGCGATCGCCTCGGCGCAGAGCCCAAGTCGGCGCGCCCACAGAGGCGCCAGCAATCACGGCACTCTCCCAACCAGACGTTGCCTCTCGCTCCAAGCGCGCGGGGCTACCGGCGACAGCCACAAACCCACCTTCATCGAGGTGAGAGACCCATCGCGCATCTCTCAGGTCAACGGCATCCAACAAAACGGGCTCAGCGCCCGTCACATCAAAGACTTTTACGCCGCCCGCGACATCGCCAAACGACACCCATGCTTGACCGTCATGCAGGTCGAGGAAGGTCGCCGAGAAGCTACCCACCGCAGTCCAGCTCGGCGCTGACAGGCTGCCGCTAGGGTCGAGCTGCCACTGCTCCAGGGTGCCACCCTCATTCACGTCGGCCGCGGCCGCGAGGATGCGGTCTCCGGAAACACGGAGACGGTTCACATCCGTCTCGGGATAGATCGCCTCCGCCAACACGACCGGTGCCTCGGGGTCGCTCACATCGATGACCTGTATCGCGCCCAGAAACTGAGCGTCCCGCACGTTGTAGCTCGCGATAACGCGATCGCCGACCCACTGCACGTCCGTCGCCTGCAAGGTGGTGCCTTCAAACACCGGAGAGTCGACCTGCGCGAGCAGCGTCAACCCAAAGCCCGTTGACACCACATCGCCCGTGAAGGTCGGCAATAGCACCGTGCTCTTATAGATCTCGACGTTGATCGGGTGAGCCGATGACAGCCGACTTGCATCCCGCACGATGACGCGCGGGTCATCGCTGCATGCGCTCGCGAGCAGGCTCAACGCGGCAGCGCCGAATAGCACGCTAGCGCGCGTGCCTGCGTTTCTGGCCCTACGCCGCTGGCGAGCGGGGAGAGAGTGGAGGTCGTGGGGGGTCGTCATTCTGAAAATGGGGCCATGGGGCTCACCATAATAGCGGCCATCACCGGGGCCCGCAAGTTGCCAGAACCAATAAATTTCAACATTTACGGCAACTTACAAACAACCACACCAACCCGACATGGACTAGTCCGCACACCCGTCAACAATATAGAACTCCACGCGGCGATTCAGCGCCCGTCCTTCCTCCGAAGAGTTCTCGGCGATCGGCGTGCTCTCGCCGCGCCCCACGACCTCGACCAGCGTACGAATACCCACCTCCCAGAGGAAGTCGGCGACAGACTGCGCGAGGTCTTGTGACAGGACGAGGTTCTCGTTTCTGTCTCCTTGCGAGTCGGTGTGGCCTTCCACACGGATAACGGGCTCGCCGCCGAGCGACTCGATCACATCGGCCACTTCAATGAGCAAGAGCGTCGACTCGTCGAGGATCTCCGCGGAGCCGGGGCGGAACTGCACGGGCTCGAACGGCAGGATCTGGTCGCAGAAGACCTCAACGCGGCTCAACGTGTCCGGGCAACCGTCGTCATCGCGATAACTGTTCACCGTCTCAGCCTGCGCCACGCAGGCGTCATCGTCGTCGATGATTCCATCGCCATCGGTGTCAATAACCGCTCTGGCGCAGCCGTTTGGCGTCTCCGCGAACTGATCGGGGCAATCGTCATACGTATCGTAGATGCCGTCCGCGTCGTTGTCTCGGTCCGGGCAGCCGTCGCCATCCTCAAATCCGTCGACATCTTCCGGGAGGTTGGGGCAGCCGTCATCTTGATTGGGCAGTCCGTCGCTATCGAGGTCATCGGTGACGGCCCGAGCGTAACTGACCCCGAGAACGCCGCGCCACAGCGGTGTGCCGAGACCTTGTACGAGCCCGAGCGCTGCGCCCGCCTCGACTTGAACGCCACTCGACGTCGGAACTCGGACTCCAGCAAACCACTCGGCGGGGGTCGTGTCGACGCTGACACCCCGCTCGGTGTTGATCGATGCCGTGAGCTCGGTGACGACCGTCACCCAATCGCGCGCCTGCACGACGACGCCCACTCCAATGCCAGCCTCGTCACCGATAATCGTCTCTCCCAAGCGGGCTTCCGTGCGGAACCGATACGCCACATTGGCGAGCAGCAGTATGGAGGAGCTGAGTCGCACGTCGAGGGCGAGCAGTGGAGCAAATCGAAACGACTCGCCTTGGAATCTATCGTCGTCTCCGAGCGGCGCCGAGAACTCGACCGCGAAGGAAAGTCGCGCGAGGCTTCCGCGCACGTATGGATTGCTGGAGCCGGCGATGAGCACCTGCGGAATCACTCGGATGTCCGCCAGCCCCGCTCCCGTCGCGGCGTCAAACGACCGCGTCAACGAGGCGGCCGTTTCGCCGGTCTGACGCAACACGAAGGGGAGATCGAGACCAAGGGTGACGCGATCGTGCATCGCGATCGTGCCCATCACATGCAGCTGCAAGCGCCGATCAACAATGAAGCGATCGCCGCTGTCGGTCGACACCATGATCGGGCCTTGCTGCGCATGCATCAGCACACCGACGCCCCAACGCCCTTGTTGCGGTGTCTCCGCAGCATGCAGAGAAAACCCACCGCGCACGCGATCCGTCGCGGGATGAAAACGGTTTGCATCGAAACGGTATTGCGCTGCAGCCGGCGTCGCGCAGAGCAGCAGAGTGGCGGCTGCCAGCGATGCGCCAACCACGTGTGGGCGGTCAATCGAGCAACGCCCACGGCCGCGGCGCGCGCGTCGAACGAGTGCCAGCGCCAAGAGCAGTGCAAAGGGCCAGAACGCGAACGCCTCACCGGCTGTGCACCCAAAGACGGAGCGCCCTGACACGCTTGGATTCAATGCCAGCAAGTCGTCGACTGCGTTAAGGGGGTCCGTATCTATCGCGCGCTCAGTGCCGTCGTTCGCTCCGCCGCCGTCGGTGTCAGCGAGCCTTGGGTTGGTCTCGCCGGCATCTACGATCCCGTTCGCGTTGACGTCTTCGCCTCTCTCGCAGCCCTCTGCGGCGACCGGACCGTCGCAGAGTCCGTCGCCGTCGGTGTCGGCGTTGTTAGGGTCGGTGCTTGTGCCGCCGCGCACCTCCAACCTGTCGCCAAGCCCGTCGGCGTCTGTATCGAACGCGTTGGGGTCTGTTCCCATCGCGGTCTCCTCCGCATCGCTCAGCCCGTCATTGTCGGTGTCAGGCTCAAAGTCTGTATCATCGCCAGCGTCGAGCGGGTCGCTACCGCGCCGGACTTCAGTGCGGTCATCGACGCCGCCTCCGTCTGTATCGGCGAGCGTTGGGTCCGTCTCGTCTCCGTCTTGGAGGCCGTTTCCGTTCAGATCTTCTTGGCCGTCAGCGATCCCGTCGCCATCCGTGTCCCGTTGGGTGGGCGAGGTGCGGGACCCCGGATCCTCGTCTGGGGTGAACCCTGCGTCGTCGGTGCCGCCAAAGGCGAGCCCGGCACTAGACTCGCCCGCTTCGATGCCCGCCACTGCGCCGGCCTCTAAGCCATCGCCGAGACCATCGCTGTCGGAGTCGAATCTGAGGGGGCTGGTGCTTCTAAAGTCCTCGAGCAGCTCGTGCCCCGCGATCTCGACGCCATCGCTGAGTCCGTCGTCATCGGTATCGGCGTCCATCGGATCGGTGTCGATGCCGACGTCGAGCAGGATTGGATCTTCAGCGCCGACCTCATCGGCATCGCTGAGTCCGTCGTCGTCGGAGTCTTCATCGAACGGATCCGTGCCGAGCAGCGCCTCTACCTCGTCCGCCAAGCCGTCGTCATCGCTGTCGTTCGTGACGCGGTCATCGCGAGCATCGAGGGGGTCGGTTCCGCGCGCGAGCTCATCGCCATCAGAGACGCCGCCGGCATCCGAATCTTCTTGGCGCGGATCCGTGAACGTGACCAGCACCTCCTCACCGTCAGTGAGCCCATCTCCGTCGGTGTCGTCGTTGTCTGGCGCGGTCTCTTCAGCGGACAGCGCGCCATCGCCATCAGCGTCCTCGATGGCGTCGGCCAAGCCGTCATCATCGCTGTCTGTGTCGTTCGGGTCCGTCACCGACTCGCCATCGGCGTCCGGGACAAACTCCCCACCCGTTCCCGCGATCAAGAAGTCGCCGACTCTCTGGTCGGCGATAGCCTCGGCGGCTCCGGCCTCGAGTCCGTCGCCGAGCCCATCGCGATCGCTGTCCACGCGGAGAGGATCCGTCGGCGCGAACGGCTGCAGCGCGCCGGTGCCCGCGCGTTCATCTCCGTCGGACAACCCGTCGTCATCGCTATCAACATCGAGGGGATCGGTGTCGGCGAGGGGCTCTCTTTCCCAATAGAGGCCGGCAGCAATCTCGTCGCCGTCGGAGATGCCGTCCCCATCCGTGTCAGGCTCGCTCGGGTTATAGCCGAGTCGAATCTCGACGACGTCGACGAGCCCGTCCGCGTCGCTGTCGGCGAGACCCGAGTCGTCATCGTCTAGCAATGGGTCGAGCCCCTGCGCGATTTCGAATCCATCCTCGAGGCCTCCCCCGTCCGTGTCTGCGTTCGTCGGCTCGGTGCCCAGCACGCCTTCTTCAACGTCGGAGAGCCCGTCACCATCGGTGTCTTCGTCAGTGGCATCGTTCGCGTCGCGGCCGCGCAACACCTCGACACCGTCATCAATCCCGCCGTCGTCGGAGTCGCTATCGACCGGACTCGTGAGAAAGAGCAGAACCTCATCGCCATCGGAGAGTCCATCACCGTCCGTATCGGCTGCGGCGGGATCGCTTTCGCCCTCTCCTGTCGTCTCGCTATCTCCTAGGGTGTTGTCTGTGACGCCGTCTGCATCGGCATCTTCGTCGCCATCGAGCAAGCCGTCGCCGTCGGTGTCCGGGTCGTGGGGGTCCGTGGCGCGCCCTTCTGCCGGCACGGGCGACCAGAGCATCTCGTTTGTACCCAGATACGGAATCTCGGCGACGGCGCTCTCGCCTTCGGGGACGCCGCTATCGAGGATCAGCTCGGTCCCATCGGCGAGCCCGTCTGCGTCGGTGTCCGCCTGGCTCGGGTCGAGCGCGAACAACCCGAGAAGTGGGCCAAGAGCCAGCGCCTCGTCCCCGTCGCTGATGCCGTCATCATCGGTGTCTGCATCGATCGGTGACGTCGGTGCGAAGCGGGCGAGCGGGCCACTGCCCTCCATCTCGATGCCGTCCGAGAGACCATCTTCGTCGGTATCGGCGACGTTCGGGTCGCTACCGGCGGCGGCCTCCTGCGCAGTGGAGAGCCCGTCGTTGTCCACATCCACATCACGAAGCGTCAATGTTCGGGTGGCCCCGAGGTCAAGCGGTCGCACTCGCGCCACGATTTCAACCGGTTCCCCACCCGCTTCACTCGGGGGGAAGGTCGCTCGCACTTCGTAGAGTTCATCGACGCCGATTGGGAGCGCCATGTGCAGGGGCATGCTCGTCTGCCCACCCGCACCGCTCGCGACACCCACCATCGCGCGGGCGCTGAGCGCGCGTCCAGTGGTGCTCATGAGCTGCGCACTGGCACCGACCGCGTTTCGAGCGGGCGAGTCGCCAGCGACTAGCCGCACCG
Source organism: Bradymonadia bacterium (assembly GCA_047610025.1). Lineage (GTDB taxonomy): Bacteria > Myxococcota_A > Bradymonadia > REDH01 > REDH01 > JBLFZA01. The sequence goes on along the minus strand of JBLFZA010000222.1, from coordinate 941 downwards.
TGAACGCGTCACGCGTCGCCAGCACGTTGCGCCAGAGCGTCGCGGAGTCGTCGCGCAGCACGAAGAGATCGAGATCTCGATCGCCGTCGATGTCGACGAACGCGCCGTGTCCTGAGGGTGCGTCCGTAAACGGCGTGTTGGTAATCACGGAGAACCCCAGCGCCGCCGGGGTCGAGACGTTGCGCAGCAGGATGTCTGTTTCGCTGGTCGCGATGAAGAGATCGAGGTCGCCGTCATGGTCGATATCGCCGCAAACAGCGCTGCGCGCGACGCGCCCGTTTAGGGGCAACACAAATGCGGAGACGGCGTCGCCGGCCTCGTTTCGCCAAACGGTCGCCGGCGTGGCCTCTGCTCCCAGCTCCGCCTCCGAAGACAGGGTCACAACGTCGAAATCACCATCGTTGTCGAAATCACAGGCGAGGGCGCTGCCTTCACTCGCAGCTTGAAGCCGCGAACCGAGCCCCGAGTCGAGCACGCCTCGCTCGGCTTCAAACACATCGTCTGCGCGCAGCCAGAGGTCAGCTCCGCCTGCGCGACGCGCCAGAACATCCACCAAACCGTCGTCGTTCCAATCGAGCAGCGTCACGCGGCCCGCCTGGCCCGCGTCTGCATCGAAAACGCCGTCGACCTCCTCGAACGTCAGGTCGACCCCTGCTGAGTTCGCGAGCAGACGGAGGGCGCCATCGGTGTTCACGACGAGGTCGAGCCATCCGTCGTCGGTGGCGTCCATGATCGCGGCCCCTCCAACTTCGTCCCCTATCTCGGCGGCCCACACGAAGTCTGGAGCGCCGGCGTCGCCGAAGAAGGTCGTCACATCACCGGAGCGGGTGCCCACGAAGACGACCACCTGGCGCGACATTACGAAGACGACGTCGGGCACGCCGTCTTGGGTCACGTCGGCGGCGAGCGCGGCGGTGGCACCTTCAACCGCTAGCCAGCTC
>JBLFZA010000221.1:0-7452 GCA_047610025.1 Bradymonadia bacterium | reverse complement strand
TCGATGCACCGCGCCACGTCGTGCACGCCCTTGGCGCCCGTGTGCGTGCAGAACATAGGAGCACGGCTGATCCGACACGCATGGTGTACGCAGGGCATATTCAAGTGCGCGGTGTCCACGCAAACGCCATTGGCCTGTAGCTCCTCCACTACCGCGATGCCGAAATCCGTCAACCCGCTCTCTTCGTCCGCTCCAATGCCCATGGACGGCGTCGCCGCAGCGTTCTTCGAGAAGTGCGCGAGCGTGAGGTAGCTCACCCCGTTCTCCGCGAGCCACTGGACCCGGTCGAGCCGTTCGTTGAGTAGATGCGCCCCCTCAAAGCCAGCAGCGATCCCAATGCAGCCTGCCTCGCGCGCCTTGTCCCAATCTGACGCACGACGCACGCGGTAGAGGCGATCGTCACGCTCACACAGCGCGTCAATACGACTGAGCTGCTTCATCGCGGAGCGCCAGCCCCGCTCGCTCTGCCAGGGGAAATAGTGCACGCCAAAGTACGCGCCGCTGTACCCCGCTTCGACCATACGCGGCACGTCGACATGGTTGAAGCGTGGCTGCCCGTATCGACCGGGCCGATGCGCCGCCTCGATGTCGTAACCGAAGAGCGAGGCCTGCAGGATACAGTCGACGTGCAGGTCGACCACCCCGAGCGCCCGGTGGAGCGCGCGTGCGGCGTCGAAACGCGCATCACTCAGAGGGGTCGGAGCGTCAGTAGCCCGACCGCGCAGCCGCTTCACGTGTCCGGATCACGGTGCTTCAGGCCTTCAAGAATCTTCGGGAGTACGGCTTGCAGCTCTTCCGGAAACGAGTCCGGGAAAATGTGGATCGCGTCGACAGCTTCGCACTCCATCACGTAGATCGCCGACCAGGGTACAACGCAGTAAAAGTCCCCGGTGTCGAAGCTCAGCGATGCGCGGACGGAGTCCTCGTCCCACGTGAAATCATCGATGTTGAATCGATGGCTGAAGTTGAGGTGCAGCTGCGGCACTCCCTCGAACTGGTCGGGAACGCTCACGTCTCTCGCGCGCGCATCGAGCTTCACCATCACCAAGCCCGCTTCGACCAATCGCGCGAAGGTCACATGCTTCGGCTCATCTTCGTCGATGACGCCTGGCTCGGAAACCGGTTCGTGCTCTTCATCATCAGCCAGAACTTGGCCCTGACGGAAATCGACGCGAATCACGTTGTCGGCTTTGTCGTCTTCGCTCATTACCGCGCTTCGTTGAAGGATACACTAAGTCATAAACCAACGACCCTGAGGGCGCACGCGCTTTCGAGCTTCCGGAGACCAAGAGCGCTCTGGCACGACATTGGGCTAGCCCGAGACGTCGAGGGTATCGCCGACATCGGCACGAAACCCCTTGGGGATCTCACAATGAAGCCTTCCGTCGGCAATGCGACCGCGACCAAGCACGGCACTACCACTCATCACCACAACGCCCGCTGCGTTGGCTTCCGCCGTCTCGAGGATCTCCCCTCGAAGGAAACGCGCGCCGGCCTCCGGCCCTAACAAGAGCACACCCTTCGTCGCGTTTACGCACCACTGTCGCAGAAACGCGGTTGACGGCTGGCCTCGAGGTGGCGGCCGACGCATCACGAGCATCCCGACCGCCTCCACGTCCTCTAGGTCGCTCAGATCGACCTCGCGCGCGCTGGCCCAGATAGCACCCGACGGGCTCTGCCAGAAACGCAGCGCTTCCCAGGTACTCGCCGATAGACCGAATCTCGCGCCAAGCCCGACGCGAAAGGCGAGCTCGTCGCGTAGCGGCTCAAACACGTCGAAGCTTGGCGACAAAGAAGCCTCCGGTGTCGTTGTCATGCGGCCAGATCCGGTGTGCGTGCACCGCGTCCTCACGAAACGTCGACTCCCCCCAAGACACCAGGCCCGGTCGGGTCACGAAGCCAGAGGGAGGCGAAAATGGCTCCACCCGCGCGAGCTCGGGGCTGATGGCGCTCAAGACGCCCTCATTCTCTTCAGGCGCGTACGTGCAGGTCGAGTACACGACCACGCCTCCTGGTTTGACGAGCCTCAATGCGCGTCTCAGAATTGCCGTCTGCACTTGTACCACCGTCGCTCGAAAGCGGGGACTTGGGGCACGGAGGTGTTTCCGAGACGTACCCTCGCAAGAGCAAGGCACATCCGCCAACACCGCGTCCGCTTCTCCATCCGCCCCGGGGACGACGGCAGCGTCGTGGCGCATCACGACAGCGCACGAGACGCCAAGCCGATCCAGGTTGAAGCGAAGCGACGCCAAGCGCGCCGTCGCGTGTTCGTTGGCGACGACCATTCCCCTGTTTTGCATGAGCGCTGCGATCTGCGCCGTCTTGTTCCCGGGGGCCGCACAGAGATCGACGATCCGTTGACCGGGCAGCACATCCAAGGCCCGCACGGCCCACATGGCTGCCTCCTCTTGGGCATGCGCGAGACCGAGCGCGTACTCCGGCCAACGCCCGGGCTTCGCCGTGCTCGGGAGCTTCAGGGCCGCGGGGTCCCACTTCAGCGGCACCGCGTCGGGGCAGCGCGTCCGCAAGGCGGCGATCACCTCAGCGACGTCGCCCTTGAGAGGGTTGGCCCAGACGACTCTCGGCAAGGGTCGAGCCGAGGCCGCAAAGAACGCCGACGCGTCCTCGACAATCGGTGCGTACCTCTCGAGATGTGCGGGCGGCGTCACAACCACGATGACACGGGAGTTAGAATCTTGGGGGCAGCACGAGGCCGCCTCTAAACGAAAACGGCCCGCACAGAGGCGGGCCGGACGGTCGCAGCGTTAACCACACTGCACGCGAAGAACTAGTGCCAAGGCGGGCAGCTGTCTTCGAACTCGGCGATCGCGTCGAGATCAATGTCGATCACGTACCACCGGTTGTCTTCAACGATCGCTGAGCCGTCCTGGTGGACGAACACGTCAAAGTTCGGGAAGCGATCCAAGATGTAAACATCGTCCGCTGCCGCCGGTGCGAAGCCGTCAAAGATCGGCGTGCTTCCCTCGTCAACAGGTGCGACCTCATCGGCCACGACTGCGATTTGGATGCCATCGAGCAGATCGAGAACATCGCCAGTCGCCACGCCGCCGGGCGCAGTAATCTCGACGATGAAGCCTCGGCCGTCATCTGCGACCACCAAGCCCTTGTGGCTGACCACGGTGCCATCGTCAGAAGTCACCACATCGACGCTCGTTTCGGAGCTTTCGTCGCACGCGACGAAGCCACTGACTAACAAGCAAGCAAGACCAAATCTTTTCAACATATTCATCTCCATAACTCCGTTGTGTCCGGAGAGCGCACCGAGACACTAGCAACGCGGGCCGCGACACGCAAGCAGGCGCCACAACAGCTAGAACAACGTCACATCGAGAAATGATTGCGAGTCGCCGGTCGACCCAGGGCTCTGGCAAGACGCCCCACCCTGGCCTCCTTGGCCCTCCGTGACCGTCAGCGCACCGGTCTGGCGCATTGACGCACCCGCTGTGCCCCACACCCCGATCGATGCACCACCACCGCCACCACCACCACAACCGCCCGCGCCGCCGACTCCGCCTGCGCCGCCATCGCCGCCATCGCCGTCGGTGTTCGATGAGTTGATTGCGCCTTCGCCGCCGAGCCCCGGAACCCCGCCAGGCCCTTGAGCACCGCCTGCGCCGCCACGACCGCCGCCCGTCGTAATGACGAACACCTCGTCCACCGTCACGCTCGACCCGATGATCAGCATGCCGATCGATGTGCCTCCGCCACCACCGCCGGTGGCCGCCGTGCCGCCTCGGCCGCCGCCGCCGCCGCCGCCGCCGCCGCGACCCGTGCCACAGAAAATGCAAATGCCCAACACGTTGCAGTCTTCACCACCACCAGCGCCGCCGCCGCCGCCGCCGCCGCCGGCGTTGCCCGAAGCGCCGTTCGAGCCGTTCGCAGCCAGCCAAATCAACCCCGAGAAGGTTCCGAGACTCGCACCACCAGCGCCGCTCGAGCCGTCATCGCCCGAGCAGCCGTTGCCACCGTTGAGACCTGCCGGAGGGTTGCCATCGAAACACCCAGTGTCCGAGCCGCCCGACCCGCCAGAACCACCACACGTGCTCGCGTTGCCGTTGTCTCCGCCATCCGAGCCGGTAGGCCCGGTGTCACGACGGCGCCCAGATCCACCGCCCGACCCACCGAGCACACCGCCACCGCCGCCGGTCGCGCCAGAGGCATCGCGCCCATCTGTGCCGCGGCCACCAGCCGCTCCGTCGAGGCCTTCGGCGCCTGAGCCTCCGCGGCCGGCTCGCAGCTCAACTCGAACGAGTGTCATGTGATCACGAGAATCAGACACGCGAACGACCACCGACTCTGCGCCCGGCTCCGTTTGGTCGATCGTCGCGAAGTTCACGCCGATCACCTCGGCCTCTTCCCTCAGGCCGATCGCCAACAGAGCTGTGCTCGTCTCGCTCGTCATCACAGGCCGAATCGCCGTGCGCACCGTGAAGTTCTGAGTGTAGCCGCCCACAACGCGAACGCCGCCAACCAGACTAGCTGCCGCGGGCATGGTGTAGTCGCCAAGCTCCACGAAGACCGTATCACGCTCATCGAGCGCTCCCGCAACGACAAGAGCGCGAGCGAGCGTCGCCAGCGGCGCGCCTGCGCTCAAGCCAGAGTTGGTGTCGAAGCCCAGCAGAGATACGAAGACCCCAGCGTCGGCCATCCCGTCCACGCCGTCGCAGTTGGCGTCGATGAACAAGTCATCAGGCTGATCTAACTCGTTCGTCGGAACGCAAGCGTACTCGCACCCATCACTCTCGTCGTTGTTCAGATCAATGAACCCAACGTCACAGCCCAGGAACACGCAGCCGCCAGCGCTGCACACCTCGGAAGCCCCTGCAAAGTCGCACACCACCCCGCAGCCGCCGCAGCTCTCCAGCGAGCTCGCCGTGTTCGCTTCACAGCCCGTAAACGCGAGGCCATCGCAGTCTGCGAAGTCGCCAATGCAGGCGTCGATTTCACACGAGCCTTCAACGCAGAGCGGCGAGCCGTTGGCGACGCTACAGAGCATGTCGCAGCCGCCACACGAGTCGAGGTCGTTGTTCAAATCGGACTCGCACCCGTTCGACTCAACGCCATCACAATCGCCGTAGCCGATATCGCAGGCACCCACCGTGCAGAACCCGCCTTGGCAGAACGAGAACGCCCGTTCGCCATCGCATTCGATGCCGCAGCCGCCGCAGTTCATCGCCTCGATATCGAGGTCGACTTCACAGCCATCGGTGATGAGGCCGTTGCAGTTCTCAAAGTCACCGGCGCACTCTCCGATCGTGCAGAACCCGCCTGAGCATTGCTGCACCGCCCCGGGCAGTGAACACGACGTGCCACACCCACCGCAATTTGTTGGGTCCGTCGCCGTGTTAGCCTCGCACCCGTTTCCGGAGATGAGGTCACAGTCGGCGCTGGTGCCTTGGCACTCACCGATCGCGCAGGTGCCCTCCACACAGATCTCGTTGGCCCCGAAGAGATCGCACTCTTGCCCGCAATCACCACAGTTGTTTGCGTCGTTTGCGAGGTTCACCTCGCACCCTGTCGCATAGACAGCGTCACAGTCGACCCAGTTCCCGATGCACGCGGCGATCTGGCAGACACCGGCCACACACTGCTCGCCCGCGTTTTGAACATCACAGACCGTGCCGCAACCTCCGCAGTTGTTCACGTCCGTCGCCGTATCGACCTCGCAGCCGTTCCCGAGATTCCCATCGCAGTCCAGGGTATCGCCTAGACAATCGCTCACCTGACAGACCCTGTTCACGCACACGGTCTCTGGCCCTACCAGGACGGCGCAATCGAAGTCACAGGCTCCGCAGTTGTCGCCGTCCGAGCGAAGGTTCGACTCGCAGCCGTTGACCGGAAAAAGGTCGCAGTCGCCGAAGCCCACCTCACAGTCGTCGACGCGGCAGTTTCCCTCCAAACAAACCGCGTCCGCGTTGTCGACCAGGCACTGAAGCCCGCATCGGCCACAATGTTCGGTGTCATCGTCGAGCGAGACCTCGCAGCCGTTCTCGTTCAACCCGTCGCAGTTCGCGAAACCCGGCACGCAGTCCGCGACGGTGCACGCACCCGCTGCGCAACCCGCGATTGCGTTCGATAAACGACAGACCGTGTTGCATAGACCACAGTTCGTTGGGTCCGTCGCGAGGTCCGCCTCGCAGCCATTGGCGGGGTTGAAGTCGCAGTTTGCGAGCGTTCCTTGGCAGAGACCGATCTGGCAGAGCCCGCCGTCGCAGAAGCCCGAGCCGCCCGCGAAGTCGCAGTCGTCTCCGCAGCCGCCGCAGTTGTCCGAGTCCGCAAAGAGATTGGCTTCGCACCCGTTGCCCTGCAGCGCGTCGCAGTTCGAGAATCCGGGGTCGCACGCGTTGATCGCACACGACCCGCCCACGCAGACAGCGTCGGCGTTCGCATAATCGCACACGATTCCGCAGCCGCCGCAGTTATTGATGTCCGCGGCGATATTGGCTTCACAGCCGGTGCCATAGAGATCGTCGCAGTCACGGAACCCGGGGTCACACCCGAGCACTTCGCATCCGCGGTCAATACAGCGAGATTGCGCGTTCGGTGTCTGACACGACACGTCGCATCCGCCGCAGTTCAACGAGTCGGTGCCAAGGTCCACCTCGCAGCCGTTGTCGACCCGGGAGTCGCAGTTCGCTCGGTCACCATTGCACAACCCAACGTTGCACTCGCCTTCGTCGCAGAGCCCGACGCCACCAGCGACCGCACAAACCGAGAAGCAGTCTCCGCAGTGCGCCTCGCTGGTGTCGAGGTTAGCCTCGCAGCCGTTGCGCGGGTTGGTGTCGCAGTCAAAGTACGGCTCGTTACACTCGTCGACCAAGCACGCGCCGCCGAAGCAGCTCGCGTCGCCGTTCGCGACGTCGCAGACAACGCCGCATGCGCCGCAATTCAGAGCATCGAATCCGCTCGCGACCTCGCAGCCATCAAACGCAACGGCGTTGCAGTCGCTGAATCCAAGTTCGCATCGCGTGATCGTGCAGCTACCAGCGGCGCAGATACCATCCGCATGCACAGGGTCGCAGATCTGACCGCATCCACCGCAGTTCTCGATGTCGCTGGTAAAGTCGAAGCCGTTGTCGACGAGCCCATCGCAGTCGTCGTCGATCTCGTTGCAGATCTCGACGCCGCCGGTCTCTGCGTTCGGCGTGCACGCGTACTCACACCCATCTTCTGCCAGCAGGTTGCCGTCAAAGAAGCCCGTGTCGCAGACGTCGATCGCGCAACGGGCGCCCGAGCAGGTCGCCGTGGCGTTATCGAGGTCGCAAACGAAGCCGCATGCGCCGCAATTGTTCACGTCTTCGAGAATGTTCACCTCACAGCCGTTCGACTCGAGCTCGTCACAATCGGCGAGCCCGGTGCCGCAGAGATCCACGCGGCAGACTCCGCTCTGGCATGACCCTAAGCCTCCGTCTGCGGCGCAGATGTTCTCGC
>JBLFZA010000220.1:0-7465 GCA_047610025.1 Bradymonadia bacterium | reverse complement strand
GGGCCCGCCAGCGCCTTGAGAGACTCCAGCGGCTCTTCCAACCCTTCAAACAACGTCGCCCCCACGCTGGCATACGACGACACGTCGGTCGCGGCATCGCCACCGCCAGCACTGTAGGGCACGGGAAAGGGAGGAGTCATCACAGCGCAACTGCCAGAGCGGGCCGCCTCCCGGCAAGCACAGTGCCTCCACAGCCGCTATTCGGCGCTCGTGCGTGCTTTCGCGGGTGACTCAGCGACCGGCGCGCTTTAACGTCGTTCCATGATGGACCTCCTCTATGAAGCCGGAAACACGACGGCGCGCTTCCAATTGACGGGAGTGTTGCCCTCCTCTGCGCGCGCCCGCTTGGTCGCAGCAGACGATCTTCTGTATTCCCGCGCGGTTGTGCTCAAGGCTCCCAGCTTCCGCGACCCGCAAGAGCAGAGAGCACGTGAGGCGGCCTTGAAAGTCGAGGCGCAGGCCGCGGCTGCCGCGCCTTGGGCGCTCGCGGTCTCAGCGGAGATAGAGCCTCGAGCCAACACCCCGCTCGCTGACTCGCAGACGCCACATCTCAGTCAGGTCGCGACGGACAAGGGTGCATCACACGCGTGTCTCGTGATGCCTCATGTTCTGGGCGAACGACTCGATCGCTGGGCGAGTACCCATCATCCGAGCGGAGCCCCCGCTGAGCTAGTGATGACGATCGCCGTTGGCGTGCTCGACGCTCTTCGCGCCATGCACGATGCAGGCTTTGTGCACCGACGCGTGAGCCCCGAACACGTGTTGCTCTGCGCCGACAACACCATCCAACTCGTCGGGTTCGGCGGCGCGACAGTTCGCAACGCGGGCTACCCCGGCGGCGCTGCGCCCTATGACCCTGCGTACACGGCGCCGGAGTGTCGCACCGAGATCTCCGGACGGTTCAACGTACCCAAGGCCGACGTCTTCTCTTTGGGCTTGCTCATGGCGTACCTCGCGACCGGAGAGCGACCGTCCGCAAACGCGGGTTCTCCCCTCACACGGACCGCCGCGACGCGCCTCCTTGAGCATGAAGTCTCACTCTCACTTCTCATCGGCAAGTGCCTGCAGCCGCTTCAGAAAAACAGAATGGCCCTGAAGACACTGAGGCCGCACTTGCTCGTGGCGCCCACCGAGACCACCGCGGGCTTCGGCCCCGTCGAGCTCGTGGCGACCTGGCGACAAGAGGAGATCAGCGCGTTGCCTGTGGGTACGCTCTCCCCAGGCCCGCTGGTCAATCGCACGACCCAGCCCGACGCCAGACCAGAGTCGTCGCAAAAAGGCTCCGCTGAACCCGACGATGAGAGCGAGTCGGACACGCCCGGTGGACTTGTCCAGGCGCAGAGCACGGAGAAGAGCATCGAGGAGGCGGCAGTCTCCCAAACAGCGATCAACCCGGCACCGGGCGTGTCTCCGAACGAGGCGGCTCTTGCCGGCAGTTCGGAGCGTGGATGGCTGCGCTGGGTAATCAGCGCACTCGTCATCGCCATTGGCGCCTATCTCGCGTCGCGCAATCTCACGTAGCGTGACGCAGCGGTCGGCGACCTAGGCCTTGGCGAAGGTCAACCGATCCCCATCACGATCAGCGACGATGGCATCTCCCGGTGCGAACTCTCCGTTCAGGATACAGGTCGCGAGCGGGTCTTGTACTTCGGTCAAGAGCGCGCGCTTCAGCGGGCGTGCGCCGTACTCCGGCTGGTACCCAACATCGACGAGATGCTCCTTCGCAGCATCCGTAAATGTGATGCTTAGCTCTTGCTCCGCGAGTATTTTGTTAAAGCTACGGATTAGGATCTCGAGGATCTTCACAATGGAGTCGCGATCGAGCGCGCCGAAGACCACCTTCTCATCGATTCGGTTCAGGAACTCTGGCTTAAAGTGATCTTCGAGGATGTTCATCACTTCGCCCTGCAGCTCCTCGTACGCCACCGTTCCGGTCAAATCGAGAATCTGCCGTGCGCCGACATTTGAGGTCATGATCACGATGGTGTTCGTAAAGTCGATGCGCCGGCCCTGACTATCCGTCAGCCGCCCTTCATCGAGCACCTGCAGCAGAATATTGAACACGTCGGGGTGCGCCTTCTCCGCTTCGTCGAAGAGCACGACGCTGTACGGCCGGCGGCGGACCGCCTCGGTCAGCATGCCGCCTTTGTCGGAGTCGACATAGCCGCGGGCGGACCCGATGAGCGAGTTCACCTTCGACTGCTCCATGTACTCCGACATGTCGATGCGAATGAGCGCATCTTCGGAGTCGAACAAGAAGTCGGCGAGCGCCTTCGCGAGCTCCGTCTTTCCGACGCCTGTCGGTCCGACGAAGAAGAACGACCCGATCGGGCGGTCCTTGTCTTGCACGCCAGCGCGTGAGCGTCGCACCGCGCCAGCGATGGCCTCCACAGCTTCGGCCTGCCCAATGACGCGCTGCCCGAGCCGCTCTCCGACTGCGAGAATCTTTTGTCGCTCTCCTTCGAGCATTTTGTTCGCGGGGATACCTGTCCAGTCACCGACGACGGTCGCGATGTCGGACTCCAGCACCTCCTCACGCACCATCCGACCTTCGTCGTGGAGATTGTCGAGCCCCGCTGTCTGCGTTTTCAGCTCTTCCTCCAAACGTGGCATGACCGAGTACCGGAGTTCTGCCACGCGACCGTGGTCCGCGTCGGCCTGAGCCTGCTCGATCAGTTTGCGTGTCCCCTCGAGCTCCGCCTTCAGCTCGGTGACTTTGTCGAGTGCGGCCTTCTCGGCGTTGAGACGCCCGACCAGCCTGTCGAGCGTGGCCTTGAAGCTCGCGTGCTCGGCGCCGAGCGCAGCCAGCGTCTTCTTCGCCGACTCGGTATCTTCGCCAGTGAGTGTGGCGCGCTCCACCTCGATGTTCGCGACGCGTCGCTTCAACTCGTAGATTTCCGCGGGTTGCGAATCGACCTCCATGCGAAGTCGACTCGCGGCCTCATCCATCAGATCGATCGCTTTGTCGGGCAGCTTACGGTCCGTGACGTATCGCTCGGCCAGCAAAACGGCGGCCTGAACTGCGGCATCCGTAATCCGAACCCTGTGATGAATCTCGTATCGTTCTTTGATTCCGCGGACGATCGCGATCGACTCATCTACAGAGGGTTCTTCGATGTCAACCGACTGAAAGCGCCGCTCTAGCGCCTTGTCGCTCTCAATGTGACTTCGGTACTCCCCGGGGGTGGTTGTCCCGATGACGGTCACTTCGCCGCGAGCGAGAGCCGGCTTCAACATGTTCGCCGCGCCGCCCGAGTCGCCGCCGCCCGCACTGACCAACGAGTGTATCTCGTCGATGTAGAGGATGACCTGCCCGTTTGACTCTCGGACCTCGTCCACAAGCGCTTTGACGCGGCCTTCGAACTGGCCGCGGAGCGTCGTGCCAGCGACGATCGCGCCAAGATCGAGTTCAATCAGGCGTTTGTTGCGCAGATTATAGGGGACGTCTTCGCCAACGAGCCGGTAGGCGAAGCCTTCGACGACTGCCGTCTTGCCCACCCCAGGCTCGCCGACGAGCACGGGGTTGTTTTTTGAGCGACGCCCGAGAATCTGCATGACGCGACGAATCTCCGCGTCACGTCCTATGATGGGGTCAAGCTCACCGGCTCTCGCCAGCGCGGTCAAGTCTCGTCCAAAGCGCTCGAGCATGGGTCGTTCGTCTTCGTCGCCTAGCGCTTTCGCTTTGCGCGGACGCTTCGCCTGCGTGCTCGATGAACTCTTCGAAGGGGGCCCCGCAGTTGGAGCGGAGAGCGGAAGTTCGCTGGTACCAAGCGCGTGACGCAGTCCAGCGCGTGTCACCGCGACAGACTCAAGGGCCGAACGCGCAGCGTCCGGGCTGCCATCGAGGATGGCCACCAAGAGGTGCCCTGGCCCGACTTCGCGCGTGCGCTCACGCTTGGCTTGGCGCCAGGCGTTGTCGAAAAGCGTGGTCAACGCCGGGCTATCAAGCGGGCGTCCAGCGCGCTTTGGCAGCGCGGCGAGGGCGCGCTGCAGACCGCTCTGCAGCCTCGAGACGTCCACGCGGAGCTCAGAGAGTGCGTTGGAGGCCTCGCCATCTTGGTCGAGCAGCATCGCCATCAGGAGGTGCGCTGGCGTGATGCGGTCATGTGACAGGTCGGTTGCGTACGCCGCCGCTCCGTCATGTGCTGCGCGGCTGCGCTCGTTCAACTGGTCCTTACTCATCGACTGCGCTCCTTTCGTCTCGCTAACCCGTGGCCAGCGAAGTCTATTCTGGCAACTCGCCCATCACAACCTCGGCCATGATCGGCCGACCGTTTCGAACGACCTGTACTTGCACGTGGGCGCCTACGCCTGCTTCCGCCGCGATCCACTTCAAGTCATCACTTTGGGCGATTGCCTCGTCCCCAAATCGGACAATCACGTCGCCGCGCCGAAGCCCTGCGATTTGGGCAGGGCCGCCACGTACGACGTCCGTCACGAGCGCGCCATCCGAGCTCTGAAGCCCCGCAGCCAGCGCAAGCGCTGGATCCAAGTCATCTAGAAACACGCCCAACCAGCTCCGAGAAACGCGGCCGTTATCCCGCAGCTGCGGCAGCACCTCGGCCACCATGCTGCTCGGTATGGCGAACGCAATCCCTTGACCCTCAGCGTTCACAGCGGTGTTGATACCCACCACCTCGCCGCTCAAATTGATGAGCGGCCCCCCGGAATTGCCCGGGTTGATGCTCGCGTCGGTCTGAAGGAAATCAACATAACGAACCAGCCCGCCGACGGGCACGTCCCGCCGGCCTCGCGCGCTCAGAATACCCGCTGTCACTGTCGACGACAGGCCGAAGGGGTTTCCCACAGCAACGGTCCAATCCCCCACGCGCATCGCGTCGGAGTCGCCGAGCGGCAGGAACGTCATCCCGTCGAAGGCCGCGACGCGCAGCAGCGCGATATCGGTTAGTGGGTCGACGCCCACGACCTCCGCGTCCAGTTCCCGTTCGTCCGCGAACACGACGCGGACCGATGTGGCGTCTTCGATCACGTGACTGTTGGTGAGGATGTGCCCGAGGTCGTCGACCACGAACCCGCTGCCCAAGGAATTCGCGACGCGCTCGTCAAGGATGCGGCCACTTCTTCCCCAGGGATCAGGGAGCGTGCGCCGCTCGACGATTTGCCGCTGCTCGGTGTAGATGTTCACGACGCTGGGGCCGACCAATTCGACGAGGTCAGCGAAGCTCGGTGGAGCCGCGAGGCCGGGCGGCGGCGCGGGCTCCTCAAACGGCAGTTCCGCGATGGCCGCTTCAGCGACTATCGGCGACGGCGTTTCGGCGGGTGGCCTCGCCGAGTCCGGCGCGCAGGCCAAAACGCAGACCGCCAAAAGTGCGGCGCTCGGCGCGCTCCACCACCGATGACGCGCGAAATGCTGCTCACGCGTGTTCCCGCGCATCACGTCTACTGCTTCGCCTTGTTGTTTTGCTCGACCCAGGCCGTTCGCAGCTCGAAGAGCACACTCCGCAGCAGCTTCTCTTCGTCGTCACTTAAGTTGTCTTGCGTCTTCTCCTGCAGCATCGCGAGCAGGTCAATCTGCACTCGCGCGCCTCGCATGTCTGTGCTGATGCCTTCCTCGGACTTGAGCCCCATCATCACGAAGGCGCCCTGCTGTAGCGAGAGGACGAGCGTCGTGAAGTCGACAACAGTGCCTTTGGCGGGCGGCAACGCAGGGGAAGCTTGCTGGGACATTGGGGCATTCCATCGGATGGCGCGGGACGAAGACGTACACCGGCGCGTTGACGAGGTTTCGCGCGCCACCTACAACCAGTGCATGCAGCGATGCCTGAGCCTAAACGCGAGGCAACGTGCTGCAACCTCCATCCGAACAGACGCGCCGCAATGCTCGACCCCCGCCTCTCCTTGAGACCCCTCGCGACGCTGCTCACGCTGGCCCTATTGACGGCTTGTGCGTCTGGTTCGTCGGTATCCCCTGGCGACAACGACGCCGGCGCTGACGATATACAAGGCGCCGGAGACGTCACTGGTCTCGACGCTGACGGCTCGGGCCTCGACGGCGGCGAAGTCGGGGACGGGGTGATTTCAGACGACGTGGGCTCGGACACCGAAGAAGACACCAGCCCCCCTGGCGGCTTCGGAGATGACTGCGAGTCCGATGAAGACTGCGCGAGCCGCTACTGCATCGAGGGTTTTGAGGGCGACCTCATCTGCACCGAGTTTTGCGCCGGCGAGTGCGAAGATGAGAACTACGAGTGCCGGCTTATCGCGAACTCAGGCGGCGACATCGTGGAGATTTGCTACCCGCTCTACGACGACCTCTGCCGTGAATGCGAGTTCGATCGGCAGTGCAGTGGGCTCCAGAACCAGTGCGTCGAGCTGATCGACGGCTCGTTCTGCGCAATCGACTGCAGCACGGATGGGCTTTGCCCTGCAGGGTATGAGTGCGCGGATAGGGAGGATTCAGACGACCAGCAGTGCCTGCCCGTGACGCGACTTTGCACGGGGTGCTTCGACCCGGATGGCGACTTTCATGGCGAAGGGCCTGCCTGCGTTGGGCTAGACTGCGACGAGAGTAACCCGGAGAATTACGAGGGTGCATCGGAGGTCTGCGACGGCGAAGACAACAACTGCAACAACCGGATTGACGAAGGATTCGACCTCGACGTCGACCCCGACAATTGCGGCGCCTGCAACGCCGCCTGCGCGATCGACAATGCGACGCCCGGCTGCTTCGAAGGAGAGTGTTTCGTCCTGTCATGCGAGCCAGGTTTCCAGAACTTAGACGGCGACGTTGAGAACGGCTGTGAGTACGCGTGCACACCCGACAGCAGCGCGCTCGACCGCCCGGATAACCAGTTCATCGACAGCAACTGTGACGGCATCGATGGCGACCTTTTCTCGGCGTACTTTGTCGCACCGAGCGGCGCCGATGAGGCGGGTAGAGGCACACTCGACCGCCCCTTCCGCACCCTAAGTTATGCGATGACGGTCACGAGCGAGGACATCTTCATCGACTCGGTCTACGTCGCCGAAGGAGAGTACACTGGCCCCCGCGCGGACGACGGGACGTTGAGCCCCCTCCTGTTGGTCGATGGCGTCAACCTGTACGGCGGCTACGACGCGGAAACTTGGCGTCGCACCGCGGATAACCTCACGCGGATCACTGGCACATCGCCCGCGGTCGTCGCGCGCGACCTAGCGCTGCCCGTCGAGGTCGCACGATTCACGATTGATGGAGGCGCTGGCGCGCCAAGTGAGGATAGCCTCGAACGCAGCTCGATCGCGATTTGGGCAAAGAACACTGCCGCGCTCACGCTGTCTGGATGCACGATCCGCGCGGACAATGCAGCGAACGGAGCGATTGGCACCCAAGGGAGCATAGGCG
The DNA here is from genome assembly GCA_047610025.1 of Bradymonadia bacterium. Classification (GTDB taxonomy): domain Bacteria; phylum Myxococcota_A; class Bradymonadia; order REDH01; family REDH01; genus JBLFZA01. The sequence goes on along the minus strand of JBLFZA010000220.1, from coordinate 123 downwards.
CCGGCGGACAGAATGGTGACGCCGGGAATTTGGGTGCCGAGTCCAGCAGCGGGCTCTGTGGGTCGGCGCCCGCGCCTGCGCTCGGCTTCGGAGGGGCCTCCCCATGCGGAGGCCGCGGAGGCG
>JBLFZA010000219.1:0-7545 GCA_047610025.1 Bradymonadia bacterium | reverse complement strand
TACGGATTGTATGAAACACCGGCATCATCGGCCAGTCGACCTGCGGGCCGCCGAGGCCGTCGACAGACCACTCGTGCGACCGACAAACATCGCGGGCACGACGGCGCTCCCACGACGCGATGTACATGCGTTGCGTGTCTTGGTCGACGGGCTCAAGCGAAGTGGATGCAATGGCACGCATTTGCTCCACGAGGTCGGCCCCTTCTACGATGTACGCCTCACGAGCCGGCTCACTGGGGTCATAGACCTGGTCGTCATAGCGACGGTCCCCCTCGTAGGTGGCCCACCCGGGGTAACGCCGCATCGACCGCTCCCAGGACGCGTCGAGGATTGCATACAGCGCGTCTTTTGCGCTCTCCGAAGCCAGCTCGTCAACGGCGGGCGCCTCGACGGACGTGCTGGGCGCCGGAGCCATAGACGCGTCACCGCTGCTCGGCTGACCGCCGCACCCAAAGGCCACGGCCTGACTCAGAGCGATCAAGGCTACAGCGCCGGTGCGGATGCGGATGCGGGTGCGGGTGCGGGTGTGAACGGTCATCGAGAGCGCCGGTGCGGGTGAGGAGTCGCGTGAAGGGGCACTAGCGGGTACGAGCATCTCGGCACAAGCGCCAGCGCGGCTCCCGACTCACCAGCGATAGAGCGCGGCCGCAAGCTGCGGCGATCTCCACGGGAGTAAGCGGCCACCTCTGGCGTGACGATGTTGGCTGCAGGACCACGCACGCTTCTTGGGGAACGATGTCGCTACAGTACTTGATGACCGATCTACGTTCGACGCTGACGGGCGACCCACTCGCGGCTGGCGGCCAGCACGTGCTCGTCGCCGCGATGCCGAAGTCAGGCTCGACCTGGCTCACGCGCATGCTGACCAGCTGGCCCGGTATGAAAGAGGCCGTGCTCGTCCCTGATTTTGACCGACGAGAGCAAGAGCTCGACACGCTACAGCTCCTCATAAAGCACCGCACAAACTGGGTCTCCCAAATGCATGTGCGTGCGTCAGAGCCGACGCTCTCGCTCTGCCGGCAGTTCGGGATTCGGCCCGTCGTGCTCGTGCGGAACCTGCACGACGTCGTCGTCAGCCTCTCGGACCACTGGGACAACGAGGCGACCGCCGGGCCAATGGCCTACGTCGACGCCCACCACGTCGGCCTGAACTCCGAGTCGCGCTACGCGTTCATCACGGAGATGGTGCTGCCCTGGTACATCAACTTCTATGTCAGTTGGTCGATGGTTGGCGGGGTCACCTGGGTAAACTACGATGAGCTCGTCTCCGATACGGCAGGCACGCTAAAGCGCATTGTCGAGGCCGTCGGCCTGAGCGATGGCACAGCCGAGCTTGATGAGACCGTGGCCGGCTGCGTCGAGGCGGCCGCCAAAGCGCAAACTCGCGCCAACGTGGGCATCTCCGGACGTGGCGCCTTCTTGCCGAACGACATCAAACGCGCGATCTCGCGACGTATGGCGTGGTACCCTCACGTCGACTTTACGTCGATCGGGGGGCCGAAGCGGTCGGCCGACGCAGCGCAGGATCAGGCGACGAAGGCGGCCTAGAGGGACGCGGCCGACGGCCTCTCAGATATCGGTCAGGCGGTGCACGGGCAGGCCGGCGGAGAAGGTGTTGTCGCCAATCGTGACGTAAATCACGCCTTCGGAGCGCAGTACGTCCCACGTGCACTTTCGCTCCGTCGCTTCGGCGACCTCGGCGATAAAGTCCGCGTCGACCTCGTACACGCGAACACGATCCGCGCCGTGCACGGCCGCAGCGCGCCACCCGGTGACCAAGTGCGGCACGTCTTTATGCGAGTAGATCGCGACGTCTTCTGCCTGCTTGGTGACTTTGTGCAGCTTCTCGGCCGACGGTGAGCCGACCTCGATCCAGACCTGCACAAGGCCTGTTGGATCAATCACCGCGACGGTCGGCTCATCAGGGGTCGACACCCCACGCCCGAACGTGATGTCTCGATGCAGCTCTAGGGCGTACGCGAGAACTCGCACGGCCATGTACTCGGCGGACTCTGAGGGGTGCCGCGCCACGCGGAGGTCAACGGCCTCGTAGACCCCGCGGTCCACGTCAGAGACGTTGAGCTGAATCCGATACATCGTCGCTTGAAGTGCCATCGCTGCGTCCGAATTGCTGAGGCCAATGAGCGGGGCGCTGAAGGTGGACGAGCGGGGCGGCTGGCGCAAGGGAGACGGCGCGCCCCTTGCTTCCGAGCGCGGGGTGCGCCACAACGTTGACCCATGCCTTTGACCCGCCATCCCTATGCTTGAGAATCGATCGCGCCGCCCGGTACTCGCCGTCGTCGGCAGCGCTGGACCCTTGCCCGACGACGTGACCGCCGAAGCAGAGCTGCTCGGCAAGCTGGCGATCGACGCCGGCTTTCGCATCGCGAGCGGTGGCCGCGACGGCGTCATGGAGGCCGTCTCACGTGGCGCGCGACACTCCGACAAGTACCGCGAGGGCGATGTCATGGCGCTGCTGCCGAGCTACCGGCACAGCGACGCGAACGACTACGTGGACATCGCCGTGGTGACCGGGTCTGGCGTCTCGCGAAACGTGATGCTTGTCGCAACAGGCGACGTCGTCGTCGCCGTACGTGGCGGGTCAGGTACACTCAGCGAGATCTCGCTGGCGTGGCAGCTCGGTCGACCGATCGTGGCGCTCGCGAGCACAGGAGGCTGGGCGGAGAAGCTCGCCGGCACTGCGCTCGATGCGCGGCGTGATGACGTCATCGTGCGAGCGAACGACCCCGCGCAGGCCATCGCCGCGGCGAAGCTGCTCCTATCGCAGGCGCCCGGCGTTGATTTGGCCGCGGCATTAGACCCCGCGTAGAGTTGGTGACGGGGCCGACGGCGACGGTGCTGCTCAAGGCACTACCTGAATGACAGCGGCCGCGCGCGCTTCGACAGGCCGCAGCACGCCATCACCGTCGAGATACGGAACCCGTATCTCAAACACATAGGTGCCAAACGGGAAGGGTTCGCCTAGGGGCGCGCCAAAGTCAGACGGGCCGTTCCACGCCCGGCCCGGCCACACGAGCGAGTTCTCGTAGCTGCCCGCTTGAAGCGTGACGAGCTCAGCTTCCGGAGAGGCACAACGCCCTTGGTCGCACTCGCAGAACTGCACACCGGAACCCCCGAGGGTGGCGAGCATCTGCAGCCCGTCATCGTCGGGACGAACGCAGGGGGCTTCATCGAAGCCTGCCAACGTGAGTTCGAGTGTGTCCTCGAAGACCACGCGGTAGGGCAAAATCACGCCCGACTCCAGCGCATCGGCCCGCGATACGCGGCAGTCATCCAGCAGAATTTCAATGCGCACGCCGGGAATCTCGCTCGTCGATACAACCGTGCAGGGGGCTGCAGCGCTAGGGCAGTTATCCACGGGCTGCGTACCTGGAGGGCATGCCCAAGTGTCGACCAAACACACGGATGGTTGGAAGAAATCATCGAGGCATGCGTCCACACAAAATGGCGTGTTTCCCTCACAACCCTCGGGGCTTGGCACGCGCACGTCGCTCTCCGTGGGCGCGTCCGCCAAGACATCGACCGTGACCCCGTCATCAGACGTGTCACCAGGCGAAGACGTCTCGGCGATCACGGCTCCGTCGACGATCCCGGACCGGCTCTTGTTGCAGGCCGGAGTGCTGACGACGGCGCAAACGGCGAGCAGGCAAATCAGCGCAGTGTTCGCGGGAGATGGGGATGCGGAAGTCATCGCGTTCGGTTGGCCGGGGATACCTTCGATTGTAGCGGAGCATCGAGGTTCGGGCCAGCGGCGACGGAGCGCGGCTGTGGTGGGCGCAATGGCGGCGGTGGGACCGCTACCAACCAGCAACGCAACAAGTTGAGGCACTGAGTGATAGCGGCTGAAGAGCTGCTGGACAGTCGTACCCTACGCTAGTCGTCGAGAAGCTCAGCTGCAGAGCTCACCCGCAGGCCTCGCAACAGCCAGTCATCGAGTGTGGATGGGTTCGCACAACCCTCGATGCGCGCCTCTTGAGCGTCCGATAGGGATAGTCTTCGTTCGGCGAACACCGCGCGCAACAGCGCCTTCTGTGCGACGAGCTGCTTTTGAGTCGCCCGCTCGATGCCCTGCTCGATGCCCTGCTCGATGCCCTGCTCGATGCCCTGCTCGATGCCCTGCTCGATGCCTTCTTCTATGCCCTCCGCGATACCCTTCTTGTGACCTCGAGCCTTCGCCTCATCTTCGGCTTCAAAGATCATCCGAGCGAGCTTCGTCAGGGGCGGGTACGTTTGTTGGTTCATCTCGCTCTCCAGCTGTTTGCGCAGACCTACGCTGAGCGCGGCCGTTACGATTTTAGTGTAGAAGGCTCGGTCGTCTTCCGCAAGAGCCGACGCGCGGTTCTGGACCGAGAACAGAGCGCAAAGGCCGAGTACCTTCGGGGGGTTACGCTTCATCGCAGTAAACGCGAGCATCGCGGCGACGGCCAACTCGGGGTTCGTCTTGATGGCCTCACGGTCCGCTGCATCGATGATGTCTTGCGGCCCCACAACCACCGGCCGCAGCTCGGCGGCGTTGCTCATAGGAAAGGGGCCGGCTGCCCAATCTGCCGTCGCCTGAGTTGTCGCGATCACCACCAAGGTCGCCGGCATCTTGTGGCGCGCCGAGAGAGTCGAGAGGTAGACAGGCCAGGACCATCGCTTGTCGTCGTCAGGCCGTCGTTGCACCTCGATGACCGCCAACGCCGCCGCCGGATCTCCAATCTGAACCACGGCGTCTGCACGATACTCTGTGGGTCGAATCTGAGTGCAGTCCTCACTCAGAACAACGACGTGAGGGTCGGCCGGAAGGGAAGGAACGAGGGCGAAGAGGGTCTTCGGCGATGTCGTGAGAAGATGGACGAAGAGGCTATGCGCAGTGCTGATCATCGGGTTCGGCGGCACGAACGAGGAAGGAAGCACTAGAGGTTGTCGAGCGCTCGCTGCCGATGTTGCGTATTTTCGTGCCGATGGTGGACCCATCAGCCCGATTCAGGGGTCAGACGTCGCGGCGCCGAGTGACCGGGGCTTAACACGTCAGGGCGAGGACCTCCGCTAGCGCTTCTTCGGATAGGGCCTGAGCCCAAGCCGCATCTCCGACTGTTCCGTGAGCGGCTGAGCCGCAAGCTCGGGGTCGGTGTGCGCCTCGAGGCTCTTTGCGACCAAGGCGTAGACTTGCTCCTTACGTTGGCTCGCGTCCACCTCCACGACCTTGTCCTTGCTCCGGAAGAGTTCGAGCGTCGGCAGCGTCAGCGCCTTGAAGGTGTCGAAGCGCAGCTTCATACTTTCGGCGTTGTCGTCGCTACGGCCCGAGTACTTGGCGCGACCCTGGATGCGCTTCTCCAGAACATCATAGGGGCACTCGAAATAGAGCATCTCGGGGAGCTCGGCCTCACGGCCGAAGACCTCGTACCACCCGTCCATATTGTCCAGCGAGCGCGGAAACCCGTCGAGCAAGAAGTTAGTTTGGCCTCGCAGGCGCGCGGCGCTCTCCATCGCCTCCTTCAGAACGGTCACCGTAATCTCGTTCGGCACGAGCTCCCCTGCGGTGATGTACTTCTCGATCGTGGCGGCTGTTTCGCCACCGGCCTCACGCTCGGCGCGCAAGAGGTCGCCCATCGACAAGTGGGTCCAGCCGAGCTGCGCTTCGGCAAGCGAACACATGGTGCCCTTGCCGCTACCCGGGCCGCCAAGAACAAAGACAACGTTGAGCTTGGGGAGAGGCTCACGCGGGTCGAAGTGGTGAATCACGACCGACGGCGCTGGAGCAACTCCCTTCTTGTAGACGTGCCACTCCAGGTCCGTCGGGGGCAGCGGGGCCTCGCTGGTGGTGTCGTACGCCAGATGCCCATCAAGCCGGCAGATCCGCCATGACCGGTAGGTGTTCGAGTACGAGAGCGCGGGGCTTCGCTCGCACTTCCCGTCCGCGCGATCCCACGCCAACTTGCCGTTCCAGTAGCCAACGCTCGACACCGTCCCGGACTCTGACTCCGCGGGCGGCGCGACAGACGGCACAAAGAGCCCGTCCACTTCGGGAATCCCGGCGCCGGAGACTTCGATGAAGAGGGTGTTGGGCTTGAGTGGGTTGGCATTCACGGTGCTGTCCTTTGTGGTTGTTGTAACCCGATCGACTCTCACGTGCTGGCACGCGTATCGGAGCTTGGTGTTAGGCGCTAGGGCGCTACGTCATGCCGACTGGCGCCGGGATGTCGTGGCGCAGCACTGGGGGCGAGATGATGAGAGGCGACGAGGGGACTTCGCGCACCGCTCCACTTCTCAGGCCACGCCCGCTTCTTTGATTGAGGCGAAGTTGGGACCCCGATTTGACCGCCGAGCAGCGCAGCACTGAGGCCTAGCGTTCTGGGTAACCCGCTGGGGCAACTAAGTGATGACTATCCGAAATCTCGCACTTGCTCGCGTTCTCGCTCCGAAGTGTTGGTTGGAAAGGAACGCTCGACACCGAGTGGTCACCTCGTGCGAGACAGCGGTAGCTCTCACACGCGACGACCGACGAGAAGCCGTGCGATGAGAGTATCGGTGGTTGTCTTGCTCTTGGTTTGTCTCGCTAACTGCAACCCTCGCCTCCGGTCGGGAGAAGGAGGTGCTGGCGTTGACGTGCCGAGTCTTGACGTTCGACCTGAGGAGACAAGTGACCCTTTGGACGCCCAGACTCACGTGCCGAAAAGCGATGGAGACGTCGGCGTTGCACGTGACATCATCGCTGCCGTCGACGAGTCGGATCTGGAACCCAACTCTGATGGCGGCCAAGTGGATGTCTTGACGGACGATGTCGAGAGTGAGGACGTCTCCGCGGAGGATGCCGACGGTGAGGACGTCTCCGCGGAGGATTAGTATTGCCGTAACAGCAATGACTGCCCATCTGGCCAGAACCGTAATGAAGATACACCCATCCAACCGGATAGCGTTTGGGGCTGGGGGGCGTTGCTTGTTCGGGGACTATTGTCAGGGGAGCATGAGCGGCGCGGCGTATTCGACGGGCGAAGATGGCTCGTTGAGATGTGCCTTCCCCTGCGAAGCTTGTTCGTTCTCGACAGAGTGTGCAGATGGATTTGGTTGCATCTACTCCCCGACGTTCGAGCGGTTCGACTCGAGTCTGTGCGGCTACTGGGTGAGGTTCGCGAATGGTGAGCGCTGGCTCCCGGAGGAACGCGGGGAGATCTCGCTGAGACCCGTGCCTGCGGAGTAGCCAGCGCTGCAGTCCCGAAGGCTACGAAGAGTGGAGTCCCCCAGCGGTTAGGCTGAGGTTGAACACCCAATAGAAGGAAGAAGTCTGCCGTCTTGCAAACGGTGACCGAGCGATTGTCGCGCGGAACAGAGGACCCGGCTCTTGGTACATGCACTTCTCACGGCCATCAGGTGGCGACTGATCGCGCGGGGCTTAGGGATCACGCGGCTGCACGACGACGCGGCGCGGCGCACGGAGCGCGCGTTCGCATCCGGCGTTGTCTGGTGTGCGACCGCACGCACCCAGTGGATCAACGTCTTTCCCTCGACGCGCTCGGATCAATTCCAGCAGGATCGCTCCTT
>JBLFZA010000218.1:0-7548 GCA_047610025.1 Bradymonadia bacterium | reverse complement strand
TTGTTGGTGGGCACGTACACGCTATCGTTCGGGCCAACAGATGTCGCGGCGTTCAATATGGTGCACGAAGAGGCCGCCGGAGCGCATGATGATTGAGCGCTGCGCTCGCATGATCGGCTGACCCGTGCGAAGAGCGAGTCGTGACGGCCCTCCTCCGACCTTCGCTTCGCGACCCACGAGCCTTCGCGACACTGCGTTCAGCGTGCGTTTGTGACGCCGTGTACTTTGGTGAACAAGGAACCGGCAGCGCGCATGCGCAGATTTTTGACCTCGGCGGTGCGGCAGCGGTGGAGCGGCAGTCTAGCGCCGAAGCTGCGCTGATGGTGGGCCTCGCGGAGGCCATCTCGTCGGAGTCCTTTCAAGGCGACACGCCTGTAGCCGAGGTCGTGTCGTCGCTGCGTTCTGGCTTCGTCACGTGGCGTCAGAGCCCTGAACATCTTCGCCAACCCGGCACGACAGTGCTGGGCGCAGCGACAGCGCTCTGCGGTGATGGTTTGTGGGAGGCGGCGAGCATTCCTGCGTCGAAAGGCAGCAGCCCCGTGGCTCGTTGCGTGCCGTTCGCGTTTTTGCCAGAACACGTTTGGGCCGGCGCTACGCAGCTGCAGGCTGCGATGACGCACGCGCATCCTGCCGTGATAGCCAGCGCATATGTGACCACTGCAGCGCTCCGCTCGGTTCTCGTCGGAGAGCCCCGAACCGGACTGCTGGCTCATCTCCACGGGCTCGTTCAGTTGGAGCGTGATCACTATCGCGAAGAATGGCTCGGGGCGGTCTGGCAGCGAGGCAAGAGCCGCTCCGCATCCGGCTGGATCCGGAGGGGGTGGGACAGCGTCGGAGACCAACTCATCGCGTTGGCGGATGAGCTAGGCTTGCTGCTCGGTAGCCCTCCCGTCGCGTCGTCATCAGTCGACTACCACACGGCGGATGTCGCGCTGTTACACACCTTGCGGTGGTGGCTGGCTGGCCCCCAGAGGACGCAAGAAGACGCTTTTGCGGTCGCTGCGAGTCATGAGCTTGGCAGCAGCGTCGCGCTCCTCTGCGGCGCGCTCGTCGGCGCGTCCGGCGCCGGGAAGCAAGCGCTCACAACGACATGCTTTGACTTAGAGGCCCGAGTGGCCTCGGTGACCGACGCGGGGACCGCTCGAGGCGCCTAGCGAAACGCGTTGCGAGGACATGAACGAATTTTAGTGTTCGCCGCCGCAGAAGCAGCCGCTGCGCTGGTCAATGAGAAGACCGTTGGTCGGTACTCGGTCGAGGAGCGAGTGCTCTTCGGCGTGAGTGTGCCGGTCGTCCAATTCGTCATCCTTGTTGTCTGACGGCAGCGTGTACTCGCAGGTCTTCCCGCCTGGCGGCGTGAACTCCCCATCTCCATCGACGTCGACGAAAATCGGGTTCGTTGTAAAGCGCGGCACGCCGGCTGGGTCGTAGTCGCGCAGTCCACGCGGCATCGCGCCTTGGCCAAAACCGAGCACGACGATGTGGGCATCAACCTCAAGCGAGAGTGCCACTTGCGCTGAGAGTTTAACCAGGCCGTCCGGATCGGTTGCCGGCAGGCGCGCGATCTCGTCGCAGTTTGCAAACACCAACACCTCCGTGACGTCGATTTCGGGGAGCGCCTGCACCTCGATGGAGAGCGTGCTGGAATCTGCGAGCGAGACCGTATCTCCGAGGGAAGCAGAACCAATGGAGACACGAGCGAACGCGCCAGCTGAGACCAGGGAACGCCCGCCGAGCATCGCTGTGACAAGGTCATCGTCTGTGAACTCGCTCACCTCGTCGCTGTCGACGCGGAAGTAATTCCGTGGGCTTCCCTGAGCGTCGAACCCGTGGACGTCCGTCACACCGGTCGCGGTAACTCGTTTGCCGAGGTTGTGAAAGCTCATCCAATCTTCGAAATGACCCGTTTCGTTTGGATTGTCTGGGTCAACGAATGGGCTCCTGTGGCCATTCATGTACTCGACGGTGTCGAAGTCCCAACTCCACAGGACGGCGTCTTCCTCAAAGCCCAAGGTGGTCGGGTCATCAAGTCGCGCTTCCCCGGTCAGCCGGTCGTAGTCGATGAGGCACATGTAGTTGCAGCCTGCGCGTGGATGATTGAGCGCGACCACTTCTGCGCCGCGCTCTCTCGATGCTGCGAAAAGCCCCTCAACATCCAGCCCGTACCAGCGCACCGGCCGCCCTCGCGGGTGGTCGTCCATCGCTGGGGGAAACGGGTAAGCGTTGCTGTGCTCTGGCAGCGCAGCGGTTACTTCCGCGCCGAGTACGGTCGCAATCCACTCCGAGATACCCAACTCTACGATGCTTGGCGCCCACGGCACGATGGCTTCGTGATCCGTGCTCACCGCAACCTCAACGCCTTCACCCGCGACCGTCACTAGCCGATCGGGAATGCTCACGAGGCTGTCTGGGCTTGGTCCTGCGTGAATATGGCCGTCCATCGAGAGATAGCCTGTCGTGTCGACCACTCGATCCAGCTGCGCGGTCAATTCGACCGTCCCGCCGGCATCCGGAATGGTGGCGACCAGCGCAACAGGGGCATACTCGAACCCGCGCGTTACAGAGATCTCTACGTCCCCGGGCGGCAGCGGCAACACCGCATCACCCGGCCAAGAATAGCCGCGTGACACCTCCCTGCCGTCTCGCCATGCGATCACCTTCGCGGGCATGACCGCGCCGTCAGAGTCGGTTACCGCGACGCGAACCTCACCGACGGGGCCAAACACAAGCGTGCTCGTGGCGGCCGCATCCCAGTCTATCGGAACGGCGTCCGGCGTCGCTCTGCCTGCGAGGAACCCACGGAGCCGCGTCTCAGCTTCGGTATTGATTCGAGGCAACGTCCCTACGAAAGCGCCCTCGTCATCAGTGTAGAGCACATCGAGAGTCGACCACGCGCCCGTGCTGTTGCGACGCTCCAACACGACTTGTGCGCCAGCAAGCCCGAGTCCCGACCCGTCTTCCGTACGCACGCGCCAAGGGACTCTCGAGTAACGGAGGCCGCTCGCGGTCTCGTCATCTACGTCTGCCAGAAACTCGGTCGCGCTGTTCGCGTCGGTCGCGCCTACCGCAAAGTACATGGTGTCCGTGCGCGCGCCTTCAGAGGGTACGCGCGCGCCGGTGAGCAACTGCACACTGTCAACGAGCGCATCGACGCCCGAGATGCTCACGGTCGCCGGAGCACCCTCCGCCAAGGCCACCGCCCAACTTCCACTGTCTGAATGACCCGAGAGCCACGGGATACCGATCGCCGCGTTCAAGCCAGCAAGACTGATCGTGCTGTCGGAGTACCGGGTCACGGTGGTGCCATCGCCGAAGAAGTTCACGAGTCCGGTGATCACGTTAACGCTCCGGTCACCCGAGTTCTGTAGCGTAACCTCTATCCGCAACACGTTGCCGATTGGCGGCAGGATGTAGTCCACGACAACCGCAACGCCGAGCGGGTCGCTCAGGCCCGTCGGCCGACCAGCGACGAACGACCGCCGAATGAGCTCCTGTTCAATGAGCCAGAAACGGTCGTCGACGCCTGTCGCGCGTACGACAGCGGACGCACCGTCTGATCCATCGGCCACAACTTCGACGGTATCCGCACGGAACCCGCGCAACACGGACTGGTCGAGCTGCGCGACGTCTGCGGTGCCAAGGATAATCCCGATTTCATCAAACTTCTCGTCGTGAGCCTGATCGCAGCCTTGCATCGCGACCGCATCGATCGGTTGACCTCCGTAGTACCACCAGCCGAGCGCCTCGTTGTCGGGATCATCCGTTCGGCGCGCGGCTTGAATAACGAACGCGGATTGTGCGTTCATGAGCAGGAAGTCATCACGACCGCCGAGCGCCCCCGTACCGCGCAGGTGAGCGTCTACGCCGATCTGTCGCGCTGCGCTCTCGCCATCCACCGGACAGCCCTCGGCGAAGAGCCCGGAGCCCACCGCTGTCGTGGCGTCGGAGTCTGGCGAAGCGTCATCAGCCTCAACCAAGTCGCCCTGCTCTGCCACGTCCACGCCAAGTTCGCTCCCTGAGTCTGCCGTCTCCGCGTCGCCCGAACAGGCGCAGAGAAGGAACGTGAGTGCGATGAATGAAGTGAGGCGCCAAGTCGTGGCCTGCGCTGAGAATCTATTCGTCAGGGTGTGGTTCATAGGCGCAGGGTAGCGCCGTCACCGTACCGACACAATTGCCGTCGCCCTCCTGGCCGAGGCTATCGCAAGAACTTCGTTTCTTGGACTCCGCCCAAACCTGTTGAGATTCTCCACACACTCCACGGGAGTCGTTTTGCATCTTCCTCTGTTGAGGCTGCTCTCAGGCGAACCTCATGAGCAGTGTGGTCAACCGGTCTCTGCGAGAGTCTTCTGCGGCCACCCAGCTCTACACCCACGAGGGTCACGAGAATTTTGCCCTGTTTGACTACTCACAGCAGGCTGTAGAGCCGGCCGTTACCTGTTGAACTAGGCTCGCTACCGAGCGTCCGAACAAGTGGAGAGCCCGGCATCGCAGGGGCGACGACGAGACGACGAGACCGCGCGGAAGCACAGGCACAACCTCGTCTGCAACAGCCGTTGAGGATCAGTGCACGACGTCTAGCGTGCGAAACGATGCGCAACTTGGTCAGGCCGCAGCGAACGCACCAAGCGAAAGCCGAGGCTAGGGGCGACGAAATCGCGCGCGGCGAAATCGCGATCAGCGATGCGGCACGTGCCGCTAGAGTCGTATCCTCCCCCACGCGTCACCGGTAACGCGCCACTGCTCTGCGGCGTTGGGTCTGTGACCTCCTCCAATGGGTACGCCTCGTAGGTGGAGAACACCCATTCGTCCACGTTCCCCAGCACATCTCGAATCCCCCACGCGTTGGCGAGGCGCGTGCCCACAGTACTCACCCCACCGGCTCGACAAATCGAAAAGGAGGATAGCTCGGCTTCATTGGGGTACGGCCCGTCGGCACCGGCACGCGCGGCGTACTCCCACTCAGAAGCGGTCGGCAAACGATAGCCTTCGCAGTCGAGCCCTACGAACCCCACATTTTTGTTACACGAGAGCGGGTCTCCGCTCTCGGGTTCCTCGACGCAGTTACGCAGTGTGTAGCACGCTTCAAGGCCTACTTCGCTCGAGAGCGCGTTCGCGTAAGCGAGCGCGCCAAACCAAGACACTGACGCGACCGGGCACGCGCCACATTCGTCGACCTCACCGTCGAAGACACTCGCCCAGTCTTCGTTGGTCACCTCATTTTCCATCATCTCAAACGCTCGCGTTAGCACAACACGATGCTGAGTCTCGTCGACATTGCGGCCGGCTTCTCCAGCAGGCGAACCCATCACGAAGCTGCCCGCCGGCGCCAGCGCCCAGCCGGCGATCACCAGTGGCGCAACGTCGGCGCCAGCATCGACGGGACCGTCCGACGGCGCATCTCTCAAAATGTCGCTCGCGTCCAAGGCGTCGGGACACCTTTCAGTCGCGTCACTCGTCGTAGCGTCTCGCGATTCGAGCACCGGCGCGCCCACGTCGTAGAATGACACGCACCCTGCGCTCAACGCCCACAGAAAGAACGGAACCAACGCGAACTTCATCGTCGAGCTCCAAACGAGACATGCATCGTCGCACCCACTCGGCCGGGGGCCACATCGGCAGACGGCGTAAACCGCGAGCGTCGCCGAGCGTTCGCAGAGGCCACTCGGTCATTCGACAGCCGGCGGCGTTCGACTGCCCACCATGTGGTTCCTCCGACCACCATGGCGATCCCGCCGACAACAAGAACAGCTATCGGCGCTTGTGCGCCACCAATCTTCTCCCCAATTGCGTTCACCCGTTGAGCGTTGCAGCCGCCGTCGGAGGAACAGTTTGTTCGCAGTTCTCTGTGCTGATTGCGCTCACCCAGCAAGCTGAAATTCCACGACGCGCCGGTGACCGCCATCGCGGCTCCGACTCCGACCAGTGCCCACGCGCCAGGGTTCGAGTGCCCACGACGCGGGACGCTCGAGTCGATCGTCGCCAGCGTGTTCCGCGCGCCACACTCTTCCACTGCCAAGACCGCGACCAAGTACGCCCCGCGAAGCTCTTCGGACTCGCTTTCTCGCAGACTAACAAGCTCGTTCAATAGCGAGGCGGCGGTCGCGCACTCATCGAGTTCGACGCGCAAGTGCACGAGGTTCTCTGCGAGCACCAAGTCGGCCTGTTGGGCGTAGGCGGCGTACTCCGACTCCAGCTGTCCGGACGCAATCCAACCGCGAATGAAAGAGCGCGTCGCGGCACGCGCAACAATGGCCTCTTCCGTCAGGCTCAGACGTGCCGTGCTGCCAACCTTCGACGCTGAGCGCAGCCCATCGACACGAGCGATCTCGGCCTCCAGCGCGTTGTAGGCGTCGAAGTCGTAGGCGACGCTCTCGTCGCTCTGCGCGACCGATGCGCCGGGAGTGACCAGCGCGAACACCAACGACGCGAACACAATGTATCGGAGCAGGTTCATAGGCACTTGAGCGCGAGCGGACGAATCCAGCGTAGCAGACAAGGACGATTAGTCTTTAATTTCCGAGCATGTACGAGGCATACTCACGGCAGATCACGGCACCTTACAAGTAGGGACATGTGCCGCATGACCCGACAGCAAGCCTCTCCTACTTCGACGCACGAACGCGGTGCACGAACGCGTCTTTCGGGGGCAACTGCCCGCCTCTTCCTCACTGGTCGACACGACTCTCCCGTTGATTAGGTGACCCAACGGAACCAGATATCGCCGCCATACGAGCTCTGCTGATGAGGCCGGTCTTGGTCAACACGCCCAGAGCTTCGTCATTCGCGTTCGCTCAAGACCGCTGAGTCAGCGGTGGCAGAGCATTGTCTCTCGCGAACGTTTAGGAATTCGCGCTGTCGACGATGTCGACGATCGCTGCCCGCTCCGCCTCACCGTGCAGGTACCCGGTCTTCTCCGAGACTGTGACGGTCAGCAGGTGCCGAACCATCACGTTAGCGCTGTCTGGACACACACAGACCTCCTCGGGGTCGGTGGGCCGCCCCCTAGATAGACGAGGTCCTCGTCACCGGTGTTTGCGATCTGATGCGCGATCTTGGTCACCGCAGGGCGCGATACGCAGTCGACGGCTCGAAGCTGAAGGAGCTCGTCTCCGCACCTCAAAACGCCCGTTCACGAGATCAGGTAGAACGCCTCGTCTTCGCGTATGTGGCAGTGCAATGGAGAGTCCGGACGCCCCGGCGGCATGCGGTTGATGCACACGCCAAGCGCACCGCCCTGCTCGGTCATAAATGGCGTCAGTACACGATACTCTCCGCCCCAATGCTCACCGGAAATGGCAACGTGCGGCTCAGCATCCTCGACGTTGAGCACAGGTGAAGCAGGGGTGTTTGGCGTCGTGTTCGTCATGGTCGCATCGCTGAAGGTGGATCGGTCACGGCTACTACGGACCGGCGGCAGTGACGAGCGACTCGCTCGGACCCTGAACGCGCAAGGGGAACAATGAGCAGCGGGCTGCGAATCAGCGCGGCGCCTGCACCCTGCGGCCGGCTCCTGAAGGAACTCACGGACGATAACTGCCGCGATGACGAACC
>JBLFZA010000217.1:0-7586 GCA_047610025.1 Bradymonadia bacterium | reverse complement strand
GGCGCCTCGCTCATCGACCTGAGGGAAGTGATCTTTGCCGCCGCTAAATGCGGATGACCGGCACGTGAGGCTTTCAGCGATGGGCGCCCCGCGATATATCGATTCACTATGGACGCAGCACTCAACCTCTCCCTCCGAACCTTCTTTCGTAACATCCCCTTGTTCGCGTCCCTGTCGGGCGATGAACTCGGAGAGCTGTTGCGACTCGCTAAGCCATTCGTGCGGGAGGCTGGCGATACGCTGTTCTCTGAAGGGGACCCCGCGGACGGCCTCTACGTCGTGGAGAGAGGAGAGGTTGGCGTCGTCACGATGTCCAACGGAGGCGACCCCGTGCGTCTCGCTGAACTCGGCAACGGCGCCGTCATTGGCGAGCTCGCGCTCATCGATGGCGCGACGCGCTCCGCAACGGTCGAAGCGCTGGCGATGACCACGGGCTACTGGTTATCGCGGGCGCGCTTCGACGAGCTGCGCGGCTCGGGCAGCCGGGCAGCCTATAAAGTCGTGCTGCAGTGTGCCCGAACCCTCGAGAGCCGCCGGCGAGTCACAGAGCTCCGCCTGCGCGCGCTCGTCGAGTCGCCCGACAGGTCAGAACAGTTGAGAAAGCGCGATGTGCGACAACTCTTTGGTGTGTTGAGGAAGGCATGAGTGAGTTTCCGACAACACTTCTCGACGCGGCGCTCTTCGCGAAGCTTGATGACCTTCAGCGCGCGACGTTCGTGCGCAGCGCCGACTCGGTCGCCCTCGCCGCTGGCGAGACGCTCTACAACGCTGATGAAGCCGCAACCGGGCTTTACGTGCTCGTGGCTGGCACGATGTGCGTCATCGACCCGCTGCTCACGTCGCTAGGCGAAGCCGGAGGCAGCCATATCGACCGTGCGGGCTCACTCTTGTCTCCAGGCTCGCTGCTCGAGTCCTACTCGCACCGCCACAGCGTCAAGGCGGCCACAGACGCGACGTTGCTGCACCTCGCGCGGGCGAAGTTCGAGACGCTCTTTGAGCAGGGCAATCCCCTCGCGTTTCGACTCCTCGATTTCCTCGTGCAGGACATCGGCAGTCAGGTGCGCGAACTGAATCGGGCTATCCAAGACGTGCTCTCCGAGTCGTGAGCCGGCCCACAGCTCGACCCGCCGAGCACGAACCCTCAACGGGCGACGAACCCGCCGCGCAATCACCAGGGGCGTCGTTAGGGCCGTCGTTAGGGGCGTCGCGACAGCCATCGCGTGGCCCGTGGCGTGATGTCGCGGACAACGACTGGGCGAGCTGGAAGTGGCAGCAAACCCATCGCCTCCGCAAGCCGCTCGACTTCGAGGCGACGGTTGGGTTGAGCGAAGCAGAACGCAAGGCCTTCACCGCGTCGGCGCATCTCTTCGATGTCGCGGTCACGCCGTACTATGCGTCGCTTATGGGCGACGACCCGCAGTGCCCGATTCGTATGCAGTCGCTGCCGAACGCTGCAGAGCTCACACAGTACGACTTCGAGCTTGAGGACCCGCTCGGCGAAGAGGCGCACATGGCGGCCCCGGGCGTCACGCACCGGTATCCTGACCGCGTGCTCTTCTATGTCACCCACAACTGCCCAGTGTACTGCCGCCACTGCACCCGGAAGCGGAAGGTCGCCGACCCTGGCAGCGCAGCGACGCGGTCGGACTTAAGCGAAGGGCTCGCGTACATCGCCGGCAATCCGAACGTGCGCGATGTGCTGTTGTCTGGCGGAGACCCACTCACGCTCTCCGACGCGCGCCTCAATGACCTCTTCGAGCAGCTTATGGCGATCGACCACGTGGAGGTCCTGCGGCTCGGCACGCGGAACCCTGTGACGCTGCCGCAGCGCGTGACGCCTGCGCTGTGCGACGTGCTTCGAAAGGTGAGGCCGCTTTACGTACACACGCACTTCAACCACCCGAAGGAGTGTACGCCGGAGGCCGCGCTCGCGCTGGAGCGTCTGGCGGACGCCGGGTGTGTGCTCGGCAACCAGATGGTGCTCATGCGAGGCGTGAACGACGACGAAGAGACCGTGCTTCAGCTGAACCGTTGGCTCCTGAAGCATCGCTGCCGACCCTACTATATCTTCCAAGCGGACATGGCGCAGGGCATCACGCACTTCCGCACGCCGCTGAAAAGGGGCATCGAAATCATCGACTTCCTGCGCGGTCGCATCAGCGGAATGGGCGTACCCCACTTCGCGATCGACTTGCCCGGTGGCGGCGGGAAGATCACGCTCACGCCGGAGTACGAGGTGTCGCGGCGGCCAACGGAGCACGGCGTGGAGATCACCTATCGCAACACCAAGGGTCAGCACTTCACCTTCCGAGACGTGCCGGAGTAGAGCGTGCCGGGCGGTGCGTTCCGAGAGGTGGTGTGTGGCAGGCCCGTCGTTGTCGTTGTCGTTGTCCCGTCGCCCTGTGCGGCAGGCGCGTCGTTCACGCTAGCCCGGCTACGAGCCGGTAATGGGCGCCAAATCGATCGCGCGGAACTGCTGCGTTCGGCGCAGCATCTTGCCCGCGAAGTGCTCGCCGAAGAGACGCTTCTTCACAGCGTAGCGCTGTCTCTCCTTATACACCTCGTGCGAGGCGCGGCCGGATCGCGACGCCTCAAAGGCTTCGACGTCCATGATCTGCACTTCGTAGGGGAAGAAGAAGTGCACGTCGCGGCTAACGCCGCCGCCCTTTAGGCGTCGTCGGAGCGCCTGAGGCACTGTCTTGTCGAAGGCACCGAGCACGCGGTTTACGCCGCTGCCGAGGTAGGGATTCTCGACCCGAACCTGCTGGCTGCAGGTGAACTGAATCGAGTGGTACGACGACGCGCTGAACGGGTTGTACGAGCGCTCGGCCGCGTGAGGGAAAGGCTCTTCGCGGACCAGTCGGCGGATCTCGGAGACACGCTGGTGTTCCGCGAGCTTTCCGGACCGGATGAGGTCATCGACGAGCGCCATGTGCTTCTTCACGGTCCCGGGGTCGAGCAAGGTGTTGCGCGAGCGACCAGGCTTTACGTTGGCGAACATCGTCAGGTTGTGTCGCCGCAGGTACTTCACCACCAATAGCGCGTCGAAGCGTTCGTGCGTCACGAATCTCAGGCCGACCCAGTCGAAGATGTCTGCGCCGACGTTCTCCGCCTTCATGAGCAGCTTCATCGCGAGCGATCGGCGCGACTTTGAGGTGCGGAACTGGAACTCCACGAGGGGGATGGCGTCCGGACCCGCGCCAAGCGTGAGCGACTTGCCTTCCCCATTGATGTGGCCGTCGAAGCGGTCGAGGATTTGCGAGCGGATCTGGTCGCTGAAGACCTGCTGGAAGTACGATCCACAGTGCACGAAAGTGTGCATCACACGGAGAAGCGCGCAGCTCCAGCGCTGCCTCTCCCCCTGTCGGGGGCTCAGCGGGTCGGCAGACGCCCACAGCAGCAGCTTGCGCACGTCTTCTTCGTCCACGACTTCTTGGCTGATGGTCAGCTCCGGTTCGTCGTGCAGCAGCTCTTCCAGCAAGAAGGCGAGCGCCTCTTCGCGAATGGCGCCGGCTTCGAGTCGCTCGGATTCCACCAACCAGTGAAAGCCGTAAGACGCGAGCATCTCTTCGGCTTCATGGAGGCTGCTTGTGTAGAGGCGGGGGACGTCGATGGCGGAGTTCCCGGAGAGGAACACATCCATCACGTCCCACGGAATGTCGACGTCTGGCATCCGGCTGGCATCAGAGAATTGAGGGGGAGACCGCGTGCGGCCTCAGGGATCTACTATCGTCGCGTCGGTAGCCGGAGCAACAGTGGCGTGCAACCGATGATTCCGAAGCCAGCGAATTCTCTACAGAATGTTGCGATGGCTGCGGTTGGCACGGGTTTGACTGCCAGGTGAATCTGCGTTGGCACAGGGAGTGCAGTCTGGAGTAGCCTGCGATGCACACCCAGATTCGCCTGCGGAGACCTATGCGTTCTTCTCGTTCTCGCCGTTCTTCGGTTTCGTCGCTTTTCGCGATGTTCCTTCTCTCGTTCTTAATCGTGAGCTGCGGCTCGGACCCGTCGCCGTCCGATGGCCCAACGGACGCGGCCGAAGACGTGTCGCAGGATCTTGGCGTCGATTCCGTCGATGCCGCGGCCGACGCGACGGTCCCCGACGTGCCCGACCAAGACGTGCCAGGCGACGATGTCCCGATGACCGATATCGGGCCTACCGACACCGGCGTGATCGACATCATCGAGCCGGAGTGTGTCGAAGGCCAGACGCGCGAGTTCGTCTGCGAGGACGGCACCGAGGTGGCTCACTGCATTTGTGAAGACAACATCTTCGAGTGCGTCGACTCCCCGGAGTCCGCGTGCCCACCGAGCAGCTTCTGCGGAGACGGCTCGGAGTTGGAGTGCGACCAGATGATGCCGCTGTGTGAGACGGGGTCGACGCCGGCCATCCGATTCGGGTGTTGGGAGTGCATTCTCGATGAACTCTGCCCGGAGAACATTGTATTCTGCGGTGCCAACGAAGCCTGCGCGCCAAACGAGATGTGCGTTGAGTGTGCGACCTCTTCTTGCCCGCTGTGTACCGACTGTGTCGCCGCCTGCCTTCCACATGGGTGTGCGAGTGAAGAGGTCATCCTCTGCAACGCGCTGCGACCCGATTGCGGCGCTGGGGAAGTCTCGATCGCGCGGGACGGCTGCTGGCTGTGTGTAGACCAACGCACGTGCGAGGCGCCGGACGACCCATCGCCGGGAGTCGACTGCGAGACGAACAACGACTGCGGCCTCGCCGAGCAATGCGGTGTTGGCCCGGATGGCCGACGCTTCTGCGAGGATACGGGGTGCATCTCCGAAGATTCTATTCTGTGTTTCTCACTGTTGCCAATCTGTGAGGAGGGCCAGACGCGCATTAGCGTAAACGGCTGTTGGGCGTGCGTCGAGATTGCGTCGTGCATGCGCTTCGGCGAGATCTGCTTCGACGATCAATCGTGCCCGCCCGGCGGGTTTTGTGGCTGCCCGGAAGACGTCGACTGTGACTCCTCGCAATGTGTGGAGTCCGAGTGCGCCACACAGGCCTTCATCGGCTGCCGTGCGCTGCGCCCAGACTGCGGCCCGAACGGGGTCGCCGTCGCCGAAGACGGTTGTTGGGCGTGTAAGGACCGCGATACGTGTGAGCCGATCCGCGGGAAGTAGCGAATGGCAGCGCTCGTTGTGGTGTTGTTGACAGGCTGCTCGGTACTCGTCACGCTCTACACGTCACCAACTGTGGACCTATGATTCGTTCGCTCTCTCACTTCATGCTCGCCTTTGTGCTCGTCGTCACGACCAGCGCGGCGGTGCCATGTGCGTGTGACGAGAACGACCACGGGAGTGACGATTCGACTCCCTCGGCGGACGTAGATAGGGCCGAGGCGACCACCGAGACAGCCGCGCATAACTGCTGCCCATCAGAGAGCGACCGAGACGCCACTCCGGAAGAAGAGGCGTGCCCGCACTGTGAGATGGGGACCTGCGATACGATGGCCGTCGACGACGGGCAAACCACGGTCGCGGCTGTGTGGGGTGGCTTCGAGCTGCCGAGCTCGCCGAGCGTACCGGTGTTTGCGGTCTCGCGTCCGGCGCTTGCCGCGGCGGCGACCACCGAGCCGGATGAGCGCGCCGTTGCAATGGTCGTCGGCGACTCCGGTCGGGATATCTGCGTCCGAAATCAGGTGTTCCTGATCTAGCCAGAAGGGGTAACGATCGTGCCGCGCGCAACGCGTGGGGACGTCTTTTCTTCTTCTGGTGACCTTCAATGTTACGACTCCAATTGGGTCGTCACGCGAGTGGGTCGCTGTGTGCAGCGCTTGTCGCGCTCTTGTGTGTCTTGCCCCTCAGGGCGTTCGCACAGGATGCCGTCGACGCGGACCTGTACAGCAGCGATGAGCTCGTTTGGCGTAGCTTGAGCGACAACCCTACCTTGACCGCACTCTACGAAGAGTGGTGCGGGGCCACGGCGCGCGCAGACGCCGCCCGGAGCGCGACCCCTCAACCAAGACTCTCTTATACCGCCTACCTGCTCGCCGTAGAGACGCGCCAGGGGTCGCAACGGCACGCGCTCATGCTGTCCCAAGCGATCCCACGCCGCCGCGCGCTGCGAGCAAACGCCGCCGCGGAACGCACGCAAAGCGCCGTCTTCGCTGCGCGCTTCGACGCGCACGCGCTACAGCTCGAGTACGAGATCCGCGTCCGCGTCGTGCGGCTCGCGGAGAGTGACGCGCTGATCCAATTGCTGCAGCAGCAGCGCGACATCTACGGGGATGTGTTGCATCACCTCGCAGCGATTCTCCCGACCGGCGGGGCCGAGCACGGCGACGTGCTGCGCACGACGCTGATGGTGGAAGTGCTCAGCGATCGCTTGGCGACGCTGCACGCGGGTCGGGCGCTGACGATGCGCTCACTCGCTGGCCTTGTTCGTATCCCACACGAAGAGCGCTTTGATGTGAACGTGCCTCCGCTTCCTACCGCGGCGCCTGCGCTGCCGTCCGCGGAGTCGCTGGTGCAACGCGCGGCGGACCGCAGCCCCATGGTCGCCGAGCACTTGATGGCGGCCGAGTCCGCTGCCGTGCGCGCAGAGGCCGAGAGGCTCGCGGTGTTGCCGATGCCCTCGGTGTCCGCCGGCTGGGCGTCGATTGGTCGCTACGACACTCCCCTGCCTGGCACCGGTCAGGGCGGGCGAGATGTCTTCTCGATCGGGCTATCGATGCCGTTGCCGGTCTTCCGGCAGCAGTTCCGCGCCGCTGAGTCCGCTCAATTGCACGTCGCAGAGGCGGCTACTCAACGAGCAGAGGCGGTGCGCTGGCAGCTGCAAGTTGGGATCGATGAAGCGATCGTATTGATCGCAGATGCCGGCAGACGGCTCGACGCCTACGCCGCTGCTGTGCTCCCGACGGCCGCCGACGCGGCGGACCACTACGCGATTCAGATGGGGCACGGGCACTCCAACCACACGGCCTACCTGTTAGCCGTGGAGCAGCAACTTCAGCTGGAGCAAGCCGTGGTCGCGGCGCGCACACAGATCGCGCTGCAGCTCGAGCGCATCGGGCTCCTCACCGCAGCGACGCTCGGCGACCAAACCCCCACAATCGAGAGCTTCGAGGCAACGCCATGATCACCAAAATGCTCCGATGGATGGGCTATGTTCCTACCCTTCTCTTCGCCGTTGGGTTTGCGTTCGCCGGGTACTGGCTCGGAACCCAAGGCAACGCGAGCGGCTCCGGGACGACCTCGGCTGAGCCTGCCGCGCCTAGCGGTGGGCCCGGCACCGATGACCAAGACGCGACCGAGTATGTCTGCCCGATGCACCCGCAGATCCGCCAGGATGAGTTCGGCACCTGCCCGATTTGCTTCATGGATCTGGTGCCGGTGGAGACGGATTATGGTGGCGATGACGGAGACGTCCCCACCCTTCGGCTGTCCGCATCCGCGGCGAGCCTCGCCGACGTGCGCACCGCTCCCGTTGAACGCAGGCCGCTGTCACGAGACATCGCCGTCCTCGGCCGCGTTGGCGTGGCGTCGAGTGGTGACGCGCGGATCACGGCCTGGACAGCGGGCCGCATCGAGCGACTCTATGTGACGAGCGTCGGCGAGACGGTGCGGCGCGGGCAGCG
>JBLFZA010000216.1:0-7620 GCA_047610025.1 Bradymonadia bacterium | reverse complement strand
AGCGGTGGGGTCCGCTCAGACGGCGACTAGGAGGGCGGCGACTAGGAGGGCGGGGCGCCCAGCGAGAAGGTCTCCCGAAGGACCCGGACAACGTCTGCAGCGAATGACGCGACAGACGGCGCTTCGCCGTTCAGTTTGCTGACGCTGGTCGTCTGGCTGTCCGGAAGCCCACACGGCACGATAAGTTCAAAGGCGCTGAGGTCTGTCGACAGGTTCACCGCGGCGCCGTGGCGTGACACGCCCTTCTTGATCCGCATGCCGACGGCGCAGATCTTCTTCCCGTCACACCAGAGGCCCGGGTTCTGGCCGTCGTACGTCGCGTTGATCTCGAGCGCCGCGAGCACTTGGTTGACCGAGCCCGCGACACCCCGCACCAGGTCTCCGACCGCGATGCCTCGCTTTTTGATGTTGAGGATCGGGTAGATCAC
Source organism: Bradymonadia bacterium (assembly GCA_047610025.1). Taxonomy (GTDB): domain Bacteria; phylum Myxococcota_A; class Bradymonadia; order REDH01; family REDH01; genus JBLFZA01. The sequence continues at coordinate 7,192 of JBLFZA010000216.1, read as the reverse complement.
GAGCTGCCCGGGACCATGGTAGGTCACCTCACCGCCGCGATCAGCGCGCACCACGGTGACGCCACGCTCCGCCAGCGCCTGCTCGGGTAGCAACACATCCCCTTGTTCCCCTCGTCTACCGATCGTGATGACCGGGTCATGCTCTAGGGTGAAAATGCACTCGGCCGCGTCTCCAGAGACGACTCGGCTCCAGGTATCATCCTGAAGCCTCGTGGCGTCGTCGTAAGAGATGCGGCCGAGGTGCTTCCAAGCGACGGGCGTCGCGAGCTCTGAGATCACGACTCGCCGAGCTCTCGGAAGAGCGCGTCGTCGACGCAGCGGACTTCAACGGAGAAGGTGCGGAGGCCAACACCGTTCTCGATGAGTTGACGCGCGAACTGCTTCGCGTCGACGACCGACACTGGCGCGACATTGGCGACTTCGGTTTCTTCGCGAGCGGCTTGGTCTACACGGCCGAGGGCGATGATGACGCCCTCTGCTGCCGAGTAGCGATGCAGACTGCCACGGAAGGCGGTCACCGAGTCCGCGTCGACCCGAGAGTCGGCGCCAACGATGCGAAGTGCGATGCGGACGCTGGTCAGGCCATGGCTCGCCAGTGCAGCGACGGTGCCGTTGCCGTTGCCGTCGTCATGGAACTGCAGGTCCCGGTAGCCGAGACGGTCCATGAGGAGCGTTGCGAGCGTGCCCAGCGCATCGCCGTCTAGTTCGGCGAGGCTGCCGAGAAGCGCGCTCTCAAGAGCGTTGCGGTGCTCGGTCTGCCACGCATCTAGCGACGCGTAGGACTTTGCGAGTGAGCTTCCTGAAGCTGTCGCGAGCGTCCAGAAGTTGGGCTTCACCTCTTCGAACATCGGCGGACGCCCGGCTGCTGCCAGCCGCGCGTTCGAGCTCATCAAGGTCTCGCGGACTCCAGCCTTTCCGAGCTTGTCCAGCGCGCCGATTCCCGCCTTGCCAAGGGCCTTGGCGACGGCAGATGCCGACAGAACGGAGGACGAGGAGCTGTTGAGAGCTTCGTAGGCCGCGGCAGTGATTGCGCTCAGGTGCGAATCTGGAGCGCTCAGGCGCGAATCTGGAGCGCTCAGGTGCGAATCTGGAGTGCTGGTCGTCGACGGTCGCTTCGTGGGCCTCGGAGGGCGCTCATCACGGCGTCCACCACGTCGGCCGGAGCGCTCAGTAGGCTTCTCTTCTTCGCGGCTCTCGCTCTCGGTGTCTTCTTGGGGCCGCTCGCTGCCACCGCGTCGACCTCGACCGCCGCGCCGACCACGTCGTCGCTTTTTGCCGTCTTCATCTTCGTCGTTGGAGTCGGCCGCGTCGTCGCTGGACGGGGATTCCGCATTGTCCGAGTCGTCAGCGACGGTTTGGGTGTCCTCGGTGGACTTCTTGCGCCCGCGACCGCCGCGTCGGCGTCCACGTGAGCGCTTGGCGTCACCGCTGTCGTCGTCCTGCTCGTCGTCCTGCTCGTCGTTCTGCTCGTCGTTCTGCTCGTCGTTACTCTGGTCGTCGTCCTGGTCGTCTGCGTCCGTAGCCTCTTCGGTTTCTTCGACGACGGGCTCCTCTTCTTCTTCGATGATGGGCTCGCGCAGCTTAATCGTCTGCGCGACGTCACCAAGGTCCACACCCTCGCGGATGCCGAACACGCCAGGGCGTACTTCGTCGATGGCGCTCTGGTCCGAAGGCTTCTTGGCCTCCTGTGACAGGCGCGCGCTCATGGTGTCTTCCGGCTTCTTGCCGACGTGACTGAGCAGGTCTTGCTGAATGGAGAGCGCAGTAATCTTCTTGAAGTGGAGCGGGCGCCCCGCCTCACGAAGAACCGCAACGGCGGCCTCGTAGAACGTCATCTGTCCTCTTGCTGTTGAACGCGTCCTTCGCGGAGCTACTAATGCTACAACGCGTGCGCGCGGGTGGAATCAATTTCAGCGTCCCATGACGCTTAACCGTAGTCTTAACACCGGCGGGTGAATGCGCCAACCTTCGAGAGCATTCCTCGTGCGATAATGGCGAGCGCTACGTGCACCATCGCCACGACTTGTGGCACTGTACGAACATGACTCTGCATCCCCCTATTTCGGCTCGCCTCAGTTTCGGCGGCGCATGGCGACGTGACCTGCGCTGGCTGAGTGACGGGCACCTGCTCGCGCCCGACTTTGACGTCGTGTCGGGGTCCGTCGATCTCGTCGTCGCGCGAGTGAACATCACAGAACAAATCCCGCCTGAGCCCATGCTACCGTTTCTTCGGCGCTGGGCGGACGCGCTCGAACGGCTCGCTGCCGGCGCCTGCTGGGCAGACGTACAGTTTGAAGAGTCGCCGTGGACCATCGGTCTGGTGAGAATAGGCGAAGATGACGTCGAACTCTCCGTCTTTCGCTACAACATTCAGGCCGAGGTCATCGACGCCCCGGCACCCACATCGCTCTCCTTACTCTTGTCGATGACACGGGGCGCGCTCCGGGAGCTGCGCACGGAGTCGCCGTGGGCCGAGCCCTGCGCTGCGCTCGCGAGCCGACTCGCGCTGCCGGTGACCGTGCCCAGACCGCGTGCCCGTCCTCGGGGCACACCGCTCGAGATTCGCACCAGCCAGGCAGAAGTCGGCGCGTGGTGCACCACCCTGCAAGCCGACCATCTCCCCTTTTGGGCTTACGATGGGGAAGGACTCAGCCGTTCGGCGCTAATTGGGCCGGGTCGTCTACACTTCGTATCCGCAGGTGGCGACGCGGTCACCTTGGCGACGCGCCCACTGCCCGCCGTCGAAGCGCTGGCTGACGCGCTGATCGAGCTATTCACTGCGTCTCCCGTCGGCCCCCGCGACGTTGAGATGGGGGGGGGGCGGCTGCGCTGGACGCCGCGAGCTCGGCGCTTGGAGATTTCCCAAGACCACGCGCTCGTCGAAGTAGACGCGGCTGACTTCTTGTCCCTCTTTGCTGACCACATCGACGGAATTGTCCGGGCTCTAGGCACTGCGCACCGTCCAATGAGTACGAACGGTTATCTTGGCTTGTGGTCGGATCTCGCGTCCGAACTCCTTCGACTCGATCCGGCAGCCCACGCCGTGGTCGCGACGCCGAAGAGGAGGAGCGTTACGACGTCGCCATCGCCGCCGGAGGACGCCGCGAGCACGCTCGGCTTCCCCGTCCGTTCGGTTCGGCAGCTTCGGTTTTCGTTGGAATGGACCCATCGTATCTCCCAAGACGATGCGCGCACTTGGGTCAGCGATCACGCAGCTGGTTGGGTTGGTGTGCAGGGCCAAGCGCTCATGTGTGTTGACGCCGTGACGGGCGAGCAGCGCTGGCGTGCCGAGCAACACGGCGCCCGCCGAATTCTGGTCGCTGCCGATGAGGTGCTCGCGATAGGCGGGCGCGCGACACTCCATGACGCGGAGACGGGAAGCGTGCGCTGGGTGGACGACGTCGACGAGTCCGTGGCGCATGCGCGTCGGGTCGACGGCGCGTGGATGTTAAGCAGCGACACCCGCCTACGCTTGATGCGTGACGGGCGGGCGGCATGGACCTGGCTCGCTGGCGAGTCCCGGCAGGTGCGGCGCAGCACATTGCTAGAAGACACGGCGGTCGCGGCGCTCTCTGGTGGCCGAATCGTAGGCCTCGATGCTCGGCTCGGACGGCCGCTCTGGCAGCTGAGGGAACCGGTACAGCGCGCTCGAATCGCGCCGCTCGGCAGGCGCTTGCTCGTGTGGTCGCAAGGAGCAGCCGCGACCGGCGAGCGATGCATATTGGCAGACGCAACGACCGGCGCAGTCATCGCGGCGTGCTCGTTGAGGGGCGATGTCCGCCGCTGGTCATTCGTCGGCACGAGCGCGGCGTTACTTGTTGGTGGGGACTCCGATGTCGTCGTTCTTGCTCAGGCCAGCGACGACTCCGTTACCGAACTTACGACTCCCGAGCGCATATTGGATGTCGTGGCGGGCGACGGCTTCGTGGTCGCGATGGGTCGCTCTCACGTCTGGGCGCTTGATGACCAAGGAGTGCGCTGGTCGCTGCCCCACCGCACTCGCCAGGCGCCTCTGTTCGCCAATCGCCAGCACGCCAGCGGCATCATCTCGCTCCGTGACGATGACGGCGTGCGCTTCGTCGAGTCGTGGTCTGGTGATGTGCTGGGCGAGTCCACCGCATTCTGGGAAGAGGTGGAGCGTTTGACGATGTCCGCGAAGGGGCACTGCTTGGTGGTGGAGCGCGCGCCTCGCGGCAGCGCTTGGCTCCACGGCGTCGCAGCGCTGGGGTTGCTCGCCGTTCTGGACGGCGGCCAGACTTCGTAGTCGGAGCGCGCACCTTTCCGCTGGCCGCGGGGGCACAAACAGACGACTCGATAGCGCGAAGCGGCAGATCGAGGCGGCGCTAGATGCCCAGGAAAAGCCGCTTGCCGAAGTCCGGCGCGAGCAGCGGCGCTTGGAAGATACGGCGCGCTGCCTTTACGACGTCATAGTCGATTCGGAAGTACTCGAGCGTCATCTCGTCGGTGTCGAACACCGTGTAACATGCGCGGGCGTCGTTATCCCTCGGTTGCCCGACAGAGCCCACAGTCACGATATACTTCGAGCCTTCTGCGAAGCTCAGCTTCGGCCCGAAGACCTCTTCGATCCGGTTCAGGCGGTCCGCCGGATGCAGTGCGAAGGACTTGGTCAGGTGACTGTGACCGATGAACGTGACCGGAGACAGCTCATCCCAGTGGGAGAGCAGCCCCGCGGCCTGCGTCGGATTGAAGACGTAGTCGAAGCTCGCCGGCGCGACCGGGCTGCCGTGGCTGTAGCACCAGCCCGCTTTGTCGACGGTGTAGGGGAGAGTTCGCAACCACTTCAGGTTCTCTTCCGACACGAGGCTCGCGTGATAGTCCAGCGCGTTCCGGGCTGCTTCGTAGTAGTACGCGTAGTCCATTCGGCCGCAGACCGCGGCGTCGTGGTTGCCCAAGATGCAATGCGAGACCAAGGGCCGGACGATGTTGCAGCACGCTTCCGGCTCGGCACCGTACCCAACGACATCGCCGAGGCACACGTACTCGTCTATCGCGAGCCCTTCGTAGGCCTCGAGGACGACTTCGAACGCGTCAATATTGCTATGGATATCGCTAAATACGGCGATGCGCATCGTTCACCTTGCAGCAGAGAGACGCGCAGTATGGGGGCATCGCCGCGTCTTGTCCACGCAGCGGTCCATCACATCGTCTAAGAGCGTAGATAACACGCCGCGGCAGGGCGGCAGCTTTACGGAGTGGGGACGCATTGCTACGTGCGCGCCACACCTCTTCGCGAGAGTCCATGAGCGTCTCAGTCACAACTCCTTCGACGACCAATGCGCCGAACGCCGAACGGCGTCTTCGCTTCGTCACAGCGGCCAGCCTCTTCGACGGGCATGACGCAGCGATCAACATCATGCGACGGATCCTGCAGTCCGAGGGCTGTGAGGTGATCCATCTCGGCCATGACCGTTCGGCTGCCGACATCGTTGACGCTGCGATCGAAGAGGATGCGCACGGTATCGCGGTCTCGTCCTACCAAGGAGGGCACAACGAGTTCTTTGCGTACATGGTTGAGCTGCTGGCCGAGCGTGGGCGCCCCGATATCAAGGTGTTCGGCGGAGGTGGGGGCACGATCACCGATAGAGAGATCGTTGCGCTCCACGAGAAGGGTGTGGAGTGCATCTACTCGGTCGAAGATGGCCGACGCCTCGGCCTTGTCGGCATGATTCAGGACATGATGGGGCGTGCCGCGGCCAGCGCGATGCCAGGCCCCGTCTCGCCCGTTGACGTGAAGATTCGAGACGCCGCCACGGTCGGTCGCGCTATCACGGCGCTGGAGTCGCTGCACGAGAGCGGCTCTGAGGATGAGCTCGCGGCGATACGCGCGCCACTTCTCGCTCGCCTCGCGGATCACCGGCCGCCCATCTTGGGCATCACCGGGACAGGCGGCGCGGGCAAATCGTCGCTCACCGATGAGCTTGTGAGGCGCGCTATCGAGGCGTTTCCGACGCATCACGTGGCCGTTCTCTCCGTCGACCCCACTCGTCGTCGCACAGGCGGGGCGCTGCTCGGTGACCGGATTCGAATGAACTCCGCGTCCCACGAGCACGTGTTCATGCGCTCGCTGGCGACGCGACAAGCGAACGCGTCGGTGTCGGGCGCAGTCCGCGACGCACTGCTCGTCTTGCAGGCGGCAGCGTACGATCTCGTCATCCTGGAGACTGCCGGAATTGGTCAAAGTGGCAGCGAGGTCGTCGACCTCGCCGATCTCAGCCTCTACGTCATGACCCCCGAGTTTGGGGCGCCGTCGCAGCTCGAGAAGATCGACATGCTCGACTTCGCCGACGTCGTCGCGATCAACAAAGCAGACAAGCGCGGCGCAGACGACGCACGGCGCCACGTCGGCAAGCAAATGCAGCGCAACCGCGGAGCGTTCGACAAGTCGCCCGAAGACATGCCGGTCTTCCTCTGCTCCGCCAGCCGATACGGTGACGCGGGCGTTGACCGACTCTTCGCGCACTTGCTGACGTCCCTCACCGAGATGGGGCACTCCTCTTGGGTTGGTGCCGCGGCGATGCCTGCCGCGCCGGAACTCTTCACCATCCTTCCACCACGTCGTGTTCGGTATCTTTCGGAAATCGCCGACGCCGTCCGCGGCTACCGGACACAGGCCGACGTCGCTGCGGCCCGTGCGTACCGAGCCGACGGTTTCGCTCGCTCGCTCTCAGCCTTCGGCGACGCCCCTCTGCCTGGCGAGCCGCTGACGATCGAAGACGACGCTGACGTCGTCTGGGCGGCGCTCGCCGTGAAGTACAACGAATCGCTGGCCTCGCTCTCCGAGGCAGATAAGGCGACGCTTCGCGGCTGGGCGATGCTGGTGAAGAGCTACACGGACGACCAGAACGCGTACGAAGTGCGTGGCCGTGAGATTCGTGTCGACAACTACACGACGAGCCTTTCACACACGAAGGTGCCGAAGGTCGCGCTACCCAACACGCAGGACTGGGGTGAGCGGGTGCGCTGGTCGAGGCTAGAGAACACGCCCGGGCGCTTCCCGTACACCGCTGGCGTCTTTCCCTATAAGCGGGCTGGGGAGGACCCGACCCGGATGTTCGCCGGCGAGGGGTCGCCCGAACAGACGAACCGCCGCTTCCATCTGCTCGCGCAGGCGCAGCCGGCAGCGAGGCTCTCCACCGCGTTCGATTCCGTTACGCTCTACGGCCGCGACCCC
>JBLFZA010000215.1:0-7639 GCA_047610025.1 Bradymonadia bacterium | reverse complement strand
GGGTGCGCTTCCGCACGACGGTAGAGGACTGCACGCAGTGTGAGGGCGGCCAGTGGCGTGTTGTGAGCCGAGGACCGGATGGCGAGCGTGCTGACGATTTCGATGCGCTGGTGGTCGCCAATGGGCATCACTGGTCTCCACGATGGCCCGACATCCCCGGCGAATTCACAGGGCATTTGCTGCACTCTCACGACTTCAAGCGCGCGGCGCCTTTTGTCGGGAAGCGGGTGCTTGTGATCGGCGGCGGAAACTCGGCGTGCGACGTGGCGGTTGAGACGGCTCGTGTCGCTGAACATGCAGCGATCTCCTGGCGAAGGGGCTATTGGATCGTGCCCAAGTTCGTGTTCGGTATGCCGAGCGACGTACTTCACAACCGGCTGTCAGGGTGGCTGCGCTGGCTGCCGTCTGCGATGCGTTTTCGGGGCGCGGAGTGGGTTCTCCGCTTTGTGCAGGGCCGTAACCGGCTCTATGGCTTGCCGGAACCTGACCACCGCTTCGGCGAGACCCACCCCACGGTGAACAGCGAACTGTTCTATGCTCTGCGGCACGGTCACCTCGCGACGAAGCCAGATGTCGCACGTTTTGCTGGTGGGAAGACCGTGGAGTTCGTCGATGGAACGGTCGAGGAGTTCGACGCCATCGTCGCGTGCACAGGGTTCCGAATTGCCCATCCGTTCTTGTCGGGAGCCGTGCTGGACTTCTCCGAAGGACAAGTCCCCCTCTATCTGAAGATGCTGCCGGCGTCTCATGAGAGATTGTACTTCATCGGTCTGTTTCAGCCGCTTGGCTGCATCTGGCCGGCGGCGGAGCTGCAGAGCAAAATCATGGCGCGCCACCTCACAGGAGAGTGGTCGCCCGCCGGCGCTCTACCTGAACTCATACGTGATGAACTGGCGACGCCCGACGTTAAGCAACTGGATTCTCCGCGTCACACCATCACCGTGGACTTTCCTGCTTTTCGCCGCCGCCTTCTCGCGCAGCTTCCAAAAGAGTACGTGTCTCGCACACCAATGTCGGGCGAACGTCGCGCCGGCTAGGCTCCCCGGTACCCAGACATCCGACCATGCGCGAATACCGTCGTCGTTCCCTCTCGCTTCGCCACACCTGCAGCGCGGGCGTTCTCGTCTTTGCGGCTGCCGCATGTGGCGGTTCCCAGAGCGCAGATACCCCTGCGCCCCCACAGCAGGAGGAGCAGGCTTCGTCGGAGACCAACAGCAGCGACTACAGCGTATCGTTCCGCGATCGTAGCATCGATCTGGAGCCCTACGTACAAGGCTTCCCGTTCCGCCGATTCTCGGTCGACATCGAGTCTCAGCAGATGCTGTACTTCGAGACCACCGAGGAGCGGATGCAGATGCGCAGGCTGGGGCTCGGAGAGGAGACGTTGGACTTGGCCAGCGGTGAGGCTGTCGGCGACGCCGATTGGTCAGAGCGTAGCTGGTGGGGGGCCGACTACCATCCGCAGTCCGAGCGCTGGATCGCCTGGGCCGACGACGCGAATGAAGAGCGCATGAACCTGTTCTGGCTCGATGCCAACACCGGCGCGACCGACCGCTTGACCGACAACGATTACACGTATGGATTCGGGGTGTCGGAGGACGGAGAGTGGTTGGCGTACGTGAATCGGCGCGGGCAGGGCGAGCCCTTCAACAGCTGCTTACACGTTCGTAATCTCAGCAGCGGAGACGATCGCGAAGTGCTGTGTGATGATGGGGGCGTCGACCGCTTCACGTGGACGAGCGTGCCATTTTCACCCGACGGATCCTCTGTGCTCGTTACGCTGCAACACGACGGCGACCGAGCGACCGAGAATGTTGCCCGCGTCAACCTCCGCGCAGAAAATCCCGCCTTGGAGATGCTCTTTGAACGCGGGGTTCGCCACACCTCGTTGTGGTTCGATGGCGACACCTACGATGGGCGGAGCGTCGTCGCTGTAAGCAGCCAAAACGGATTCTCGAACCTGTACCGCCTTGCGACAGATGGTTCCGGCGCGACGCCCATTACGGAGTACAGCGAGGACGTCGGCAGCCTCTGGCCGCTTGATGACGACCGGCTCTTGATCGCAATTGAGCGCCCGTGGGAGACATCGCTCCGGGTGCTCTCGGCCGGCGGTGACGTTCTGCACGAGGAGATTCGGCCAACGTCGGTGTCTCTGCTCGACGCCGACGGCACCTCGGCCGTGTTCGTTGAGTCGTCGGTGGGGACGCCGTTCTGGATGGGGCGACTTGAGATCGGGGATTCACTGCTAGTCACTGAAGCTGCGACGATGCCGGCCGACGTGCGCACAGCGATTGTGCAGTGCCAAGCCGAGCGCGTCCAAATCCCGACCTTCGACATGGGCCCGGATGGCACTCCTCGAATGCTGCACGCCTGGTACCTGTCGCCCACTGAGCCGAGTGATGATCCTCTGGTTCGCATCACGGCGTTCTATGGGGGAGACAATTACTTCAGCACTTCGGCACATCTCATGTGCGAGGCCGGCGTAGCCACGCTGAGCCCAGCGGTTCGTGGCTCATCGGGCTATGGCGCAGACTTCTTCGCACTGAACGATGGAGACCTCGGTGGTGACGAGATCGTCGACCTGTTCTACGTGGCGCGCTGGCTCGAGGCAGAGAAGGGGTACGGGCCAGAGCAGATTGGCGTGCACGGAGGCTCTCACGGGGGCTACGCGACAATGCGCGCGCTCACGTTCCCGCCAGAGACGAACGACCGCAACGAGACGTTTCCTTTCGGCTTTGGACTCTCGCACGCAGGGTTCTCGAACATCCTGACCTTCTACGAGAGCTGCAACATCCCGGACTGGGTAGTGTTGGAAGCTGGCGACCCGACGACCGAAGCCGAGAAGCTGCTCGACCGTTCGCCTATCTCGCACGTTGACCTTCTGCAGAGCCCGATTCTGCTCACCCACGGCAGTAACGACTCCCGCGTGCCGGTGGAAGAGAGCCGGACCTTCGCTTCCGCCGCCGAGGAGCTTGGTCGTCCCGTGACATACGTCGAATTCGAGGGTCAGGGGCACGGCATCAGCGGCCTCGAGAACACGATGCGCTACTACCGAGCGGTCTTCGCGTTTCTCGAGACGCTCTAGCTCTGCGTTTCTCGCGGGTGACGGCGTGAACACCGCGCGTTTCTCGAGACGCTCTAGTTCGGCGCTTACTCGCGGGTGACGGCGTGAACACCGTGCGTTTCTCGCGGGTGACGGCGTGAACACCGTGCGTTCCTCGAGACGCTCTAGTTCGGCGCTTACTCGCGAGTGACGGCGTTAACCCCGCGTATCACTCGCGGGTGTCACCGACGGTGACGCTCTGTGCTTGGGTGCTCAATCCGCCGGGGTTGATGACCTCAACGGTCGCTGTACCGGGGTCAACGAGCTGTGCGTCTGCGGCAGGAACCCAAGCGGTCAGCGTGGAGGAGATCCAAGAGGACCCGTACCCGCGGTCTGCGAGCGAAGTGCCGTTAACAATAACCTCGCTGAGATAGCTCAAGCCTGAGCCTTCGACAGCGATTGCGTCGATGCTGCTGCCATCACGAAGCGTCGCGTCGCGCCACTCGATGTTGGTCAGCACAGGCGTGACGGCATCTGGGATGAGTTGGAGGCTCGCCGTACCGACATCTGCTGCGACCTCGCCGAGCAAGGCGTCGCCGGGGCCGTAGAAGGTGAAGGTCGTGGGCTCGGAGATGATCATGCCGGCGACGTCGACGAGCGATGCGGCGAGCGTCGCCGGTGCGCCTGAGAACACGGACGTTGGCGTGAGCATTCCAACCTGGCTCGCCGGGCCGGCCACGGCCACAAGCTGACGAGGTGCAGGACGTACGGTCCATGACTCCACGATTCCTCCGCCGAAGTCACCGACCGCCGTCGTGAGGTCAACGTTGAATCCGAAGAGGATCGCGTTGGCGTCCGACATCGTGAAGGTCGCGCTCAATCGCCCGTCCGTGATGAACCCGCAGGAGGCGCCTACCCGCGGACCGGAGAAGTCGGCTTCCAGGCAGATCGTCGCGCCTTCGATGTCAGCGGCAGGGAACCCAACGAGCGTGGCGATCTCCTCTGCCGTCACGTCGAGGGCAACCGTTTCGCCGACAACGGCGGGGATACGCACGACCTCGTCCGAGATGAATCGAAACGGCGTCCCGTTGATGCGAGCGGTGTTGTCGTAGGCAATGGCGAAGACGTTATCCACAGCGCCTTGAGCGAAGTCGCTGTAGAGATTTAGTGCGTTGGGGTTGGGGAGGGCCGCGGTGAGATCGCCGAGGCCGTCTATGGCAGTGCCCTGAATCCCTCCGGACGTCTCTCCGGCACGACTCATGCGCTCGTAGCTTTGGAAGACGAGGCCGCCGATGGACGTCGACGGGCAGGTGCGACACGAGGACGAGGTGTCGCTCGCCAGGAACTCTCCAAACCACGCGCCGTTTGTGCTCGCCGGTACGCCTTCTGCCGGTGGACTGCCCGGCGAGGAGAGGTGAGTCGCCAAGGGCAGTAGGCTCTCGCCCATCGCGCGAAGCAGGCCGGACTGATAGTCGACGGGATCGATGGTCGCGAGCTCGCCGACTTGTTCGTAGAAGCTTTGGCTGGCGTTCTGCTTCTCAGTGTCCCCGCAGCTCTCATAGGCATGCACCATAACAAACGCGCCTTCATCGTTTGCACCTCGGATAGCCATGCTGCCGCGGCTAATGGCGACACCAATGTCGAAGAAGATTGAGGAGGGCGCTAGACCAGTCGAGATGCTGACACCGTAGTCTACTTGGATGGCCTCGTGCGGGACGAGGTTCGCGTTCTCGAAGATCGTGTAGCCGAACGAATGGAACAGCAGCGACATGCTGAAGCTCAGCGAACGGCCCTCCACCGTATTGCCTTCCAAGCGTACGACACCGGGCGGCCGAATGATGCCGATCCCTACCCCGAAACCGAGTGCTGCGAGGTCTGGCGGGACGCTGACGCCAGGCCCGCTTTGCAGCGAGAGATAGACGCCGTCTGGCGCATAGTGCGCGACCCACGCCCATGAGTAGGTCGCTCCGGATAACTCGATGCCGTAGTTCGCCCCGATCCACCAGCTGAATCCCGAGCCGTAGGTGGGGATGTCGGGGTAGATCCGCCAGGGGCGTCTTAGGGCGCAAGGCTGTGTGTTCGAGTCCTCATTCTCATCTAACCATCGCGGGACCAGATCGCCGTCGGGGTCACGGTCATCGGGCCCGATCTCGTTGGCGGTGGGGTCTCCGTCGCCGTCGTCGTCGGTGTCACGGGAGTCAGGGATGCCGTCTCCGTCTGTGTCGCGATCTCCCTCAAACTGGTCAGGGATGCCGTCCCCGTCCGAGTCGGTGTCCTCGTTGTCTGGGGTGCCATCTCCGTCTGTGTCGCGACCTCGCTCGTCGGCTGTGGGGATGTTGTCGCCGTCATCGTCCGCGTCGCGGAAATCAGGGATGCCGTCTCCGTCTGTGTCACCAGTCTCGTCTGCGGTGGGGATCCCGTCGCCATCCCAGTCAATGGCTTGTTCGGCGTCTTCTGTACCGTCTCCGTCAGAGTCACTGTCGCAGAGGTCGCCTGCGCCATCTCCATCCGTGTCGATCTGGCGAATGTTGGGCACAAGAGGGCAGTTGTCGTCGCAGTCTTCGCGTGTCCGGTCGGCGCAGGGGGTATCGCCGTCGATGTCGGACTCGTCGCCGTCGTCGGCGATCGTGTCGTTGTCGTAGTCGTCTTCGCAGGCGTCTCCGATGCCGTCGGTGTCTTCGTCCTCTTGATCAACGTTGCGCACGAAGGGGCAGTTGTCTGCGCAGTCGCCAGGGTCATCCTCTGATCCCGTGCACGGCCCGTTTTCGTTGTCGGGTACGCCATCATTGTCGATGTCTTCGCGGCCCACTTGAGCAACTCTGCGCCCGAAGGCCGCGGAGGGTTGATCGATAACCCTAGCGATTTGCCACTCGTCGGCGCTGATATCGGAGGTGAGTGGGATCGGCGCTGGGTTGTCGTGGGTGACGCGCACGACGGGTTCGCTATTGACGAGGTCGCTTCGGCGCGCGTTCTGCTCGAGCCCTTGCGTGGCTTCGTTCAAGGCCTCTGTTGGTAGCGCGCTGCCACCGGGCGTCGCGAGGGAGCTTGGTGGCTCGTAAGCGCGTAGGACGATTTCGGTTTCGAGCGAGGTGAAGGTCTCGCCTCCGGATTCGGCGACGACGTAGAAGCCAGGTGCAGTGCCGGGTTGGCGCGGTTCAAAGTCGAAGATGCCATTTGAGCCTACGGGGCCGTCTTCTGAGGGCCGCGGCACGAAGCGCGCATCTTCATCATACAGGTCGATGGTCTCGGTTCCGCGTTTGCATGCGCTTAAGCATGCGGCGAAGCAGAGGAAAATCGCGAGAGTAGATGTGAATTGTTTGAGCATGACAAGACGTCGGACTGATTGGGTTCCACTTGCGGACAAGCTCGCAAAATTCAGTGTGTACGAACACTTAGGGTGGCGCACGTTTGCCGTTTGTGCAACAGTGAACGAGTTATTTTCGCTCGCATAACGTTCGGTTTCTATGCAGAGTCCCGTTGTCGTGTCGTCGAAAATCCGGTGGCTGGTTGTCCCCGTCGCGTCCCTTCTGTTGATCCTGTCATCCGGCTGTAAGAAGGATGAAGTGGTGGTCGAGGGGGGGGATTGTCGTATTGATTACCCCCTGCTCGATGGCCTGGAAGGAGTTCGCTACGACTTGGTGTCCGTGGCCTCTGGCGGCCGCGAGATTACGCGAATGGTCTACGACAACGGCGGTGACACGCCGACGCGGGCGATCTTCTACCTTATTGGAGAGGATGGTCGTGTCCTCACGGAGGCGATGGACAACGATCTCGACGGTGCGATTGATGCTCGTCTCGATGCAGGCACTATGCTGGGCAACTTGGTGCAGCCACTCTCGGTCGACGCGGTCCTCTCGGACGGAAACATCGACGGCGTACAGCTGAGCCTCGACCTCTCCAGCTCGCGGATCGGGTTGTGGCAACCCGCGCGCATCTTCTTCCAAACGCCCTGCGACCTCGGCGACTTCGACGTGGTTGAAGAAGGTCCGAAGCAGCTCGATATCGGTTTGGACAAGGACAATGACGGCGAGCGCGATGGGTCGATGACCATGCAGTGGTCGCCTGATGATGCGTTTCAGTTCTGGAACCTCGATCTCGATGGAGACGGCGACCCAGATCAGATGGCCACGCTGCTTTATGACGACAACCGGCAAGTGACCGAGACGCGGTGGCGCTTCGCTGGTGACTTCTTCGGCGACATCTACGTCAATGGTTTCTACCGCTACGATCGTTACGGGAACCTCTATAGCTTCGAACTCGACGATGGTGGCGACGGTATCATCGACCATCGCGTGACATACAGCCTCGCCTGCTACCCCGACAACGCCGGAGGTGCTCAATGATGCGCACCCCGTTGACCGTTCAGGCTCGTTCTTCAGCGCCCAGTTTTGCTGGCCCTGCGAATTCTCAGCGAGGCGCCGCGCGCTTGGTGCTTGTCACTTGCGCGGTCGCAGCCCTCTCGCTCTTCGGATGCAAAGACTCCGATGACCCCCCACCGTTCTTCTCGCGGTTTCCCGACTTGGAGAACGACGGCTATGACGTTGATGCGCTCGGCTGCAACCCCTCCGCAGTTGAGTTCGGCGGTGGAGGCGGCGG
>JBLFZA010000214.1:0-7655 GCA_047610025.1 Bradymonadia bacterium | reverse complement strand
AGCGAGGCGCTCGACATCGAAGCGGTCCGTGCCGGTCTCGCATCGTCGCAGCCTCGGGAGAATGCTGACGCGTTGATGGCCTTGACGAGCGCTGGCGCTTCGGGCGCGCCGTTACGAAACGAGCTCCGTGACTTCCTCCAGCATGCGCCCGCGACCTCGGTCGCAACGAGCGCCGCGCGCGCCTATGCGGCGGTGATGTCCGACGAATTCGCCGACGCCGCTGACGCGATGCTCCGGGCCCCCGAGACCCCCCTCCACGTCCGGTACGAGGTCGCCGCCGAGCTAGGTCGAGCGGGCGAGCTTGAGCGTCTTCAAGCGCTCATTGCGGTCGGGGGAACCACAAGCGCTGCCGCGCGTCGCGCGATCGTCGTGTCCAGGGTCCACCCCCAGCGGGTGCGCGATCAGCTCTTTGCGCCTGGCAGAATGTGCGCCGACGCTGCGGCAGAAGATCTCTGCCTGGAGTTGGCGCGTGACATGCTTCTGTACGACCTCGATAGCGTCGACGCGTCGGCGTCCCCCCTCAACGCGCTGCTCGTCGCAGAGCGCGCCGCTATCGCGAGCGGGGATCTCAGTGCCTGGACTGCCGCGGTCCCCGATGTGCTCGAAGTGAGCAAGGATGCCGTTCTCTCTTCGGTACGCACGCTCGCAGCCGCGGGTTTGTCGCCGAGAGACGCGTCCGTTTTGCTCCCACTCGTGAATGACCCCGATGTTCATCAAACCAACCGAATGCTCGCTGGATTGCTCGTGGCGCAGTCCCTGTCGCGTGACGAGTTGGAAGCGCCGGTGCCAAGCGACGCCTTGGCGCGCGCGGCGATCGCTGCCGCAACCTACACGGGGACAGGTCGCATGACCGAGAACGACCAGGCCGCCTTGGAGCAGCTCGGCGCCGACAATGCGAACCCGTTCGGCGCGCTTTCCCTGCTCATGTTGGCCAGGCAGGGCGAGCCTGGCGTGGCGGAGAACGCAGCGAGCAGTTCGTTCCCGTCGGGCTTTGTCGACTTGGTTCGCGCCCAAGCCACGCCCGACTTGGAGGCTGCGCTTGGCCTCGTGCTGCTGAGCGCTACAGACGATGACCTCGCAACGGACGCGCTGAGCGTGCTGGCTATTGGCCGACGTGAGCCTGTCCTCGAGATCCTGCAGCAGTCAGATACAGGCTCCGCGGAGCGCCGAGCGCGCTTCCTCGCCCGTCTCGGCTCAGAAGATGACGCGTCCGCAGCATCGCTGGCCGCCGCGCTAACGGATGCCCCGCACCTGGAGTCGGTGCGCTGGTTCGTCTCACGGAACGTCGCTGAGCCGCTTCAGCCGCTGTTCGAAGCCTCGGCGCAAGACGGCACACAGGCTGCGCGTCGACACGCCGTGATCGCTCAGATCGCGGGCGCTGTGCAGTTGAGTGCTGAGCAGCTCGACAACATCATCGTGCGCCCAACTCGACAGCAGGTGGTGGAGTCTCGCGACCTCCGTAGCTTGGCGCTCCGCGCCCGGTTTGGACAGGACGCACCAAGCCTCGCCGAGGCGATCTCCCTCGCCGATGCGCTGGGTGATGCGCGTGCGGGGCGCTTCGAGGTGAGCGTGGCGCTGCAGCGCGCTCTCGACGCGCACTGCGCGGACTAGGAAACCAACGCGCGACGGAGCTGGGGCTTACGCCCCGTGGCGTGCTTCGCGTGTGGTCCTCGTCCTCTGAAGGCCGAGCTGACTACTTGCTCGACTCTGCGGCGTACGCGGCGAAGAACGCGGCGCTGCTGCGGATTCCGGCGTAGTAGTTCTCGAGCCCAAACTTCTCGTTGGGCGAGTGTAGCCGATCATCATCGTTGCCGAGGCCCATCAAGACGCTGTCGACACCGAGAATCGTCTTGAACGACGCGACGATCGGTATGCTGCCGCCGCCTCGTGTGAACACGCATTCTTTGCCCCACACTTGGCGCTGCGCCTCTCTCGCTGCCCGGACGGCCGGCGTATCAAAGTCGACGAGCACCGGCATGCCGCCGTGGTGCGAGGTCACTTCCACCGTGACGCCTTTCGGCAAACGCGCTTCTACGAAGGCGCGCAGCTTGGCTTCGATTTCGTCGGGGGTTTGGTTCGGTACAAGCCGGCAGGACACCTTGGCGTGCGCCTCTGACGGCAGCACGGTCTTGGCGCCTTTGCCGGTATAGCCACCCCAGATTCCATTGCAGTCGAGCGTTGGGCGCCCCGTGGTACGCTCAATGATCGAGTACCCGACCTCGCCTACGGACTCAGTCAGTTGCACTTCCTTCAACCAACGTTGCTTGTCGAAGGGCAGCTCGGCCCATGCGGCGCGCTCCTCGTCCGTGATCGGCAACACGTTGTCGTAGAAGCCGTCGATGGCGATGCGACCGTCGGCATCGTGGAACTGCGCGATGATCTCCGCGAGGGCGTTGATGGGGTTCTTGACGGACCCGCCATAGAGGCCGGAGTGCAGGTCATGCGAGGGCCCGGTGACGTGCACCTCGACGTAGGTTAGCCCGCGGAGGCCCACCATGATGGAGGGCTGACCCGGCGCGAACATGGAGCTGTCGCTGATGAGGACGGCGTCGGCGGCGAGCGTGTCTTTGTGCTCACGGAGGAAGGGCTCGAGGTTGGGGCTGCCGACCTCTTCTTCTCCCTCGATCAGGAACTTCACGTTGACCGGCAGGGTGCCTGCGGTAGCGAGATGCGCCTGTGCTCCCTTGATGTGGGCATACATCTGGCCCTTGTCGTCCGTCGCGCCTCGGGCGACGATGTTCCCGCCTTCAAGTGTTGGCTCAAAGGGAGGGTTCCTCCAGAGCTCAAGTGGCTCTGGGGGCTGCACGTCGTAGTGCCCGTAGACGAGAACTGTCGGGGCGTCCGGGCCTGCGTTCAGCCACTCGCCCGTAATGATCGGGTGGCCGTCGGTGGGATGAATTCGCGCCTCGAAGCCGGCATCTATCAGCCGCTGGCAGACGAAGGCCGCCGCGTCAGCGACGTCGCCATTGCGCCCTGGGTCCGTGGAGACGCTGGGAATTCGCAACAAGGAGAAGAGCTCCTTGAGGTGCACATCCTGCTGCGCCTCAAGGTAAGTTGTGATGTCGGTCATGCGGTATGGGAATCAGCGTCGAGCACTAACGCGCTCGTCGCCGGCGCAGAGCTCGACTCAGCATTGTTGAGCTTGCCGCGCATCACGAAGAGCGCTCCAGCAAGCATGAGAACCACCACGAAGAGGGCGATGATTGCGACGTAAAGATAGGGGCTGGCCGACTGCCTGATGATTTGTGGCGGCGGCGGGGCTTGTGCCAGCTGCGCCGCCGCAGGCGGGCCAGCCGTTGGTGCAGACAGGGGCGCCGCGGCGTGCGCGGCAGCCGCTTGCCGCTGTTGTGCGGCGCGAGAGACTTCGAGCACCAACGACAGCTGTGAGGCGTCGAGGATCGTGGTCTTCGTGGCGGATTCGCCAACAATTTCCTGCTCGAGGTCTTCAAGCTCGGACAGGAATTTCATCGCGGTCTGGTATCGGTCCTCAGGCTTCTTTGCGAGCGCCTTCTGAATGATGCGCTCCATGCGCGGCGAGATCGTGTGCGCGGCGACCGCACTGGGAGCGGTAGGTTCGTCGTAGACGTGCGCCGCGAGTACGGCGACTGCCGTGCTCGACTGGAACGGTACGACGCCGGTGACCATCTCGTAGAGGATGATGCCGAGCGAGTAGAGGTCGGATCGCCCGTCGAGCTCTTTCGCCTGCGCTTGCTCTGGGCTGAGGTACTCCGGCGTGCCGTAGACCACGCCGTGCTGCGTCAGCTTTGCCTGGTTTGCGCTGGCGGGCTCCGTGACCTTCGCGATGCCGAAGTCGAGTACCTTCACAAACTCATCGACCCCGCGGAAGTTGGTCAACATGATGTTGTCCGGCTTCAGGTCGCGGTGAACGATACCGAGTTCGTGTGCTTCGTGCAGGGCGTGAAGTGACTGTCGCATGATCGAAATCGCGCGCAGCTCGTCGAGATGTCCGTCGCGTTGGATTACGTTTCGGAGCGCGCGCCCCTCGACGTACTCCATCGCCATGTAAATGAGGCCCTTCTCGGTGTGCCCAAAGATGAACACGCGAATGATATTCGGGTGCGTCAGCTTCGAGATCGCCATTGCTTCGCGGTTGAAGCGCTGTACGAGCTCCTCGCTTTCAGCGGCGTGACCATGCAGCACCTTCACAGCGATTCGCTGATCGATTGTCACGTTCTCGGCGAGATACACCGCGCCCATGCCGCCTTCGCCCAGCATCTTTCGCAGTACATACTCGCCGAAGAGACGCGACCCGATCAACGGATCACCATCAGCGGCCGGAGCTTCGGGCGGTTTCGGCGCCGTCTTGGCTCCCGAACCCTTAGCGCCGCTGCTCTCTTGAGGCACCAAGCCGGCCCCGTCGTGGGGGCAGAAAAGGACGGTGTCCTCTTGAGTCGTATTGCAAACTGGACAGATCTTCATAACCGCAGGCAGCAAGGCGGGAAGTGGCGTGACCCTGCTACATTCGGCGACGATTGTCCATTCACACGCACCGGCTCAACGAGAACACGTGCCGGTTCCTTGGACGCACGACTCCGCTCGGGTTATCCTCTGCAGCAATCCCTCCTCTGCGGCATGTTCATGAGCGCCAATCCAACCAGCATTGACGACATCATCCTTGAGGCGCTCGAGCAGGACGACGATTTCGTCGGCCACGCCCGAGGCGCTGATGCGGTGCGTCCATCGTATTTTCTGCAGGAGCTGCACGTGCCATCGGGGCCTCAGCCTATCGCACGTGAGGCCCAGGGCTACGTCTCCGCCGCGCAGGTCGAAGACCTTGCGCAGCAGCGGCTCGGCGCGGCGACGCAGGACCCGGTACCGGCCCTCACGATCGCGTGCCCAGGCTGCACCGCAGAGAACGAAGTCACCAACAAGTTCTGCGGAGACTGCGGCACGGCAATGCAGCAGCTGCCGAGACCTCAGAGCGCGCAGCAGGCACGTGTCGCTTCGCCGATGGCGGTGTCCCTCGTCTCCATCAACGAAGATGGTTCCGACGGACCACGCATCGCACTCGAGTTCGCAGACTCCGTGCTCGGACGCGCCGGCGATATCCGATTCCCAACCGACGCCTTCCTCTCCCCGAAGCACGCGCGCTTCTCGGTGGAAGGAACGCAGATGTACATCGAGGATCTCTATTCGCTGAACGGCACCTACGTGAAGCTGAGAGAAGAGACGCGCCTGACACCCGGCGACACCTTCCTCATGGGCCGACAGGTGCTGCGATTCGAGAAGTTCGAGAACACCGTCGCGCCAAAGGCGCGCTCCTCAGACGGCACCCGATACATGGGCTCACCGCCTCCGGGAGGGCAGTTCAAGCTGCTCCAAGTCGGAATCGGCGGCGTGATCCAGAACATCTTCTGCTTGCATGAGTCCGGGGCCATCATCGGGCGCGAGAAAGGCGACGTGATCTTCCCCAGAGACAAGTTCATGTCCGGCCGTCACGCGCAGATATTCCCCAGGGATGATGGGCACTATTACCTCGTCGACCTGAACTCATCCAACGGCACCTGGATCAAGATCTGGGAGCGCCGCGCTCTGTCCAGTGGAGACTTCGTCTTCCTCGGACAGCAGCTCTTCCGCGTCGAGGTCGCCTAGCTGTCGCGGCGAACGGCTCACGCCGCTCCGTGACTCCAGAAGTGCGCCAGCCTCGCGGACTCGCTCGCCCTAGAGCTCGATCGCGACCTGGTAGCTGCTGGTTCTGCCTACGCCAAACCAACTCCACTCGCCGAGCTGCTGCGCGACCGCCTCATCGTCGCTGATGGCAAAGGTCGCGACCCGGATGCTGTAGAGACCGGGCTCCGCGAACGCGGTCCCTGGGATGACGTGTGTCGGGGGCTGCATGGACAATATCGACGCGAGCATCGCGGGCGTCGCGTTCAGCTCGGTATCGATGGTGGTGTACGTCAACTCCCCGGCTGCGTTGGCGATTTGAATCCAGCCGCCATCGGCCCACCCGCTGAGTTCAATCTCCAGCGGCTCCTGCGTGAAGTAGATGAGAGTCTGCGGGAAGATCAGGATGGGCGACTCGGTGGGCGCGGTCGTTTCGACCTGCACCACGATCACCTCTCCGTCGGTGTCGGTGATCTCGTAGCCAAAGGTCACGAGCCCTCCGTCTTCGGGCGCGAGATCGCTTGGCACTGCCACGCTGGTCTCGAATACGCCGACGAAGTCCGTCGTCGGCAGATTGCGCTGCTCGCCGGTGACGTCGACGAACGGCGACGCCACGCCGGAGAGCGCGCTCACATCGGAGCCGACCGTCGTCAGCACGTTGAGCTGCGCGAACACGCGCTCGTCTGTCACAACGAGCTGCCCGATCGCCTGCATCGCGCCGACCTCTTCCGACGTGCTCGGCTCGCTATTCGGATTGCCGCTCGCGCCGCCCGGCACGAGGCCGCCGAGCACGTCGCCGCAGCCACCGAGCAGGAGCAGCGTGCAGCCACCGAGCAGGAGGAGCGCGCAGCCCAGTATGGCCCTGCGGGGGCTGCCCAAAGACATAAACGTACCGAAACGGGCGTGAAGCAAAGTGCGTGTCACTAGAGCGTCTCGAGGTTCATCCCGCCGGGGTACGCGTAGCTGACGTCGCAGTCATACCCATACGCGTACAAACCGAAGGGGACATCGGCGTCGACGGTGTGTACGCCATCGCTCACTTCAGTGCGGATGATATCCCATTCGCCTAATGCGGCCCGTGGCGCGTTGAGCACGGCGCCATCGAGTCTGACCGTCGCGCCCGAGGGTACGATGATCGACAGATAGTCTTCGATGTACTGCGACGGCGTCAGCACAATGTAGTTCGACAGGAACTGGTCGGTCGGCACCGTCCACAAGAACGCGGGATCGCCGATCGCCGAGCCGCTGCTGCAGGTGGCAGGAATGCGGCAGCCTGTTTGAATGAAGCCGTTGCGATCGCAGCCGAGCTCTGGGCCGGGGTAGCTTGAGCCCACCATAAACTGCGACACGGAGACCGGCGACGTCGCGGTGATTCGGAAGTCACGGGTCTCCTCGAACTGAATCAGTTCGCCCCGACCAATGGTGCGGTTGTGCACGAGCGGGTTCGGCGGGCTCATCGACAGCGTCGTGCCCGACTCTCGACCGACGATTCGGTAGACGTCCGGCTCGGTGCCACGCGCGTTGAACTTGGCAAGAACGAACTCGGTCGACCACGTGTCGGTCGAGGTCAGCTGTTGCTCAAGGTGATCGCAGTAGGGTGATGTGGTCGGCACGTTTCCGCACTCGTTTCCAGCAAAGACAGCGATCGGCGCGTCCGCGGTGATCTCCATGCCGGTGATGTCCGCGCCCTCGGTGTACGGAGTCATCAGGTTCAACACTTGGCCTTGCGTCATGGTGATCGTCTCGGTCGCGCCGGCCGGGATAGCGGGTACTCCGTCGCCCGCGGCGATGCCTCCGGTGCTGGGCGCGACGATACGCACGTTTGTTTCTGGCGTGTCGGACACAGCGATGACGGTCGCGAATCCGCGCAGGCCGGTTAGGTCGTCGCCTTGCGTGGTCCACGCGGTGATCAGGTACTCCTGCCCAACGCTCGTGGCGGGCAAAATCAGCGACGCGTCATTCGTGAAGACGCCCGGCTCGTTCAAGGGGTTGAACTGGTGCATCGTGACCGGGGCGTTGGTGTCGAT
>JBLFZA010000213.1:0-7668 GCA_047610025.1 Bradymonadia bacterium | reverse complement strand
TCGCGCGCTGTCTCGTGGCGCAGGGGGATGAAGCAGGCTCTGCGCGCGTGCTCGATGGTCTGCTAGCCGCGCCGGACTCTGCGGAGACCCGCCGCAGCGCTGCGTTCTATCGGGCATACGTCCACGCGTTCGCTGGCGAGCCGGCCCGCGGCATCGCGCTCCTTGAGTCCGAACTCCGCGTCGATACGACGTCGGGCGAAGTCTTCATTATTCCCGGCGATGAGGCGCCGCTATTCTCGCTCGTCGCCGACGCCTATTGGAACATCGAGCAGCCCACGAGAGCTTTCGACGCTTGGCAACTCGTCGTCGACGCCAACACGGGCGGGCCATTGCAGGTCTTCGCGATCGAGCGGGCACACGCTTCCGCGCGCATGCTCGGCGTCGCCGGTTGGCGCGAGATTCGTGGCGCTGGTTCACTGACTCGCTCGGCGTTTGCCGCACCCCGGATCGAGCAGCGACTCGCCGCGGCCGATCTTGAGGGCGCGGCCGCTCTGGTGGACGAGCTTCGAGCCGACCTGATCGCGTACGAACAGCTGGAAACGCTCGCGCTCGGCGAAGTTGGTGAATGGAACGCCACGAGCGGCGCACCCGCGATTGGTGTGGTGCTCTCGCTCTCGGGCCCTAACCGGCGCGCCTCTCGCGCAGCACTCGGGGCGATGTTGCTCGCACAACGCGCGTTCGAGGAGCGGGAGCCTAGCGTCGCGTTGCTGATTGAAGACACCTCCGGGACGACGGCCGGCGCTGAGCGCGCGGTCAATGCACTTGTCGAGCGTGGCGCGACGGTCATCCTCGGGCCACTTGTCCATGACCTCGTCGCTCCGGCCGCTCGCGCGGCAGACCGTCGCGGTGTACCGCTAGTGAGCTTATCGTCCGCACCGAGCGGCGGGGTGCTGCGTTGGATGATCAGCGCCAGCCAGGAGGCGGAGCTGCTGCTGGGCTCCGTACAGTCACGACACGGAGGCACGCGGGTCGCGATCGTCAGAGATGGCAGCGGCGCGGCGTACCTAGATTTGCTCGCTGGCTTCGCCACGGACATCGCCTGGGACAGAGGGATGACCGTCGTTCAGGACGTCGTCGTACTCTCCGACCCGAGCGACGGCGCGGTGTTGCAAGCATCGGCCGCTCTGGCGGCGCGCCAGGTCGCCCGCTCCGATGCGGACGTCGTCTTCCTGGCGACCACCGATGACGAAGCCGCCGCGTTTGCGGCGTACCTCACGTCGGAAGATGTCTGGCCCTATGGCACCACAGGTCGTCGTCAGGTCAGCTATCTGCTCGGAAGCTTCGCCGCTTCTAGCGCGCTCTTGCTCGACAGCGGCCCCTATGTCGAACAGGCCTTCGTCGCGTCGTGGCTCGACCCCGAGCTCGCGTCCGGCGAACAGCGCGAGTTCGTGGATCGCTTTGGCTACACATACGGGCGGGATCCCGGCGTGATTGAGGCGTTCGCCTTTGACGCGGCCATTCGCGCTCGTCAGATTTTGGTTGATGAGCGAGCGCGGAGCGCAGACGCCGTCCGCGGGCGACTCCTGGCGGCAACAGGTGACGGAGGCGGTGCCATCGGCGGCATGGCCTTTACCTCGGAGGGGGAGCCCCAAGTCGTGCCGAGATTGTTTCAGGTCGTGTCGGAGCAGTTTGTGCCGGTCGCGGAGTGAGAGCGGGGGCTAACGCAGCGCGCGTGCGGCTTGCCGATCGTGAGCCCAGCACGACTCAAGCGCTCCGGCTGGCGGCGTGCGTGCTCGCGGCCGTGGGGCTCGTAGTGTGTGCGTGGTTCTCTCCCGCTCACGCGCAGGGAAGCGTGACAGACGTTGCGGACAACCCGGACCTGCCGAGCCCCCAAGAGTGTGAGCGAAACGAACGGGACCCAAGGTGCTTGTGTGTGCTGTCGCCCGGTTTACCGAGCTGCTTGTCCGACGAAGAGCTGCGCCGCGATGGCTGGGAGTTCTCGGTAGAGCGTGGTCAACCGGGTAGCCCAACGGCGGGCTTGTTCGCGCTGACGCTCGGTAGTTTCGTTCATGGTTCGGGACACTTGTTGGTCGATGACCGTCCGACGTGGCGCCGGTTGTTCGTCGCCCAGGGTATCTCGCTTGCGATGTTCGCTTCGGGCACCCTCGCGCATCGTCGGGCGGAGTCCGTCCCGCTGCGGCAGGCTGGTGGGGTGATGCAGACCTTGGGTGCGAGTCTTTTTGTTGCGTCGTGGATCGCCGATGTGCTCGGAGCCACGAAGGGCACCGGCGCTGATTTGCCGCGAAACACGTATCGCCCCTTCGGATTTTCGGTCTATGGCGGCTTCGGCTTGCTCCTCGGGCAAGGCTCGCCGGTCACGAACACGATGCTGATTTCGGCTCCGTGGGAGGGGCGCCGCTTCGTCTTGACGCCGCACGCGGAGCTCGGAACCGACCTGCAGTTTCGTCGATTCGGGCTTTATGCGGGATATCGCGCCGAGCTGAGCAAGCGGCCGAACAGCTTCCTCGAGTTCGGCGCCGGCGGGTTCGATGAGTACAGCCGCGCGGCCCGCTCTGGTCGTACGCAGATGCGCGTGACCACTAGGCTCTCGCTGGACCTTGGGGACATCTTCCGACACCTGACGAACCTGGTTTGGGAGACGGACGTATCCCTCGCCCTCGACCACTACACCTTCGAGTCGAACGTCCGCCGCCGCTTCGACAAGCGCGCCAGGGTGTGGCACGCGCCGGTCGGATTCGTCATGCACGTGGATGTGCAGCGTGGCGTGAACCTCGCGCTCGGTTATCGCCACGATCGAGACCTGCTCGTGGGCGCGATGGGGCGCAACGCGGGCGTGCTGATCGGGCGCCTTGGGATTGTGCCGCGCAACGGGATCGGGATCGAGTTGGAAGGTCAACGCGGCGCATTTACTCGCGTTTTGCTGGGGATCCGCTTTACCCCGTGACGCCTGTCTGGGTAGCGCCGAGTGCGAGAGCAGCGCGCTACTGATTGTCGTCACGCTGCCGATTGGACTTATCGGAGGAGTGGTGGGAGCCGGGATGACGTCGGCGCGCGCACCCGCCAAGCTCCGGGCACGTCGGGGCGCGGCGCCACTGGGGTGCACGTGGGCGTGACGTTCTCGCCATGCCATGGAAGGAGCAGAATCTACCCTGAGGTGCAGGGCCGTGCTACACCGCAGCTGTCCTACATGTACCGACCACCCCTCCTTTTATGAATCCGATCTCCTGGGTCGACCTCGTCGTCGCTCAAACGCCTGAACCTCACGCCGAGATGACCATCACCTCGCTGCTCGGGGAAGCCTCCGGCATGATCCTCTTCGTGCTGGCGATTCTGGTGCTGGCATCGGTCGTGAGCTGGTTTGTCATCGGCTACAAAGCACTCGCGCTGAGCCGCGCATGGCGCGACACCGCGCGCTTTACGGAGGCATTTTGGCAGTCGAAGCGCCTTGACGCGATCTACCAGCAGGCCGAGGCGTTGCCGAACTCCCCCGTGAGCCAGACCTTCCAGGCCGGCTACCTCGAGCTGCGGAAGCTTCGGGGCCAAGACGGCGACGCGGGCATGCGCGAGCAGCTCGGCGGTATTGAAAACGTCGAGCGAGCGTTGCGCCGTGCGAAGTCGACCGAGCTCGCACAGCTCGAACAGATGGTGCCATTCTTGGCAACGGTGGGCTCGACTGCGCCCTTCGTCGGGCTCTTTGGAACGGTCTGGGGCATCATGCTCGCGTTCATGAACTTGTCGAGCGCCAGCAACGACGCGGGCATGGGCATCGACGTGGTCGCGGGCCCGATCGCGGAGGCGTTGATCGCGACGGCGATTGGCCTGATGGCGGCTATCCCTGCGGTTGTGGCCTACAACTTTTTCAACACGCGCATTCACGCGATGGAGGTCGAGATGGACAACTTCTCCAACGACTTCCTGAACATCGTGAAGCGTCACTTCTTCAAGTAGGCGCGCATGGGGATGTCTTCTTCAGGCGGTGGCAACCGGCGCACGATCTCCGAGATCAACGTGACGCCTCTCGTCGACGTGATGCTCGTGTTGCTCATCATCTTTATGATCAGCACGCCGCTCATCGTGAAGGATGAGTCCGAGCGCCTTGTCGAAATGAACCTGCCGGTCACGCGGGAGAACCCGACGACGGTCGACGTGAACGACACGGAGAACCTGATCCTCCAGATCGACAGCGCGCTCCGAGTGCTGCTCGGCGACGAGCTGATCACCGATTGCGGCGCCGCTCGTGGAATGGCGGACGACCCCGGCGCCTTCGCTGCGGCGGCTGAACCGTGCTTCGTCGAGATTCAGCAGAAGCTCGGCAACAACCCGCGCCTCGCGGATCAAGAGACGCTGTACCTGCTGGCGGACACCTCGATCCCCTACGGGTTCGTGGTCGGAACAATGAACCGAATTCGCCTCGCTGGCGTAACGAGTGTTGGCATGGTGACCAACCCAGAATTCTTGGGCAGCACAGAGCCCGCGCCGACTCCAGAATGACCCTGAACGGCAAACCCTCAGATATCGCGGCTGGCGTCATCGTGGCGATGGCCGCGCACGTCTTTCTCGGCGCGATGTTCTTCTTCGCAGGTGTCGCGGAGCCGGACGTGGTCACGGAGCGCCCGTTGGAGCTGCCCGTGTTGTCGACCGAGCTCCTCATGTTAGGCGAGCAGATGCCAACCCCGGGTGAGCTGCCGCGCATCGCGAATCCCGAAGAGGCGCCGGAGGTCGACACAAACCCCGAGCCCACGACCGCCCCTGAGGAGCCGACCGCTGCCCCTGACCAAGAGACAGTGGTGCTCAACCCGGAGCCGCGCGAAGAGCCGCCGGAAGAGCGTGAGGTCGAGAACCGGCCGCAGCCGGAGGAGCGGCAGGAGCGAGAAGTGCAGCCGCGGCGTGATCGCGGAGAGACGAACCCCAACCGCCCGACGAACGACGACCCGACAATCGGCAGCCCCGAGGGTTTTGAGGGAGGCACCAGCCTCTCCGCATCAGCCGTCGCGAATCAACTCGCGCCGCTCACTCGTCAGATCTCGGGCGCGGTTCGTCGGCCGAACGGCATCCCCGACAACGAGTATCGACGTCTCCGCGTGCGGGTAGAGTTTCGAGTGAGTGAGATTGGCAGAATCACCAGAGCGACGGTCGCGCGCAGCAGTGGTAACCGGCTTTTCGACAACGCGGTCGTCAGCGCGTTCAATTCGTTTCGGATGGGAAGCAGCCGTCTGCAGATCAACTCCATCACCAACGAAGACCTGAGAAACAGCATCATTCGTAGTGGTGGTGTGATCGAGATTACGGGTCGCTAACTGGCGTGCCGTCTGGCGTTCGGAATCTTGGAGACTGTTGTGCGGTCGTCTCGCGAGTATCGAGTTGCACAACTGAGAGAGTCGCACGCGACTCCCGACGGGTCTGGGGTGCGGCCCCAGCGGGTGTGGGCGAAGCCCGCAAAAGTACTCGTCGCTACTCGCGCCACGCTTCGCCCAAGGCGCGAATTCGCGCCTACATCAGTGGTGGTGTAAGACAAGCGCGGGCATGTATGGCGACGACGCGTTGTTCTGCCGCCAGCTTAACGTCGCACTGATTGGAGCTTGTTCGATGCACGATTCTCAATCCACAGCCATTTACACGCCGGCGCTGGCGCTTGTCGTGGCGCTGTTGTCGCT
Organism: Bradymonadia bacterium; assembly: GCA_047610025.1. Taxonomy (GTDB): domain Bacteria; phylum Myxococcota_A; class Bradymonadia; order REDH01; family REDH01; genus JBLFZA01. The sequence continues at coordinate 2,053 of JBLFZA010000213.1, read as the reverse complement.
GCTGGTCTTTGCGCCCGGAGCCGCGTCGGCGCAGAGCGATCCCGCGCCCTCGAGCGGCGCCGTTCAACTCCCTGACGGCACACCGGGTGGCGGTCGCTTCACGACTCCGGTCGCTGTCCCCAACACGCTTAATCTCGGAGATACAGACCCGAACGGTATCCGCTCGAACGTCGCGGACACGGTCCGCAACTGCCTCGAGATCTCGGGCTACTTCGACGTCTACGGGCCCGACCGCTACTTCTTCGACCCTTCGAACGAGGGCATGACCGCGGCGTCCATCAACTTCGAGAACTGGTACAACACCGGCGCTCAGGGGTTGATCAAGACAGCGTTCCGCGTCGCTGGAAACCAAGTCTCGCTCGACTTCCGACTCTACAACGTCGACACCCAAGAGCAGATCGCGATCAACTGGACGCCCGGGGCGACGAGTCTCGACGGTGTGCGCGGTGAGACCTACGCGTTCATCAACGCGGTCATCGAATACTACACCGGCTCCCCCGGCGTCTTTGGCAGCATGATCGCCTTCACAGGCGGCGCGGCCGGCGGCGGCAAGCACATCTACGCCATCGGAATGGACGGTCAGGGGTTCGGGCGCGTGACGAGCGAGGGGGACATCAACATCCTCCCGTCTTGGGGCCCTGGCGGAGAAATTATGTACACCTCGTTCCGACGAGGAAACCCCGACTTGTACATTGGCAGCGACCCCGGCGCGCGGCCGCTCAGTGCACGCCCAGGCTTCAACTCCGGCGCCGTACTGAGCCCCGGTGGTGGAGAGATCGCCATGACACTCTCCGTCGGTGGCAACGCAGACATCTACGTGGTCAATGCTGCGGGAGAGATTCTGAGGCAGTGCACCGAGAACGCCGCGGAAGACGTGTCAGCGACCTGGTCACCCGACGGCGGCCAGATCGCGTTCGTCTCCGATCGCAGCGGCGGGCCGCAGGTCTATGTGATGAACAGCGATTGCTCGGGGCAGCGCCGCGTGACCTTCGCCGGTGGCTACAACACAGAGCCTGACTGGTCCCCAACGGGCGATCTAATCGCCTTCACTGGTCGCGACAGCCGCAACCGCTTCGACATCTTCACCGTCGAGCCCGGCACCGGCTTCATCAGCCGCATCACGCAGGACCAGGGCGACAACAAGTCGGCTTCGTGGTCGCCAGATGGCCGCCACTTGGTGTTCTCGTCCACACGCGGCGGCAGCTCCGGTTCGCTCTACGTCTCGACGGCAGACGGTAACTATCAGCACAACATTACGCCCGACGGGCAAGGTTACGAGACTCCACGGTGGCAGCGATGAAGCATCAATCTGTTCTCTCACGCGTGACCCGCGCTCTCTGCCTTGTTCTCTTGGCTTTCGCTGTTGGCTGCGGTGGCGCTCCTCCCCAGGACGCGATGGACGCCGCACGTGCGGCCGTCGATGGCGCCTCTGGAGCGGAGCGCTGCGCCGAAGCGGAGTTTCGAGCGGCGCGGAGCCTGCTCGACCAAGCGAACGCGGCCTACGAGGGGCGCGACTACGACCGCGCTCGTCAGCTCGCTGAGGCGGCCAGGCAGCAGGCAGCGCGCGCCGAGCAGATCGCGGAAGAGAACCGTGAAGACTGTGAGCGCGCAGCGAACGCCGAGGACGAGCTCAATGCTCGCGACGACCAAGCCAACAATGGCGCAAACGACAACACCGACAACAGCGCTCTCGTCGATCCCAACTACGAGTGGGACGCCGTGTACTTCGACTTTAACATCTCCTCGCTCACAGTGGAGGGGCGCCAAACATTGGACGCGCACGCTCAGCAGCTGAATGCAGCATCCGGCGTACGGATCGTCATCGAAGGTCACTGCGACCAACGCGGAACGATGGAGTACAACTTCGCGCTCGGTGAGCGTCGCGCTCGCGCGGTCCGCGACTACCTCTCTCGACTTGGCGTCGATCCCGCGCGCATGTCGACGGTGAGCTACGGGGCCGAAGACCCGTCAAGCAGCAATGACCGCCAGAACAGGCGCGCTGAATTCCGCGTGCGCTGATATGCGTGTTGCAACGGTAGATGTTGGGTCAAAC
>JBLFZA010000212.1:0-7708 GCA_047610025.1 Bradymonadia bacterium | reverse complement strand
CGGGCTCGTTTTTGGCAGCATCGATCGTTCATACGCCGGAGCTCACGCTGGGCATTGCGCTCGCAGCGGGCATGGTCAGCCAATCGGTTGCGCACCACCTCAAGGTGCCGGGTATCGTCATTCTGCTCGCCGTGGGTGTGCTGCTCGGCCCCGACGTGCTGCACTTGATCGACCCCAGCACGCTCGGCACTGGTCTGAACGCGCTCGTGGGCTTCGCGGTGGCGATCATCCTCTTTGAGGGCGGCCTGAGCCTGCGCCTGTCTAGGCTGCGGGCCGGTGGCCCGGCGATCCGTCAGCTCTTGACCGTCGGCGCGCTCGTGACGGCTGTCGGTGGCGCCCTCGCTGCCAAGTTTTGCCTTCTGTGGCCGTGGCGCACTTCGCTGCTCTTCGGCACGCTGATCATTGTCACCGGGCCAACGGTCGTCACGCCCCTGTTGCGTCGCCTCAAAGTGCAGCAGCGCGTCTCCAACGTGCTCGAAGCGGAGGGTGTACTGATCGATGCGATCGGTGCGATCACCGCCGTGGTTGCGCTGGATATCGCGATCTCTCCTGGTGGTGGAGGCCTCCTCAGCGGCGCCCTCGAGATCATCAGTCGGCTCGGCTTTGGCAGCTTGTTGGGGCTCGCCGGCGGCGCACTGATCGCTTGGGTGCTGCGCTTCGAGAAGCTGGTCCCTGACGGGCTGGAGAACGTTCTGACGCTCTCGCTCGTCATCGCGCTCTTCCAAGTGTCGAACTACATGATGCACGAGAGCGGGCTCGCCGCCGTCACCGTCGCGGGCGTTGTCATGGGCAACATCGACAGCGAAGGCCACGACGATATGCGCGAGTTCAAGGAGCAGCTCACGATGCTGCTGATCGGGCTCCTGTTCGTGCTCTTGGCCGCCGATGTTCGTGTGAGCGAAGTCGTCGCGCTCGGCTGGCGAGGCGCGGCCACGGTCGCGGCCGTCTTGCTGATCGTGCGCCCGCTCAACGTCTGGGCGAGCACCATTGGTAGCGGCCTTACGGGGAAGGAGCGCCTGTTCATGGCGTGGATGGGGCCGCGCGGCATCGTCGCGGCGGCGGTGGCGTCTCTCTTCGCCAACGAGCTCGATCGGTATGGGGTCGAGGGCGGCAGTGAGCTGCGTGCGCTGGTCTTCTTGACCATCACCGCGTCCGTCCTCGTCAGCGGCCTGACAGGCGGCTTCGTAGCGCGCGCACTTGGCCTCGGTCGTACCCTGAACGAAGGCTGGATTGTGCTCGGCGCCCAGGACCTGCCGCACACGCTCGCCGGCATCCTGAAGAAGCACGGCGGCGGCGCTATGTGCATCGACCGCAACCCCGAGCACGTTCGGCTCGCCCACTTGAAGGGTGTCGACGCCGTCGCCGGGAATGTGCTGGAGGAGCGCGTACTCTTTGATGCGCGACTGCACTCCCGGGCAGGATTCATCGGGCTCTCGCCCAACGAGGAGCTCAACCTGAAGTTCATCGAGCGCGCGCAAGAGCTCGGTGGCGAGGGCACTTTCGTGGTCAGCTTGACCGATGCCGAAGAGAGCGTCTCGGCGGCGATGGTGCACAACGATCGCGCCACGGTGATGTTCGGGCGCGAGCGCGACCTCGACGCGTGGTCCGTTCTGCTGCGCCTGAAGGCCGCACGCATGATGAGCTACCGGCTCGTTGAAGGCGCACAGCCCGGGGCTGAGGGACGCACGCCGGGGCGCGAGCCGGACGCGCTGCTACCGCTTGCCATGCTGCGCGAAGGCCAGCTGGCCCGCCCGGTGGACGACACCGTGCGCTACGAAGTCGGTGACCGAGTCTGGTTCGTCATCAACCGACGCGAACAAGAGAAGGCTGACGACTGGCTCAAGTGGTGGGGTTGGGAGATCGTGCACGACGGAGAGGCCGCGTCCTGAGCGAACGCGGCCTTGCATCTTCGGGTGCGGGTCGGTGCCTAATCGGCGCCTGAGCCCAAGGGCCTCCGACAGAGCGGCGCTGCCTTTCGGCAGCTGCCCTCCGTCGACATCGACCGCTAGTTGTCGCCCATGAGGGCCTTGCCGAGCCCGCCGAGCACGGAGCCCTCGCCAACGCTATGACCTCCGGTCTGCGGAGCTGCCGCGTAGACGCGACTTGCGAGACGGCTGAAGGGCAGCGACTGGATCCAGATCTTACCAGGGCCGGTCAGAGTGGCCAGGAAGAGGCCCTCGCCACCGAACACGGCGGACTTGATGCCCTTCGCCATCTTGATGTCGTACTGCACCGAGGCTTCCATGCCGACGAGGCAGCCCGTGTCGAGGCGGAGCGTCTCGCCCGCTTGAAGGTCACGCGAGACCAACACGCCGCCGGCGTGCAAGAACGCGAGCCCTTGGCCCTCTAGCTTCTGCATGATGAAGCCTTCGCCGCCAAAGAAGCCAACGCCGAGCTTCTTCTGGAGCTCAACGCCCACCGAGATGCCCTTCGCGGCGCAGAGGAACGCGTCCTTCTGGCAGATGATCTTGCCAGCGTGTTCACGCAGGTCGATCGGCACAATGGTGCCCGGGTACGGCGCGCCGAAGGCGACCTTGCGTTGGTAGCTTGGGTCCTGGTTGCCGAAGACGGTCATGAACAGGGACTCGCCCGTGATCATGCGCTTGCCGGCTGAGAGCAGCATGCCGGCGACGCCGCCCTGCGCAGAGCCCTGCGAGCCATCACCGAAGATGGTCTCCATTTCGATGTTCGTGTCCATGAACATCATCGCGCCGGCCTCTGCGACGCATGCTTCGCCCGGGTCGAGGGTGATCTCGACGAACTGCATGTCCTCGCCGTAGAGCTGGAAGTCGATCTCGTGCGCGACCTCAGCCGCGGAGTTAAACTTCCCGCCGGCCGGCACCGGAACGCCCGCGGGTGCGGGTGCGGGTGGAGCAGCGCCACCGAAGTACGCCGCGAACGCGGGCACGGTGTTGATGGCCGTCCAATCCCCGCAGCCTGGCCCGTAGACGTAGGCCTGCGCGGTGATGGTGCCGGCCTGTAGCCTCTCGGCGACCTGTGCGAATGGAAGCGGGCCTTCTTGCTGCCCGTTAATACCGACGTACCAAGCGTCCGACATGGTCGACTCCGTTTTTCTGGCTGTGGAGGGGGTTGTGCGAAGGTCCTACCACGTCGCGCGCGACGTGGTCGAGCACGTTTCGGCGCGGCGTTGGAGGCTCCGCACCGCAGCGCCGTTGTCGCTCTACTCGGCGACGATGACAAACGCCGAGATTGCGCGCTCGAGCCCCTCATCGCCTACGTCGAGGTGGAACGCCGCCCGAAGCCGGTGCACGCCGCCGGTGATGAGCACGCCGCGCTCGGCCAAGGCGTCGACGAGCGCGATGCCGCCGTCGGCTCCAAGCGCATGCGCGGGCGACAGCCCGAAGTAGACGAGGTTCGTCTGTACCGAATCGACCGACACCTCGTACGCGGGGTGCTCATCGAGCATCTCGGCAAAGGCCCGAGCGCGCCTGTGGTCCTGCACCAAGCCGTCTCGGTGATGTTCAAGCGCGTGCAGCCCCGCCGCGGCGACGATCCCGGCCTGCCTCATGCCGCCGCCAAACATCTTTCGAAAGCGGTAGGCCCGCGCGATCGTCTCGGCGCTGCCGGCGAGCACGCTTCCGAGCGGTGCGCCGAGCCCCTTCGAGAGGCAAAGCGAGACCGTGTCGAAGGGGGCAGCCAAGTCCCTCAGCGAGCGGCCTGATGCCGCAGACGCGTTGCACAAGCGTGCGCCATCGAGGTGAAGCGGGATGCCGTGCGGCCTGATGACCTCGGCGACCTGCTGCGCGTGCTCAGCCGGCAAGAGCACCCCACCGCAGCCGTTATGCGTGTCTTCGAGGCACACCATTGCGGTCGGAGCGAAGTGTGGGTCGTCGCTCAGGTGCAGCGCGGCTCGCAGCTCTTCGAGCGGCAGCGTGCCGTCGTCGCTCTGAAGTACCCTCATCTGCGCTCCGCAGATCGACGCCGCCGCGCCCGATTCGTAGTTGAAGATGTGACAGCCAGCATGCGCGATGATCTCGTCACCTGAGCGAACCTGCGCGCGCAGGGCGAGCTGGTTCGCCATCGTCCCGCTCGGCACGAAGAGCGCGCGTTGCTTGCCGAGCAGCTCGGCCGCCCTCTCCTGAAGCGCGTTCACGGTCGGGTCATCTCCGAAGACGTCGTCGCCTAGGGGTGCGCTCATCATCGCGTCTTTCATGGCAAGCGTCGGGCGCGTGACGGTGTCGCTTCGAAGGTCGACGGGGCTCTGCATAACGGTGTGACGATTGTAGGGGACATCAAGGCTCAACGTGAGAGCCTTGGACGTTCAGTCGGGCGGGGGAGTGCGAGCAAAATCCTCGCGAGGCCTGTCTTCGGCCACCGACCAACGCTTGGCAAGCGGGAGACGTGCCGGCCGATCGGTGAAGACCGTCGCTGCCACGACTGCCCGCGCGGCAAAGGAGCCCAACGCGAGGGAAGTTGAGGGTTGATCCTCGCGCGCGGGTAGGCGATCCTACTCTTCTATCCTCACCGCTCACGCTTGCAGTTCCTCCGTGTCGGCAGACGAGACCGAACTAGGCGCTCCCCTTGGCGCAACGCGCACTGGCCTCCCAAAGCGCATCAATCACTACCGCATCGAAGGAAAGCTCGGTGCCGGTGGTATGGGCGAAGTCTATGGCGCGTACGACGAGCGCTTGCACCGAGACGTCGCGCTCAAGGTGCTGCGTGGGGGACGGCAGCACGACGATGAGGCGCGCGCGCGCTTTTGGCGCGAGGCACGGGTCCTCGCGGCGCTGAATCACCCCTCGATTGTTCGCGTGTACGAGTTTGGGGAGACCGACGACGGCGAGCTTTTTCTCGCCATGGCGTTCATCCCTGGCCAACCCCTGATTCGCGGGTCTGGCAGCGTTGAGACTGTCAGCGACGCGCTCTCCGCGATCCGTGACGTGGCCGACGGCCTCGCCGAAGCGCATCGCAACGGGGTGGTTCACCGCGACATTAAGCCGACGAACGTCATCGTCGGCGACGACGGCGCCGTCGTGCTTATCGACTTCGGTATCGCGCACGCCCGGCATGACGGCCGGGATACGATGACGAGCACCGGCGCAGCGCTCGGCAGCCCCGCCTACATGGCTCCCGAGCAGCTCCGCGGCGAAGAAGTCACGCCGTCCGCCGACGTCTACGGGTGCGGTGTGGTGCTCTTCGAGCTCTTTACAGGTCGGCGCCCGTTCATCGCCTCTTCAGCTTTCGCCACCGCGATCGCGGTCGAGGCGGGAGACCGACCGGCCCTGCGCGATCTGCGTGACGACCTGCCTGACGCCGTGGTCAATCTCGTCGAAGACTGCCTATCGCTTGATGCCGAGCAACGCCCACAGGACGGTGCCGCGCTCCGGGACCGGCTCGATGTTATTCTCGAGACCGGCGCCGGCGGCGAGCTTCCAGAACGCGCGCCAACGCCGCGAATCGGGGCCGGCAAGGCCCTGCGACCGAGGCCGACGCCCTCATCATGGCCGCGAGTCGCTATTGCGCTGGTGTGCGTCGTCGCAGTCGGCGTCACCGCGCTTTGGCTACGACCGGCGCCGGCAACCGATACGCCTCCGATACCCGTCTGGGAGGAGCGACCTGAGCGCCCAGTCATCGCGTTCGCAGCGGACGACGACGAAGAGCTTGCCGGCGTCAGTGAACTCGTCGCGGAGACGGCACGGGTGGCGTTAGACGACTCCACGACGCGCTGGATCGCATGGCCCGAGCCTCCAACCGATGCCTTCATCGCCTTCGCCGCGTCTCCGCATCAACACTCGCCATCTCCGTTGCGACTTGACGCCCTGGTCTTCATCCAGACCCATATCGTTGAGTCCGAGCGCGCACTCGAGCTCACGGTCAGAGCCGAGACACCCGGCGGCGAGCCGATCGACGCATGGACAATTCGCACGCCCTCACATTCGCCTATCGAGGCAGGCCTACTGCTCGCAGATAGCGTCGCAGAGTGGCTCAGACACGACCGTGTGCAGGGCTTGCCGCCGACACGGAGCGCCGAGGCGTTGTCGCTCTACCTCTCCGTCAGAGATGCGCACCTCGACGGCGATGACAGTATCCGAGAACGCATCGCGACGGCGCTCACCTACGACGCGAACTTCGGCGCAGCTGCCGTGGAGCAAGCGGAGACGTATCGCACAGGTGGGACGCTAGATCGCATCGCCCCCTTCGTGAGTCAGGTGCTGCAAGAGCCCGTTCCTCAGAGACAAGAGCAGCTCCTGCAAGGGCTACGCGCCATAGGCGAAGGCGACAACCGCGCCGCATACAATGCGTTCACAGGTCTGCTCGACAACCGACTTTACGACCGTCGCGCGCTCCACCTCTTGCTCGCGTTACCGGATTATGACGCGTCCCTCATCGGTCGTTCTGAGCAGGCTGAGTTCGCTCGCCAGCTGCTTCATGTCGTCCCGGGAGACACGATCGCCGCCTCTCGGTTCGTCCACGTGTTCCCGTGGACGGAGCGGGCCGAGATAGAACGCGCGCTCGAGACACTCGGCGCCTTTGACGCCCTCGGTGATGCCCGGCAAGAGATTGATAGCGAGATCGCTCTGCTCGCAGGGGACTACGAAGAGGCCATCGAAGGGTTTGAGGCCGCGCTCATCGAGAGCCCGCGCGCCCGTCACGCAACACACCAGCATGCCGCGGCGATGATTCTCGATGGACAATGCGAAGAGGCGGCCTCGAGCCTCTATCGCTGGATCAGAAACACAGAAGCGTCGTCGGATGGCGGCGACCTAACATCGGCCTATAGTTTGGCGGTTCAAGCGCTCGTCTGCGAGGGCCAATTCGATGCGGCGGAGCGAGCTCTTGAGAGCGTTCATGAAGGCGCCCCGGACTGGAATGAGTACAAACAACAGGCTCTGCTCCTGATGGTCGCGAGAGGGGTATCGCCCGAGGTCATCTCCAGGATCGCGCAAGAGCTTCTTGAGGACGCGGAGTGGGGAACGGATGAAATCAGCGTCCTGCAAATCGTCGCGGTCAGCGAAATGAGCCCGGAGCGCCTGCGTGCCCTCGCGGAACAAGCGCGGCGACGGTCACTGAATTCGGAGAGCACACTCGAAGAACAGCGCGGTTTCGAAATCGCCTCCCGTAGCCTAGCGGCGTTTGCGGCGCTTCACGATGGGGAGTCCTGTGAAACGGCTGTTCTTCCGGCGCTGCAACAGAACATCGGCGCTCCGGCCGACGACATCACGGACGGCGATATGGTTCGCCGCGTCGACGCGCGAGTCGCGCTCGCTCACGCCGCCGAACGGTGTGGTCTTGCGGAAGCGGCAACGCTCTGGCGTCAAGTGCGCGACGCAAGATACGGTCGGCTGTACCGGGCGGCCAGCACGCTGCTAGCGCAACGCCGACTGGCGGCCCTACAAGCCACCAATCGGCTCCGCACCGAAACTCCTGAGGAACGTTAAATGCGCACTGTCTTGTTCGATATGGATGGCATCCTCATCAACTCGGAACCCTTCTGGTGCGCCGCAGAGCTGAACGTCTTTTCGCATCACGGCCTCGAGCTGACCGCGAAACAAACGGAAGAGACGATCGGTCTGCGAATCGATGAAGTGGTGGAGCATTGGCGTGCGAAGGGTCATGAGCTGCGGGGCGAAACCACGGAGATCGCGCAGGCGATCGTCGAGGAGGTCGCCCGGCTCGTGCGCGCTGGAGGCGAGGCGTTGCCCGGCGTGCATGAGACGATGACGATGCTGCAACAACGCGGCGCCCG
>JBLFZA010000211.1:0-7785 GCA_047610025.1 Bradymonadia bacterium | reverse complement strand
GCGAGCGCCGGCCCGCAGGAGGGAGCGATGAAACGACGAGACAAAGCACTTCGGCTTCGGCGCGCTGCACCAGCCACTCCATCGTGAGCGCGTCTGTTGCGTCGACATCCTGACGGAGACGCCCGCCAAGGTGCCAAGCCTCGTCACGCAACGCGCGAAGAACCCCGACTTCGTGCGCGCGCAGCGACAACCCGCTTCGGCGTGCGACGATGCGCGCGTCAAAGTCGAGCAGCGGGGAGACGTCCTCTACGTTGTGACCGACGATGACCACCTGGCTCGCGCCGCTCAGAACCCCACGTGCCCGCTCCAAGGCAAAGGCTTCGGACATCACGACGGACGTCACGGTCCCGGCTCCGCGCTCATCGAAACGGGCGACCGAGAGGAGCAGCCCGGCTTCGCCAAGCTGTTCTGCGCGAACGAAAGCTAGTGTGGAGACCGAACCCCAAGCCGCCGCCCCGTCGGACAGCGCTCGACCCAGATAGGTGTCTCCCACCAGAACATCTCGCTGGAAACGGCGCACGTCCGGCGCGACAAGCGTACGCTGCAACTCTGCCCAGTTGTAGACGCTCTCATCGGTTGCCGCGCCGAGCGCTGACACACCACTAGACTGTTCCGCCACGGAAACATTAACGAACGTCGACTCCGAAATCGCAGAAGCGGTCGAAGGTGTCCCCTCTCGGGCGATGTCGGCCGCCGCGCGCTTGGACGTCGTGGTGGGGAAGAACGCGTTCAGAAGAGTTTGCTGCATCATGGCGGGACCTCACAGTTCAGTGGCTTACTGAACATATGAATACCTGAACGAGTGTTCCGGTCAAGATCCCTGCTGTCTTTTTGTTCAGTACTTCTAGCGAAGCCTGCCCATTGCCCTCAAAGCAGGCCCAACATCGCCCACACGCGTAGTCGGCCGCCCTACTCCCCGGCGCCTACGATAAACGCACCCGAGACAAAGCTCGCGCCGCCGCGGTTGTCACGGATTACAGCGTGCACCGTCACCGTGTCACCCGGAAGGGCTGCTGTATTCTTCTCGAGATTCAACAGGTTGAACTGGAACTCTTCACCGGGAGCGAGCATCTCGTCGAAGTACGACTGGCTGCGACGAAAGTCGCCGTGGGTGCTGAACCAGGAGATCTCCATCCGCTCAAGCACCTCCTCGCCGTCCGGCTCTCCGTCTTCGTCCAACGGCTGATACAGCTCTGCGACATCGGTGTTCGCGAGCGCTTGAAGTTCAATCCGGTTCGTCAGGTCTATCGCCAGCGTCGGAGGTGACGTCAGCGAAAGAACGGTCGGTGCGAGCGTCAGCTCACCCGCAACGAGCTGCGATAGCGTCAGCCCAATGATCTCCGGGTTTTGGTTCTGGGTGCCATCGGCCGCGTCGGCGCGAAGTAGGAACACGTCGCGCACAGAGATCTCTTCATCGCCGGTGTCGTCCGTCACTGTCAGTCGCGCGGTTAGTGGGATCCCACGCGTGCATGTAGGGAGTTCGATGAAGTCGGGCAGGTCGAACTCATCGAAAGAGCTACAGAGCTCCTCAATCGAGCCGATCGCAGCGACTAGGACGTCGTACGGAAGCTCTGCTCTTGGGGATGAACTCAAGGTGATTCCCGCAATCTCACCCGTCTCTGAGTCGACCGCACAGGCGTAGGAACCGTCCGGTCCCTCGTCAAACAGGCAGACTTCCCACGAGTAGGTTAGGTCACGCTCGTCTGGGGTCACCGTCAGGCTCGAGAGCTGTCCGATATCACCGGGCCCGAGCTCAGGCGGCTCAAGGGTAATCACCAGTGTGCGCAGCTTTGTGATCTCTGCTTCGGTCTCGAAGTTCGGTTCGTCACAGGCGTTCGCCGTGACCGCCAATACCCCAGCGACAACAAATCGGGAACATCGGTTCATTTAGAACTCCGCTCGCAGGCCGATGCCCGGAATCAACGGGAGCCCGGTCACGCCGGACTCCTCGGTGTAATCGTAGTTGTAGGTGACATCTTCCTGGTTCATCCGGTTGTAGATGTTCTGGAGGTCGAGGTAGGCGTTGAACGTCCAGCGATCGAAGATCCAACGTTTGTCGACACGAATGTCGAGCTGATGGAAGAGGCTCGCGCGCTCAGAATTCGGCGCGCCCGGTACCCGAACATACGTGTTGGAGTCGCTATCGAAGACTGACCCGACAATCGGCGTCACGGGGTTGCCTGAGACCAAGCGCCACCGAGCACCGACGCTCCAATTCCGGGGCAGGCGATACGTGCCGAGCGCGGTGAAGATGTGGGTCTGGTCGAAGTCGAACAAGCGCCAGCTCGGGGTGCCAGGGTCGCGGCGCTCGCTTCGGCTCAAGGTGTAGGCAATCCACCCGAAGAAGCGACCGTTGAAGTCATGCCTCAGCAGCAACTCAGCGCCGTACACGCGTCCGACCCCATCGTTGGCGTAGATTTCAGGGACATCAGTCCCGCCGCGGTCGACGATCTCGTCGGAGCGCGACACCGAGTTGTTCAGGTCTTTGTAAAACGTCTCAATGTTGAGCGAAATGTACTCCGACAGCTGCAGTTCTGTGCCGAGCACGTAGTGAATTGCGTTCTCAAGTTCGAGGTCTGGGTTGCCGAACGACTCGGACGTCTCATCCGGCGTCGGCGCTTGGTGGAAGCTGCCAATCGAGCCCTTCAACAGTACCGAGTCAGACAGCGCGAAGCGCAGCCCAAGCCGCGCATCAAAGGCCCACCGCTCAGGCGGACGATAATACTCCGAGCGGATACTCGGCAAGATGGTGAGCTGCTCAATCGGCCGAAGCTGTGCATCAATGAAGTGGGCCGGCTGATAGACGTTGAACTGCTCATTGCCCTCGAGAACTTCGCTCGCCTCAAAGTCCAATGCCACTTCTCCCTCCTTAGATGGCCGAGGGAGCGCGAGGTTGATATTGCCGGGGCTCATCTGAATATCCATGCCGTAGCGTAGGCGGACCTGGTCGCTAGGCGTCCACGCGATCGTGTCACGGAAGGTGAGATTGTTGGTCTGAAGTTCGAAGAAGAACACCGACCCGAAGGAAGCTCCGAAGTTGTTCCGAATGTACTGCGCGGAGAGTTCGTTGGTGACGGTGTCACTGAAGTCCGAGACGAGGCGCGCTTGAAGCCCGTGAAAACGGAGCGATGCCTCAAGCCCGCCTCTGTCCTCCGGTTCGATCGCTTCCTCGTCCTCGGCTACGATTGCCAAGCGGTCGTCGGATCCGAAGCCGAGCACGCTGAACGTGTGATTGTCTCCGAGCTCAGCGACGAGTCGCAGCTGGTAGTCGTAGTAGCGCGGCGCCGTCGCGAAGTTCAGTCCCAACGCGGGCCCCAACGGCTTAAGTACCGCATCGATGTACGAACGGCGCCCTCCTACCTCGATAAACACCCGGTCGCTGAGAGGAGCCCTCAGGTAAAGCCCCGTGTCGAACAGGTTCACATCCACGTGGCCAGTGATGCGTTCCGGAGCATCGTTTCTCGTGCGCACATCGATGATGCCGCCGGTCGCACGCCCGAACTCGGCACCAAAGCCGCCTGGATAGAAGCTAATCTCGCTGAGCAGCTCCGTCGGAAAGACGGAGCGCAACCCGCCAAAGTGGTACACCGCCGGTATCTCCATGCCGTCGAGAAAGAATCGGCTGTCGGTTGGCTCGGAGCCACGCACGATGACGTCGCCGCCGCCAAACGCCGGCCGGGCAACCCCAGGGAGGTTCTGCACGACACGGATGGCGTCGTTGTTGTTGCCGGGGATGCGCTGAATCTCTTCCATTGCGATCGTGCGCCGCGTGACGCTCGGCTCGGGGGCGTCGACGACGGTCTCACTCACAAGGAGGCCTCGAGAGTCCTCTTCGATGTAGTAAACGACTTCGGTTCGTTGGCCCGCGACGATGACCTCTACGGTTGAGAAGGGGTTGTAGCCGGTGGTCTCGACTGCGAGTCTCCATGTGCCTGCGTCGAGGCCTGTGAAGGCAAAGCTCCCGCTTTCGTCTGATACCGCCGTCTCCACGACCTCAGAGTCGTCAAGCCTGGTTGCGACCACGACAAGCGCTGCGAGCGGCACGCGGAATCCGCGCTGCAGCAGTGTTCCGCGCAGGGTCACCACATCAATCGTCGCCGCGCCACGCGGCCCCCTAGTTTCGCTTCCAACGCTTGACGGCGTTTCTGTGGAGGCTTCGCCATCAGTTGGTAGATGCTCACTCTCGACGGAAGCTCCGCTCTCTGGGAGGACAGACTCAGTGCCCGCGGGGACGACTTGGGTGTCGACAACAAAGCCGACTCGCCAGGTTACGCGCACGGGAATCGCCACCCCCTCCGGTGCCTCTTCTCGCATCTCACGCGCGGGTTCGAAGCGGTACTGAAGAACTGCCGCAATGGCCGGAGCCACGAAGCCGTAGGGGTCGTCCTCGACGACGCGTTGGTCCTCAATCGCGGCGCCATCGGCGTCGTACGTGTAGTAAACGAGCGAGAGCGGAGTCGCGGCGGACACACTGCCATCCACCTCGATGTCGATCTCGAGCACCACGTCCGCTTCAACATCGTCGGCGAACGCTTGCTCCGGAAACGGAGCTTCGACGGACTCTGCGAGCTCGGGAGGAACCAGAGTGAACGCTTCCTCGACCGTCTGCGCGTCAACCTCTTCAGGTGTACCTAGCGCTACGATAGCTGCGAGGGCGACAAGGAGTGCTCGACGCACGAACTGGCCGGCAAAGTCCGGCAATGGTTGTCTCGATTCAGCCATAGCGTCTCAGTTCTGTCGGAACGTGTGGCGCCCGCCAATGCGCTGCGCCACTTCTCGATTGTCTCGGATCGCGGGTCGAAACGGACGGTTCGGCAGGACCCGAGTTAGGTGCTGCCGCAGGGCCCCTTCGAAGTCGAACTCCGCGCCGCTGCACACGATGGATACGATATCGTTTATGCTGCCGTCCTCTCCGACGAGTAGCGTGTAACGGCATGTCGCCTCAGCGCCGGCCAGCTGCGCGCCTTCTGGATAAGCGGCTCCGGCGAGTGACAGACCGGGCCGCCATGAGGGGTCTCTGTCGCGCCGCTGGCGCCCGCGTCGCTGAGGTTCAGCTCTGGGCTCAGGGTCGGGTTCCACGCGCTCTGCTGGCCGTTCGGGCGCATCGACAGCCGAACGGTCATCGTTTGGGTCAACGCTCCTGCGGTCGGGGCGTCCGCCTCGAGCGGTGTCGCCTACGTTGAACGAGGGGCCGCCCTCCCCTTCGGCAAAGGACTGCCCTTCGAGGTTGGTGATCACTCGGCGCTCGGTCTCTGGGTCGACCGGCTCTTCGCGTTCGGGCTCAGGTTGCACCTCCGGACGCGGTTCGGGTTCCCGGATGATCTCTGGCTCTGGTTCCAGCTCAAGGTTGATCTCTGGTTCCGGCTCAAGCTCGATCTCTGGTTCCGGCTCAAGCTCGATCTCTGGTTCAGGCTCCGGCGTTGGCTCCGGGAGAACTTCTGGCACCGGCTCTAGCTCAGGCAGAACGGCTGGCTTCGGCTCTTCGATGGTAACGAAGACGAGCGACTCGTCCTCGAGTTCCTCCTCGGGCTCGAGGAGTTGAAGCGCGCCGAGCCCTCCAATAACGAAGGCGTACGTCAACAGCGTCGCTAACAGAGCGAGCAGCAAGACCAAAACCCGTGCCCCTAAGGGCTCGTCACGCGGAGCCAATGGGTCGTATCGGACGGGAGTGCTCAGTTCTCGGTCTCGCGTTCGATATTCAGCGCGAACGTCCGCACGCCGTTGAGTTTGATGATGTCGACGATGTCGATGACGGCGCCGTAGTCGACGCCGCGGTCGCCAGCGACGATGGCCTGTACGTTCTCGTCGATCGCCACTTCTGCTCGCACGAGCGCTGGCAGATCTTGCGGTGTGGTGGGCGCTCCGTTGAAATACACCTGCCCCGTCCGCTCGACGACGATCGCGATCGTAGACGAGCTCACTTCGGAGCCGCTGGCCGCGGTCGGAAGTTCCACCTCGATCGCCTGACGGGCGATGTACGAACTCGTGACCATAAAGATGATGAGCAGTACCAAGCTGATGTCGATGAACGGCACCATGTTGATGTCGGCAATGACGTCGTCGTCATCGTGATCGAAGCCTGCGGCCATCGTTAGCTACCTCGCTGACTGCGCAGCATCGCGACGGCCGTGTCGACCAGAAGCTGCGTGGTGGAGATCGTCTTCTTCACCCGCGACTTGAGGAGGTTGTAGAAGAGTATCGCTGGAATCGCGACCAATAGTCCAACGCCCGTGGCGATGAGCGCCTCAGCGATGGCTCCCATGACAGCGCCGGACCCGTCTGCGGACTGTCCTCCGAGCTCCCTCAACTGGTCGAAGGCCATGATGACGCCCATAACGGTTCCGAATAGCCCAATGAAGGGCGCGTTCGAACCGATGGTCGCAAGGACGCTGAGGCCACGTTCATATCGAAGCCTCTCAATGCCGGCTGCTCCGCGGCAGAGTTCAACGACCGCTTCGGGGCCTCGCTCTGCTTCGCGGAGACCATACGCCGTAACGTGGGCCTCGATCGCGTCGTACTTCGACAGCTCGTTAACCGCCGTGTCCACGTCATTGTCGCCAAGTGTTCGCAACAACATCTGCCGAATTGCCTCGGCATCGACAGCGTGTTTCTTCAAGAACAGGAGGCGTTCAAAAAAGATGAACACCGACACAAAGCCCAGGATCACCAGCAGCCAGAGCACCCATTCGGCTCCACCACGGGCAAACTGAAGGAGGGTGTTAGTCAGCCACCCACCGTGGGCACCTGCGGAATCGGCTAGGAGAGGAATGAGCATGTTCTCAAGGGCAAGCTGAAAGGGTCTAGAACTGTAGGTCGAGTCTGGGCGGCGAATTTGTGCCTTCGGTACTCGACCAGATCATTCGAAGTGACGTCTCTGTCTCACGCGGCGCGATGCCGATAGTGACGAATTGTGATCCGATGCTGAGTTCGCCGGCGAACCAATCGGTGAGGTCCACTTCGGTGAACTCTGAGCCGGGTAACGCTCGCACCGTTGAGATCGGTTCACCAAACGTCTCGGGTTGCTCAAGCCACGTGAACTCGCGTTGCTGCCCACGGACAGCCACCAAGGCAAACTCAGCGCTTGCGACATCACTCTCAACGAGGATGTTGTCGGCAGTTGTCAGAACAAGAGTCACAGAGCTTGGGGTCCCTGCGCCGGCACAGACACCGATGTCGAACACGAGCCAAGCGACCCACATTCCCCCGTCGCCGTCGGCCCCGCTAGCGATCCAAGGTTCTGCCTCCAAGGCCGACAGTTCGAAGCCATCTTGGTTGGTTACGAAGGTGTCCGTGATGGGGAGTAGCGACATGTTCGCGACAGAGATTGGAGAAGGCATGTGCGGCTCGATACCATTCGCCGTCTGTCCGGAGCGTACGCCCGCACAAGACGCGAGCAAGGCCGTGAACACGATGGCCACTCCAAGATAGACGCGCAGTCGCGCCGCGTGTTCAACCCTGCTCGCTTCGCATTGTTCACCACGCGCGACTACGCGTTCCATCGCCTCAAATCGGGCTCTGCTTCGGAAATCACCACAATAGATTGCCCAGCTCGCACGACTTTGTCGGCTGCCGGATTCACCGTCATCGGCAAATCGGGTCGCTCGCTCTCCACCGCGACGAGAATCGCTGTGAATCGCTCTTGTAAGTGCTGACGCAGGGCCGACACCGCCATGTTCGGTGCGCTCAAGGGTAGGTGGATTTTGAAGAACTGGTTCCCGTACTGGGCGGTCAACAGCTCGTCGTAGATCGAGGTCATGCCGATGTGGCGAGATGACGAGGCGAGGA
>JBLFZA010000210.1:0-7854 GCA_047610025.1 Bradymonadia bacterium | reverse complement strand
CAAGGCCAAAGAGCACCTCGAACACTCGCTCGCCATCGAAGAAACGCTCGGTCTGCCCTTTACCACTGCGACGGTGCTTCACTCCGCGATGTCCTCCGCGCAGGTTGGCGACTACGCCGGAGCGCTGCGCGTGCTCGAGCAAAGCGGGCCCTCAGATCGCACCGCTCTGAACCTGCCGTGGTTTGCGCGCGCCAGCGCGGGCTGGGCCATGTTGTGCGCCCACGCTGGCGATCGCGATGGCTTCGACGAGCGAGCCAAGGCGGCGAGAGAGGCGGCGGCTGAGTTCAACCGCCCGCCGGTTTACGCCCAGGTCGCCGCCTACCTCGGGATGGGGTTGCTCGCGTTTGAGGATGTTGAGGGCGCCACCGCGCAGCTGCGCATCGCCCAAGCGCACGCGGCCGAGTCAAACATCCACCCCTACTCCGTCGAGGGGCACGAGATCCGCTGGTTAGAGCGTGAGCTGGCGATCGCACAAGGGCTCGTGCCACCCGAGTATGACGGGCCAGTGCCCGCAGACGACGCCAAAGAACGCGGGCGCGAGCCCCACGAGTAGGGACTCTGAGCGCTGAGATCAGAGGGGAGTTCATCGGCGAATCCACAACAGGCATCGCTTCGTTAGACCGAAGCCGATCGCGCGACGTTGAAGCGCAGGGTTGATCGCTACCCTCTCTTCCCATCGAGCGCCGAATGACTCTCCCACAGCGCGCAGCTTCCCGCGTCACGCTCCCCTTCTCGCTAGGCGTCTGCCTTCTCTCGCTCGCGGCCTGCGCCGGCACGCAGAGCCCTGTGTCCGGCGAGCACTTGATCGAAACAGATCTTCAGCTCGATCAATCGATGGTGACCGACAACGACCGCGACGCGATCGCGTTGTTATCGCTCGATGCCCTCGCGGCCCCGCAAACCAACGTGCCGGCGGATGTCTCGCTCGTCATCGACGCGTCCGGCAGCATGGAGGGTTCTCACTGGGAGCACGCTCAGATGGCTGCCCACCGCGTGGTCGACGCGCTGCGCCCTGGCGATGCGCTCACCATTATTCGTTATGCCGACCGCGCCAGCCTGCTTTTGGAGCGAGCCGAGATGCCCACAGACCGGGATCGCGCCCATATGCTGATCGATGAGATGACGCCCGAGGGCCAAACATGCATAAGCTGTGGGCTGCAAATGGCGTACGACGTCTACGCGGCCGCGCCGGCTCGAGCACTTCGGCGAGCAGTTCTGATCAGTGATGGCCGACCAAACGTAGGCATCACAGATTCGCACTCACTAGCGGCGTTCACGAGCGCCATGAAAGTGCAGCAGAACATTCGCACCGACACGCTGGGGCTCGGTCGACTCCACGACGCCGATACGCTGCTCGCGATGGCCGAGTCGAGCTCGTCGCAGTATACGTTCGTTTCGAGCCCCGACGACCTCCCTCTTGCTGTCGCGAGCATCGTCGATGAGCTGCACCAAACCACGGTGGTTGGCGTCGAAGTCGTGTTTGTCCCAGGAGACGGCGTCACTTGGGGCAACGTGCCCCAAGTGGGGGCACGCTACGAGGCCCAGAACCTGATAGTGCCGATTGGAGAGCTCTCCGTTGATCAATCTCGAGAGTTTGCGATCGGCCTGCACTTGCCCGCCGGAGCGATCGGGCGCGCCGTCCGCGCGCAGGTCCGCTTCACCGACCTTGATGGCAAGGAGTATGAGGTCGTGTCCGATGCGTATGTGGGCCGCACGCCGGACCCGGTTGCCGCCGCTGCTACGAGCAACCTCACCGTCATCCGAGCCTATGCGTTGGTAGCGTCAGCAGCCACCATGGAAGACGCGACGATCGCGTACGACCAAGGCGACCTCGCTGCCGCCGCGGCCTACATCGAAGAAGGGCAGTCCTACCTTGGTGGCCTGCGGGGCGCGCCCGATGCTGTGCTCGAAGCCGAGTCGTTGCGAATCGAAGCGTTCAGCGATGAGATCATGGGCGGCACGCTCAGCGAAGACGAGTCACGAGAACGGCGCATGCGCGAGCGCGGACGCTCCCGCGATAGGAGACGCGGCGCAGCGCCGCAGTCGTTGCACGAATAGGAGAGAGGAGCCGAGGCGCGCCAAGCGCTAACTTCCGGCCAGCGTCATCGACGAGAAGCGGAGTGCGGGTGATGCGACGGAACGCGAGGCGTCGAAGCTGTCGCCCACGCCATCCAAACGCGGCCACAGGTCAGCGAAGTTTGCGGACAAGGTCACCTCGCTCACTGGACGCGTTAGCTGACCGTTCTCAATCAGTCGACCCGACGCGCCGCGGCTAAAGTCGCCGGTGGCGGCGTTAAAGCCGAAGCCCATCATGCTCTCGCAGTAGAATCCATACGAGATGTCTTTGATGAGGTCATCGACTGAGTGCGCGCCCGTCGCAATGCGTAGGTTACTCGCGGATTCGCCGGGAGCGCCACTTGCCGGGCGGCTCGCGTGCCCCGTCGGCTCGAGGCCCAACTTGCGCGCGTTGTAGGAATTGAGCGCCCACTGCTGAAGCACGCCATCCTTCACGAATTCGGTGCGCGACGCGGCGAGGCCCTCGCCGTCGGTTGGCCGCGAGCCAGAGCCCCCGATGATCAGCGGGTCGTCATATACCGTCAAACCGCTCGCTGCGATGCTCTCGCCCAGCTTGCCGATAAGGTAGCTGGAGCCTCGCTCAACCGAGCCGCCTTTGATAACCGAAAAGAGCAGCCCAAGCAGCGCCGCTGCTGCGAGCGGGTCGAACACAACAGGTAGTGTCGCCGTGGGCACAGCGCCGGCCCCAATCTGGCGCGTCGCACGCTCGGCCGCCACTCGCCCCACCTCTTCCGGTGTCAGCAGCCCGTTCAGCGCGCGACCCATCGTGTACCACATGCCGTTTCGCTTCTTCCCATCCGCGTCGTCAGCGATCGCCTCAACGTGGTACGAGACAAACGTACCCGAAACAGCACGCCTGAAGCCGTGGCTGTTCGCCAGCACGCTCGTCATGATGTGGTCCGAGTACGCGGCTCCGCCGGTGCGCACGATGCGCTCATCCGCTGCGAGCGCCGCCGCCTCGGTCGCCCGCGCGATCTCCAACTTTCGCTCCGCCGGCACGTCGCCCACCATCGCATCATACAGGCCGAGTTCCGGCACTTCCGACGCCAGGCGATGCTTGTCGACGAGCGCGGCCTCCGGCACCTCGTCCGTCAGGTCTGCGAGCTGAAGCGTATCGGCGATCAGCGTATCGATCGTCGCCGGACGCATGTCCGTCGCATAGGTCGACGCGACTCGGCCACCACGCCACAAACGAATGCCGACGCTCTTCGGTTGGCCGCCCTGCAGCTCCTCCACCGCGCCATCGCGCACCTGAATCGAGGTCTCTGACCCCTGGCGAACAAACACTTCAGACGCAGTCGCGCCCGCTGCCTTTGCGCGCTCGACGACGTCGGCCGCGAGCGCGGTCAACGCGCTCTCTCGTTCGCTAACCTGCATTGATGCCCCCAACGGTAATCGCGTCAATCTTCATCGTAGGTACGCCAATGCCGACCGGCACGCTCTGCCCGTCCTTCCCGCACGTCCACCGCCCGTCTGACAACGCAAAGTCGCTGCCGACCATCGACACTTGCGTCATGCAATCCGGCCCGTTTCCGATGAGGTTCACGCCCTTCACCGGCGCCGTAATCTTCCCGTCCTCAATCAAGTACCCTTCGGTGACCGAGAAGACGAAGTCACCATTTGAGATGTTCACTTGGCCTCCCGAGAACGCCTTGGCGTAAATGCCGTATTTCACGCTCTCGACGATCTCGTCTGCGTCGTGTGGGCCACCCAGCATGTACGTATTCGTCATGCGTGGCATCGGCACATGTTTGTAGTCCTGCCGCCTACCATTGCCCGCCGATGCTGACGCCGCCCCGTAATGCTCCGTCGACAGGTGGTCGTGCAGGTAGCCGCGCAGGATACCGTCTTCAATCAACACATGGCGGCCGGGCGCGTTGCCCTCATCATCTACATTGATCGACCCACGGCTGCCCTCGATCATCCCATCATCAACAACGGTGACCAGCGGGGACGCGACACGCTCTCCCACACGACCGCTGTAATTCGATGTTTGCTTTCGATTGAAGTCGGCCTCGAGTCCGTGCCCCACCGCTTCATGCAACAACACGCCCGAATCGCCGGGGCCCAATACCACCGGCAGCTGCCCAGCCGGGGCGTCAATCGCGTCGAGCATCACCGTCGCAATACGGGACGCCTCTTCCCCGGCCTCTTCAGGCGGGTGCGTCGCGAAGTACTCCATGCCGAAGCGACCACCGCCACCGGCCGTACCGACCTGGCGGTCCCCCTCTCGGGCCGCGACGACGTGCACGTTAAAGCGCAGCATCGGCTGGCTATCGCCCACGTATCGGCCATCACTCGTCACGACGAGGATCTCGCGCTGACTCTCCATCAGCGACACCGTCACGCGCGAGATGTGCGCGCTGTACGCATGTGCGGCCGCTTCTGCTCGTCGCATCAGCACGAGCTTCTCCGCCGCCGGCATCTCGAAGGGAGACTCATCGATCGGGTACAAGTTCAACGCGCTCGCGCCCTTCACCTCGATCTCGGGGGGGTCGCCGCCGCCAGACGCGACGCTCGCCGCAGTGCGCGCAGCCGCGAGTAAGCCCGTCATCGTGAGGTCTTCGGTATACGCGTAGCCGGTCGCGCCGCCCTTGAGCGTGCGCACGCCCACGCCCAAGTTCACGGAGCGCGACGCCCCGCGAAGCTTGCCGTCATCCAAGGTCAATGACCCCGACACGCGGTGCTCAAAGAACAAGTCCGCGTAGTCGCCGCCACGAGACAATGCCTCGCGCAACACCCGCGTACAGCGAGACGCATCGACCCCAAAGCGGTCGAAGACATCGGGGGTCGTGATTCGTGGCTGGTTCATAGGCGTGGTTGGTTCTTAGTTCTTGGTTTCGGGGCACCGGTCCCTTTCTTCGGAGGTCTCTGGGCGCTGCCCAGACCCGCCAAGGGCTTGTGCCCTTGGGACCCGCTGAAATCGCTTGCGATTTCCTTTGTTGGGGGCCTTCTGTCCTCGCACTTGCGAAGGTGTCGGGCCTGATTGTCTGGCTGCGTCGCGCATCGCTTCACATGGTGGTCACGATCGGCGCGGCGACAAGCGCATTTGCGTCGCTGGTCTACGCTTCTGGTTCGAGACAGGTGGCGCGCACGCGGTAATGCTCGACGATCTGCGGATTATCGATGCCGGACGGGGTGAGCGTCGCGGTGGTGTGGCTAACCCACTCGACGTCCTCGCACGCGGCGCTGGCCACGGGGTCATCGAGCAGGCTCGGGCAGGCGCCGAAGCGCACCTCGTAGCGGCCCGGATAGGCACGAGGGACGTGTAGCGCGACCCACAGAGACTCCTCGCCGAAGTAGAGGCCCGAGTGGTAGCTTGTGGCGAGCACGACGTCGCGGGAGACGAGGTCGATGCGCATCGGCTGCTCGTACCCAAAGCCGTATTCGCACTGTGGCAGCCGCTTCACAATGACGTGCAAGTAGTCCGGAGTGGCCTCGCGCTGCGCGCAGCCGGCGAAGGCGCACGCGAGAGCGAGAGCGAGAGCGGCGAGCGGAAGGGCGTTGGAGCGAGAGTTGGGCATGTAGATCGTTCGGCCAGGGAGCGACGCGTGGTTAACACGCCGTTGGCGGAAGGGGTAGCGGGAGGGGGCAGGTCCGCCGAAGCGCAACACGAGTCTAGTGAAGTGCCAAGGCCCACTGGCAGCCTCGGTGAAGCCCGCCAATCTCGTCTCGGACGGCCGCGGAACGACACAAGGCGCCTCGCCAGTCGGCTGAAGTCCCGAGGCGCCTCGGCAGTCGATACGTCGAGCGCCCCAGAAACTTGGGATGAACGTGCGACATTCCGCGCACACGCGCCCACACTCCGCCGCACACACTATCGCACACGGGAACACCCCCTACCCCATTCGGAGGCACACACACCAGCAAGCACCGTCCACACCTGACCTGCAACGTACCACACACCAACAACGCCCCAGCCGCACACACTTGCCCACACATCGAAGCGTGCATAAACTCACACCAAGGCGCACAGCACCCGACATATCGGGGATCTGGCGCACACGAATAAGCCGTCCAGACCGCCTTGACAGCGTGTCATGCCGGTGACAGTTTGACTATGCATTGCTATATCAGTCGTCCGACAAGAGGTGAGTTATGAATCACTCAAGCAAAGCTCTAACAGCAAGTTGGCGAGTCGTCGTCACGCTCCTGGTCCTCGTCTGTCCGGCTATTGCCTCATCAGCGAACGCCACCGCCTTCAGCTTTTCCGGCGCTCCGATACCCGGGTGTTCACTCTCTGAATTGACGTACAGCTGTGCGCCCAGCACAAGCACGGCAACAGACACCATCGCCGTTGCCAACGACTACATCATCATTGTTACCGGCGACGGCAATTTGCTCGCGAGCACGTTCACGCTGGGGTTGGGCAGTGAGATGATTGGAAGTCTGACCGCCACAGCGACGGTCGCGTTCGGTGCAGGCTCGTACATGGAAGGCGATCTGATCGCGGGGTCGACAGCCGCGTTGGGCGCCAATGCCTACATGAATGGAAACCTGACGACGGGAACGACGGCCACGCTCGGTGCTGGCGCCTATATGAGTGGAGATCTGACAGCGGGAACGATGGCCGCGCTCGGGGCCGGCGCATTCATGGATGGAGATCTGTCCGCCCTCACGACGGTAGCGCTGGGCGCAGGCGCGGACATGAATGGAGACCTGACCGCGGGAACAACCGTGGCGTTGGGTGCCAACGCCTATGTAGCGGGAAATTTGCAAGCGGGAACATCAGTAGCGCTGGGAGAAGGCGCACACGTGGATGGCGATGTGGAGTCGATAACAGCAACGGTAGCGCTGGGCGCCAACGCCGCCATAACTGGATGTCTGACAGCAGCCACAACGGCGACGCTGAGTGCGGGCGCGTACGTGTGTCGAAATCTCAACTCCGTGACGGCGACCATCGGCGCTGACGCGCACGTCAGTGGGAACCTGCAGGCAACGACGGCGACTCTCGGCGTAAACGCATACGTCAATGGACGCCTAGCGGCGGTCACGGTGACGCTGGGCGCCGACGCATGCTACGGAAGCTTGCAGGCAACGACGCTAACGCTAGGCGCCGGCGCGGGGCGGTGCACACTTCCCCGTCCATCGACACTCTGCTCCGCAGATACGGACGGCGATTGGATCCCCGACGATGTCGATCCCTGCCCCGAAGACGTCGATAACGACGGTACGTGTCAAGAGGTGCAAGAAGACTGCTACTTGGTTCCCGTCGGTTCCGAATCCACTGAAGCCAGCGCCGAGAGCTACTTCGCGCGCGAGCACGCCAACACGGGCATTTACGGCGACGACGTCGAAGAAACCAGGACCGCGTCGATCAACGTCGCCGGACAAAAAGACCCTGTGACAGTCGTGCGCGGAGTCGAGGAGCCGCTCTACGAGGAGGTCTGCTACCCCTTCTACGACTACTACGACTACGATGACAGCGCCGACTACGAAACCAACGACAACGACAACTGCGAGTAAAAATCTGCCCCATTCCTCGAGCGTCCGACGGGCAGGGCTACTCCAGGATGCTCTAACGCGGTCAGCTCGATCGCCTGTGCATCACGGCTAGCGACGACACTCGTCCCCAGGGCCGACTAGCATCAGATGGCTAACCGGCATCAAAGAGGCTAAGCGGGATCAAGAGCTCGTCCCCTACGGCACCACTCCGTGTCTGCGCTCACGCCTGTCGACCGACGACGGGCCAGACCGTCGAAAGGCGGAAACTCGGTCTCACGCGCGCGCTCCGATTCACCGCTCATCAGGTCGAGCACCAGCAGCGACGACGATGGT
>JBLFZA010000209.1:0-7915 GCA_047610025.1 Bradymonadia bacterium | reverse complement strand
GGGAGTGATCGCCGGCTCGCAGATTGTCGGAGGCGCTAGTAGCTGGGTAGGTGATAAGATGGACGACCTGAATCTACCCAACGAAGACGCAAGAGTGTCGGAGCAGAAATGTTCAAGGGGAACCCAGTTACGATTCAGGCTCCCGCCGTAGTACAACCCGTCGCAGGCTGATCGGTGACTGAATGCAAAGTGTTCGGCGCTCTAGTGGTCCCCACACGAGGCTCCTGCTCCAGTCGCGCGAGGATGTCTAACAAGGTGTCGACCAACATCTGATTCATCGTGGCCTCACGCCGCAGCCCTCCTTCGAGCGGCGGCTTCCGCTCTCCGAGAGATCTACCCTCACCTCTTCGATCTCCAGGGCGGAGCCCGCACCGGCCATCTTTGACGAGGCCTTGTCCAGGCAGCAGTGGATGCTCGGCCACCAAGGTGGAGGCGCGTGAGGCAGCGAAGACGTTGCTCAACGCCGCGAGCTCAATGCCCACGATGAACGTTACTTAACCTACATCGCGAAGAGCAGCGTAAAAAACGGCCTCGGGTTGGGCCTCGAGCAAGGTGTCAGTGTTCTCTACGCCCGCAACGCGAGAGGCCGCGCTAGGTTGCCCCGGCGCGGCCTTGACGTCGTGCACGACTCGCAGGCTAGCAGGGGCTCTCGTTCCCTTGGTTCGACTGTACGAAGCTATCGAAATCGCCGATCTTGGTTGCGCCGTCGCTTGCGCCGCTGGGCAGCATGGTCCAGTGCTGAGGGGGCTTGGCTGGCGTCCAGAGCGGCCACATTGCGCTACCAACCTGAGCGTCTGTGAGCTCTGCGCTGACGACCGATCCGTGGATCATTTGGCTGATGTCCTTGTACGTGGACATGCCCATCTGGCTGGCCGCGGGCGCGAGCGCCTTCGACGCGACCGCCCACCCGGTACCCGGCGTGTACGACGAGAAGGTCAGGTCTGCAGGCGTGGCAGGGATTGGGAGAGGGAACGTGAGGTAGGGCCAGCCGCCTGTCGTTGCGGTGGCGGTGAGGTAGATCTCTTCGAACTCGCTGAGCGTCCACCCTGAGGCCGAGAGGGTGTCTTTGCGCAGGCTGCCGAGCACGACGCCTGCAGGGCTGCCGAGCTTCTTGGCGAGGTACGCGTTGTTGCTAGGCGCGGGGTTCTCGATTTTGTCCCAGGCCAAGCAGGTCCATGCGCCGCTCGTCGTTGTGTCATAGCGGTAGGTCGTGTCGAGCCGGTAGACGACGAAGTCCACCCCGGCCTTTGCTCCGGCGGAGAGGCCGAGCACGTTTTGCGCATACCAGCCGACCACCGTCTTGATCGACGCGCTGCCGCCACAGTTGCTGATGATGTTGGCCAGGGTGCCGGTCTTCGTCAGCGTGAGCGTGTCGAGGTCGAGAAACGGTTTGACCTCGGCTGCAATCGGCGAGCTGCCGGGGATGGGCAGGGAGATCATCAGCTCCATGCTGTTGCAGCAGGGGTTGTAGTCAAACGCCGGCAACGTGGCCGAGTTGTTGAACGAGAGAATAACGCCGACGGTCTTCGTTGCTCCGCTGACTTGTTTCGTGACGTTGTTGGAGCCGATCATGACTTGGATTCCCATCTGGACCTCGTTGGTTCTCAGCGCGCGCCTGGAAATCAGGGTTGCGCTTGGGGGGAAGAAGAGAGAACTATGACGCCCCGGCGAGTTGTGCCGCGCATTCGGCGTACGTTAGGACTTCCCAAACGGGCGCGCCATGTGCCTCGGTTTCTGCGATCGCTAGCTGATCGTTGAGCTCTTCGAGAAGCCACGGCTTCGGAGGATTCGAAACCAGATAGAGTGCGTACGCTTGGGCCTTGACTCGTGGAAACAGAAGTTCCAGTCGTCGTTCCGTGAGATCGGAGCCGAGGTTGGCATCAAAGGCGCCCGCAGCCGAAGCTAAGCAGCGAGATAACAACTCGATCTGCTTCACTCCGGCAGCTGCGGCGGCATCCGCAGCCTTCAAACCATGGCTCTTGGCGTGTTCAAGATCGTTACGTCGCCAGGCGAGGGAGGCCTCGACCAACCACGCGTTCGCAGTCACCGTCGGTGCGTCGGACATGGCGTCATACAGTTCGACGACTGCAGCGGAGTGACCCGGCGGCGCGCCAAACCTCGCGGAAACTGCTCGCTGGAGCCAGAGCGCTGAAACGCCGAGGTAGGGGAGCCGAGCCGCGTCGGAAAACTCCAAAGCCTTGAGGGCGCTCCTCATTGCCTTGTCGCGCTGGCCTGCTTCAAGCCAGGAACCTGCGGCGTTGCAGTACGAAATGCCGGCGGCTTGCGCGGACGTCGCAAGCGTGGCTGCGATCTCGTGATGCTCAGCCGCTTCGATGAATCGTCGGAGTGAATACAGAACGAGTCCCCGTGCTGTGTTCGCACTCGCGCTCGCAGCGGCGTGTCGTACCTGTTCAGCCCACCCCAAAAATTCGTCCGCGTGGCGCAGGGCCGCCTCAGGAGAACGCTGAATATGTTCAGATACCTCGATGCCTTGTCGCCATCGCTGAAGATCGGGATCGTCTCGAAGAAGCTTGCGGCTTGCAGTCCCGATGACGCCTCGTTCGTCGCGCATCCCGCCCTGACGGATCAGACGAACGTATTGCAACAAGTCACTCAGCGCTTCGACCAAAGGGTTGCCATCTCGGCCATGCTCCAACTCATACAATGCAAGGTCCCGCTCTCTCGCCCCCTGCAACTGCAACGCGAGCAGTGTTAGCTCCCGCAATAGTTCAGGCTCCGCGCCGCGCCGACCACTGGCCCGCATCAACGCCAGCGCCTCACGAACCGAGGCAAACGCGTGCCGTGGATTGCCGTCCCGTCTACCGTCTCGGGCGAGCCAAAGCGCCTCCTCCACAACGTCGTCAACAGCCCCCGCGCGAATAAGGCGCAACAATCTTCCGCGTGCGCCAGGCTGGGCGGAGTACGCGATCTCAAGGTGCGGGTCGTCGCGTACCGTGGGCACTGCGTCACCCGATTGCCGCAGGGTTGTGGGCATCGAGAGCTCTGCCGCGGGCGCAGACATGAGCATCGTACGATGCAAGTGGCTCAGGTGATCGACCGCGGTCTGTGACATCGTTTCTTCGTGATCTTCGCCTGCTTGTTGCGCCAAGGTCGCGTAAAACGATGGGGGCAGCTGTTTGGAATCAGCTTCCGGCGGCACGACGTCCAGCCCGGCATCGATGCGGTCAAGCGCTTCGCGCGTAACGCGCATCTTGCCATGATCCCAGTAGCCAATTCCTGCCTTGACCCAGCCGTCTAGCTGGACACTCAGCGCGCGTGGCCGGCCCTCGGAGAGCCGCACGGCCAGTGTTGCTGCATCGCTGCGCAGGTGTACGATGAGCTCAGGGCCGTGGAAGAGAACGTCGACATCTTCTGCGCTAAGCGGTGCGAGTCGCACACGCGGCAAGTCGGCCGACTCAGAAACCCACGCAGTCGGGATCCCGGAACGATGCACGGCTTGGCGGGTTTGCTTGTCCATAAGGGGCGCGTCATCCATCAGGAGTATCACGCCGTCGTTCGCCGCGTCGCGCAGCAACCCAACCATGTCCTCATCCGTGACCTCTGGCAGGCGTTCGATTCG
This sequence comes from Bradymonadia bacterium, assembly GCA_047610025.1. Lineage (GTDB taxonomy): Bacteria > Myxococcota_A > Bradymonadia > REDH01 > REDH01 > JBLFZA01. Next base: position 4,335 of record JBLFZA010000209.1, on the reverse strand, counting down.
CTCCAGGAGTTCGTTTGGTAAACTGCCCCACTTGTACTCTGCGTGGCCGCCAACCCACGCTTCGCCTCCGGCTTCTTCGACCGCGATCGCGACTTCTTCGAGGAGGCGGCTGTGGCCAAGTCCGCTCCTACCCTCGGTTACGAACGACTCACCTCCGACAAGCAACGCTACCGCGCGTTCGATAGCCTCCCGTGGGCCCAACCAGGGCAGGCGAAGATTGTTGCGGGGAACGCCGAAGAGCTCCAGCGCTATCGTTGCGTTTGGCGGTCGCAGGTGGACGTCAGTGCGCAAGAGCGCGTCGATCGCGAAAGCAACGCCGGGTGGCACGTGGGGCGCGACGTTGCGCAGCGGCACGGGCGGCACATTGATTTTCGCCGCCAGCAGCTGCTCCAGGGTGTCGCCTGTATGAGGCAGTCGCCCGGAGAGCGCCTCATAAACCATCACGCCGAGCGCGTAGAGGTCTGAACGCGCGTCGCCTGGTTGGCCTGTCGCTTGCTCGGGCGAGAGGAACGCGGGCGTGCCAACGATACGTCCTGAGTTATCGAGTCGAAAGCCCGGACCAAATGAGACGCCGAAGTCCAAGATGGTGGGTTCGCCGTCCGCCCCAACGAAGACGTTCGAGGGTTTCAGGTCTCGGTGCACGACGCCGTAGGAATGAACGCGTGCGAGCGACTCAAGCAGGCAGAGCGTTGTATACTCGATGTCTTTCCATGACGGGCGTCGCTTCAATCCGGGGAAGCGCGCGCCGCGAACAACATCCGTGACCAAAAATTGGACGCCCTCAAACTCCCCATCATCAATCAGGTGAACGAGGTTCGGTAGTCGCAGCAGCCTCAGCAGTGAGACTTCAGCGCGGAACTGCTGCTTGTCTCGTTCCCCACGCGTGCGCATCACCTTCACCGCGACGCGCTGATTCATCAGTGCATCATCGGCTTCATAGACGGCGCCGAAGCCGCCTGCGCCAAGCTTTTGAACGACCGTGTATCGCTTGGCGAGGAGTGTGCCTATCGGCAACTCCGCTGGTTGTTGGCGAGGACCCATGACGACGATCGTAGCGCTGTAGGGACCGACACGGCGAGTGCCGCTCAGGTCAAGTCGGTTGGCTAGGATAGCACCCTAACGGTCTCAAGCCGAAATCGGAAGGCCCACGTCGTGAGCGAGCGCATCCGGGAACGTCGTTCGCCGCCCACTTCAGAAGTAAAGTTCCTACCCCAACGTGAGTTCCTAGCGGCTAGGGTTCGGGCGTAGCGTCTAGCTCGAACACGCGAAAGTTCACGATCGGACACGTCGTGAAGACGCCATTCGCATCGCGCTCGGCGCGCCCCGCGCTCGCCCACAAGTAAGCGCCGCCGGAGATGACTTGAATCACGGCTTCACCGGTCTCCGGGTCAATCTCGATGACCTCGTCACATGGGGCGCCAGGGGAGCACGATGCGTCGCCACTGGCATCGATTTGCCCGATGCTGACCACGATCGACGGAGCGTCCGTTTGAATGCGAACGTCGAAGGCGCTCGACACGCCCAACCAGCGCTTCGCGTTTTGCAGGTCCAGATAGCTAGAGGTCAGCGGGTTCAGCGGCAGGTCAGGGCCGCCACGTAGATCGAGCTGGGTCGGCGAGAGCGGGCTATAGGAGCGGCCTGAGCCGGAGAATACGCCGATCTCGCCGGCACCGCTCACGCAGGTGCCGTCTTCGTTGCGTGTGAAGACGTAGTAGGAGCCGTCTTGCTCAGCGATGACGCTGTAGTCCGTGCCAGCGGTGCGATAGTCATCGTCCGTTGGGAGAGCGTCACCAGGTTGCGTCACGGCGAGCTGCGCGCTGTCGTTGGGTGGCGCGATCGCGAGCCGGTCTCCGGTACAAACGGCGACCTCTTGCGCGCGCGCTCCGCCCCCGGTGGGAACTCCCCACGTGAAGGGAGGTTCGCCATTCTGGAAGCCCATCGCCGCCGGAATGTCCGTGAACTCGATCACGCCGGGCTGCGCGCACTCGTTGCTCGCCTGGCAGGCCAGCGTAATCTCGATGTCGCGGTCGCCGCAGCTGCTGCTGTCGGGTCCCTTCACAGCGAGTAGGGCCGCGCCCCGCGTCGGGATTGTGTAGGTCACAGGGATACTGCCTGCGGCCCTCAAAACGTCCGACTGCCCCAAGAAGCCCTCCACGTTGCGCGGGCTCATCACGCCGCACTCTGGGAGCACGTTTTCGGGAACATCCCAGGTCGTCGTCGAGATGCCATCGAGAGACGTGACCGAGAAGGTGCCGCCTGGGCAGCCCGTTACGTTGAGCCACCGAAGCACGTCTCCGTCTACGCTGGTCGTGACGGTCTGCGTGCCGCCTGTGCCGAGCGCCACGACAAGCGGCGTGTCGCAGGTCGCGTTGCCCGAGACCACGTCGCCCGCCGCCGCCGCGGACTCACACGATGTGCCGCCCGCTTCGTCGTCTCCGCAGCCCGCGAAGGCGAGGCAGAGTCCGAGCAGGAGAGAAGTGCGCAGGGTGGGCGTCGTCGAGAGTGCGTAAGTCATACTGCGATGGTGTCGAGGTCAGCGAGAACAAGGTCGCGTTCAGCAGGTTTCTCTACTCTGTTCGCGTGTTCCTTGGCCAGACGAACATGTTCTGACACGAGCTCCGCGTCGCCGTCGACTGAGGCTGCGCGCGCCAACGCCTCGTGCGCATAGGCCACGAAGAAGGGGGGCTGAGAATCGCCGTCCAGGACCAAGAGCGCGCGCTGCGCATAACGCCGCGCCAGCGAACCTTCTTCCATCAACGCGAACGCTCGGCTGAGCTGCCAATTCGCGATCGACGCTTTGATCGGCGCGTAGTCGTCGCGCTGGGTCCAGTGATAGTGAGAGGCCATGGCAAGGCGCAGCATCTCCTCCTCATCTTCGCTCGTGCGCTGCGCGTTGTCGATGTGGTCCCATGCGGCGTTGAACAGATTGGCGGAGAGCTGACGATGAACGTCTTCAGAGATGTCAGACATAGACCGTGGGGTACGCGGAAGAGGGCTCATTGCGGAAGAGCGCTCACGGCTCATCTCAGCACGTGACGCATAGCGAGTCCCACACGGTGCAGCAATGCCAGCAGCCCTCCGACACGTCGAGTCGGGCGGGTCGCTGAACAGACCGATTCGCCCGGTTTGGGCGGGCTCCTCGGCCTCCATCAGCTCATCACGGACGAGTGGGCGCTGCGCCTGCCAACTTCGCTCGTGCAAAGCTCGCTCACGACAACGAAGACCGCTCGCCGTCATCTTCCAGAAGGCTCAAGTCGAGGTTCGTCGCCATTTGCGCTTCAGCGTCGCCAACATTGGTGCCGCCCGACCAGCAGAGGTCTTTGTCAGTGTAACAAAAGAGGTGGTCGAACTCGTCGTTGTGCTCCCGCGTGGGTGCGCGTCACGTTAATCTGAAGGCCCGGGTCGAAGAGCCCCGTCTCGTCGAAACTCCCGCTGTCCAATGGTGGTACAGACGATGTGATAGCCGGTGATCTCGTTGTCGCCATAGTAGCGGTACGATTCGACGTGCGCCCTCGGCGTCCTACAGCCGGCTCACTTCCGTGAACTCGTTCAGCGTGAGGGGACGCGGACGAATGCGATCGACGTCTTTCGTCCGATCGCGATGCCCGCAGATGTGGAGCCATCGCGGTCTGAGCGTACCCTCGAGTTTACTGAGGGGGACGCCTTGGACGCTATAGGTCGAGCGGTGTGCTGCCGTCCCACTCTGCGCGGAACGTCAGATCCCCGACTGCGCTGGCGCCTCGTTCGTCCGAAATCTCAGCGCGCAAACGCAGGAGTCGCCCGGAGACGGTTTCCGGGTCGATGTCGTTCTCTAGGAAGACCGTCACGCCGCCGTAGAACGCCCTCCCGCTCGCGTCGGTGAAGAAGTCGTCAACGTAGTTCGCGCCGCCGATCGGCTGTCCGTCGTCGCTCTCGATGCTGAGGTCCATTGCGACGCCTTCCGGAGAGATGTCTTCGGTGCGCAAGGCGATCTGCACGTGATACCCGCCCTGGAGGCCCGGTTCGATCGCTAGGCTCGGGTCTGATGGCAATGCCTCGAAAGACATGGGTCGAAGGCCAGTTCCGATTTCAACAGTCCCGACGGGTTGCCCGTCGCCGGCGGAATCCGAGCAGGCAGAGAGCCAAATGAGGGGGAGCAGGCTGAAGGCGTGAACGTATCGAGTCATGGTGAGAGTAGGGGCGAGGTGGCAGGGAGTGTAGGGCGCGACAGAGTGTATAACGCGGCAGGTCGCGAGTCGAAGTTGCGCGGGCAAGAAAGACGAGTGGTTGAATCGGCAGCGATCGCTGTGCTAGTGGCTCTCCTGCTCGTGTATCCGAGCTGCGCTCCTCCGCTCG
>JBLFZA010000208.1:0-7930 GCA_047610025.1 Bradymonadia bacterium | reverse complement strand
CGGCGACCTCACCCCTTACGCCTCGCGGATCGATCGCATCAACGAGTTCGGGGAGTCGCTTCGACGAATGGGACTCGAAGGTCAGCGCTGGCTCGCGGCTGAGCGTATCGGTGGCGTATCGGATTTTGCCGACGTGGTCGGTGTGCCCGATCGAAGAGACGGAGCCTACCGGGTCGTCTTCCTCATTGAGGGGGAGTGGAACAACGAGCGCGTCGACCGCTTTATCGCGATGTATTACGCGCTGCCTGGACAGAGCATCGAAGGGCTACCTGTCGTCTGCCATGTCTGGAGCGAAGGGGAGGTTCCCGCGGCGATTAAGTACCGATTTTCGCCTCATTGGGCGTCCGCGCTCGAGGCCTCTATCTACGTCGCGCTCGCCGCTCCGGCGCAGCCTCATGAGGCCGAAGCGTTTGTTGAGAGGGCCCGCGAACAACTTCGCGTCACCGGAGTCACGCTCAACGGAAAGCCGGAGCATGTCGTGACAGAGCTCGACGCCATTCTGGCTCGGCTTCCGCGCGTTGGAGACGAACAGCCGCAGCCGACTGCCACGTTGATCGCGATTGCGCTCGTGCTCGGAGACGCCATTCGCCTCGAGACCGAGACATTGAACTGGGTCGATGGCGCCGCTCACCTCGCGCAGTACTTCGCGCTGGTCGGCGAGCGAGGGGACGTGTACCGCCCCATTGACTTCGTTGAGCTCGCGTGGACCTCTGCGCTTGACCATCCACTTTCGCGTTACGCGCATCTTGTGCGCCGTACCGAAACTCGCCGCCGCTGACACGCTAGGCCTCATGAACGCACTCCCCGTAGACCTCACCACCGATGAGTGGATATTTTTCGCGATCCTGGTCGTGATCATCTTCGGTGTTGGAGGCGTGCCGCGCCTGGCAGAGCGCCTGTTCGGTGACCGATCGAACGACGCGAGCTAGCGCCCACTCTTCGGTGCGGGCACGTCGTCGTCGCCTCGTCGCCAGGCGAGAAGGACTTTCGCGAACTCCTTCAGCGTGGGGTGAGGCTCGCTGGCGTGCGGGATCGATTCCCATACGCTGCGACGTAAGGTCGGAAGTAGCCGCAACGCCAACCCCGTGTCCCCGAAAGGGTTGAGGGTGATCCCTTCGCGGACGAGGGGATCTCTTAACCACTTCGCGCTCGCAGCGACGGTGTTGATGATGGTGGGCGCCGTCGGACGCCGAGTGACGATGGTCATGATCTGTGGCTGCAAGACGCGAGGGTTCATTGTCAGCTTCTCGATCACCATCGGCTCATCGTCGTAAAGCAGCCGGCCCAGCATCCTCTGATCTCGCTGCGCTGCCGCCATTTTGCGGACCCCGAGTGGGCGTGATTCGACGCGCATTCCCTGGAGGGCGAGAGCGTTAATCTCCCGAGCGGGCGCGGGCTCGAGAAGGTACCACGCTACGCCAAAGCGCCCGAGGCGTCGTGCTGCGAGATCGACGGAATCAAGACGCGCGCTCTCCTCTGCGTTGGCGTAGAGCACGAACTCCGCCAACGGCAACAGCAATTCGCCACATTCGGCATCCCCGCGACATGCGCGACGTAGGAGCTCGTCTAAATGTTCCGCGGCGGTATCCTCATCGACCGTGTGCAGGTGTCGGGATATCTGACGCCTCCGCATTTGCGCTTCGGGTACGCTCAGCACCCGACGGAGGAGGGTACGCAGCTCGTATTGGTCGCCCTGTGGCTCTGGATCGGACATGACGGCGGGGGCGAGGCGTCAATGAACAAGAAACGCCGACGTGATCAGTCGGTCACGTCCGGCATGGTGCCGAAGGATATTCCGCGCCAGGGGGACGCTGCCTGTCGCTCGCCGCGCTGAACCTCTGCGCGGTAGGTGAAGCCTTCAACGGACTCCCCTTCGCGCACCAAGAAGACGGCAGTAAATGGCGTTAGGTTAGTCGGCGCGATGAGCAAATCCTCTGCCGAGGTCGAGATCGTCGCGTACAATGCATTCAGGTCGGCCGCCGTCGTGGCGTCCTCAAGCGCGGGCTGGTCCACGCGTTGGCCCGCCGGGACAAACCGAGAACGAACCACTTGCCCGGTGCTATCCACGAGCTCGGCCAGCACAACGAGTCGGCGGAAGCCAAACTCGGTCTGGTTTTCGATGGTGCCGTGCAGCAGCACGAACTCGATGCCGGCCGCGTTGGTGTAGTAGCCGCTTGTGATATCGCGGACCGCGAGGGGGTGATCTCCGATAGGGGTCCCGCCATCGGCCGCGGGGATCTCGATCTCGTTGCCGTCGTCTCCCGCGCGCAAAACCGTCCTGAAGCGGGGCAGATAGGGCTGATCCTTGAACGCAACACCGATCATCTGATCGGGTTCTCTCAGGTCGAGGAAGCCGTCATTCTTATAAGCGATAAAGCCGGCAACCCCGATCAGGGTTAGCAACGTCATCAGCAGCGTGCTCAGTAGGTAGGTGGCCTTGCGGCCGTCTCCCACTCCGTCGAGCTCCTCGGTCTGTCGCTGTCTGCGCACCGTCTTGACGGTGGTTTTTGGTGCTGGCGGTGCCTTGTCGTGTCGGCTGGCCGTCATGGCCTCGCTAAGCATGGCGTCGGTGCTGTCCGTGTGCCGCGGCCCGCGCGTCGATGGCGTATCAGCGCTCATGCGGATTGGGGAGTTGGAGGGCATCGAGACCCTCTCTCTCCAGAACGGACTTTCTTGCTCAGCGGTGGTCGTGCTGCCGCCCATGAGCTGCAGTTCTTCTGCCGGCTTGCCGGCGCGTTCACCGCCGAACTGGTCGCCAAGCATGATGTCCGCGAGCGCGGCTGTGGCGGCGGGATCACCCGTTTCTCCGGCACGTGCTTCGCGGAACATCTCGCCGAACTCCACGAGGGGATCGACGGTGCCTTCAATCTTGGCGAGACCGTACGACGCGGCGTGCTCACCGCTTGGGCCGCGAACGCCGGGTATGGCTGCTTCGTGCGGCGCGGGCACGCCGAACGGGTCGCTGTCGTCGTCTTTGGGAGTGGACCGCGTTCCGAACCCGGTAGTCCGCGCGTGAACACCGTCTTGGGTGAGCGAGCCGCCCGAGCCCGGCATCGAGTGTGCCGCCGAGTTTCGAGTGAGCAACTCAAGCTCGTCGCCAGGCTGAACAAGCATCGTCTCCCGCATGTCGAGGCCGATCGACGGTGCCGAGCTGGCGCGCTGGAGCTCCAATCCATTCTGCGCGGCGTCAAAGGCGATCTGCACGAAATCCGCAGCGTCAGCGTCGAGCGTTGAAACACTTCCGCTAGATTCGGGCATCGTGTTGCGTTGGCCTCCGGACAAGGCTTCGCTGAGGAAGGCCTCGGCATCGGAGAGCAGCAGGGCGTCGGATTCGTTGTTTCGGGTCGTGCCGGCTTGAGACTCCGACAGCGTGTTGCCCTCAACCGACTGAACGCTGGCGGACTTGCGCGAGCGAAACACCGGCTGGTCAAACGCCGCAAGAGGAATCGGGAAACTGTCTTCGGTGGTCGCAAGCCTATCGAGTCCCGCAACCTGAGCGGCCGTGGGCGGAAACATTCCGCCGTCGTCAGGGAACATGCCGCCGTGGTCGGGAGTGTCTCGGGAGTGGGCGTTTTCACCCGTGGCTTGGGATTCCGCAGCGTCATGTCCGATCATTTCGTCGATCACGCGAGTGGCCGCTTCGTCACGTCCGGCGCTGGCGGCGGTTGTCCGTGCGTTGCTGTTCGCTTGCTCTTCTTCGATCGTGCTCGCGCCGTCAGCTGTCTGGAGTTCTGGCGTTGGAACCTCATCTGGAATGTCATCCTCTTCGTCCTCTATGTTGCTGAACTCCTCGAGGCTGGGCAGACCGGTTGGGGTCGACCCATCGTGCTTCAGCCCGCGAGTAGCGGCGACCTTCGTCCGTCGCAGCGCCTGCGGTTCACGGGGGATCTCGTCTTTGTCGGACGTCACTGGGAAGTTGGTGTCCGAACTTTCGCCGACTCCGCGGCGTGGCGGGAGATTGGCGGGGAGTAACTCTGGAGGGAGAGCGCTCTCCTCATCGAATCCGGCGACGCGAACCGGTGCGGCGCTCTCACGGAGCTTCGCAGCGTCTGGGGTCTCGGCGACCACCGAACCAAGCGGTCGCGCAATGTGCAGAGTGTCTCTGACGTCCGGCACTTCTTCGAACGCGTGTTCCCCGAGGGTCGACGTGCTCTGCTTATGTTCTTTGTCGGTTTGTGCGCCAACGCCGTTACCATCGGGAACGGGTACATCCGCGCCGTCGTCCGCGACGACCAGTGTTACGCTGGACTGCGCGCGCAGAGAACCGGGATTGACCGGACTGAGCGCTGCAGTATTTCTGGGCGTATCGGGGTGCAACTCCGAGAGGCGCGAGATCGTTTCACACTTGGTGCAACGAATACGCGAACGTGGAGAGACACGTCCATCGGCGACGCGGAGACGAGAACTGCAATTTGGACAACGAGCGATCATGCCAATAGGGGCTATCAGGCGGGGATACTATGAGGGGAAACGACGGAGATCGCCAATGTTGACCGCTAGAATTCGCGATCTGCGCGGTTGACTGTAAGGCCCTGTCGGCGCACTCTCACATGCCCTTTCACCCGTGCAACGTGCCCGATGAAACTCATCAAGCGCTACACCAACCGCAAGCTCTATGACACGGAGCGAAGCTGCTACGTCACACTCGACGAGATCGCCGAGATGGTGCGTGAGGGAGAGGACGTGCGCATCGTTGACAATAAGTCAGGGGAAGACCTGACGACCGTCACGCTAGCGCAGATCGTCTACGAGGAAGAGAAGCGCAATCGGAAGGTGCTGCCGCTGCAGTCCCTGCGCATGATCATTCAGGCGCCGGCAGACTTTCTGCAACGCATCAGCAAGCCGGTGACGGATTTCCGAGAGGAGACCCAACGCCAAGTAGAGCGTTTCAAGGAGCGAGCCGCAACCGGCCCGCTCGAAGCGACCCCGGTGCGCGACTTTGTCGATAATATCCAGCGAACGATCGACGGGTTGGGCAGCCAACTCGACGAGCGAATCAAGGAGTCGCTGGGACAACTCACCGATGAGCCGCAAGTGCGCTCTGAGGTGGACGCGCTCTCGGAGCGGGTCAATGAGTTGGAGCGCGACATGGAGGCCATGCGCGTCGAGCTGCGAGCGCTCCGCGCAGATGCGGGGCAGCGTGCGATGACGAAGCTGCCGGCGAGCGGTGCGGGCCGACTGCCATCGCCCCGAACGGAGAGCGGTCTCCCGTAGCGTCTGCTCGTCAGGCGCTCGCGGGTGGCCGCATCTTCCGGCGTACCCTGTCGAGCGGCGGCCAGCGGCCCTGCCCGCTAGAAGTCAGCGCCGAGCGTTAGCCCGTAGGTTTGGACATCACCCGCAACGTTCACTTCGAAGTGGGTGTTGATGATGCCGGCTTGCACGCGGAGACCGAGAAGCCCCTGGTGTTGCACGTCTCCTTCGACTTCGAACGAGAACTCGGGCTGGCTCGCGGAGCCAGGGTCATTCGACACCACCGGTGGCAGCAGATCGCCGGGTGTGCTGTCGATGATTTGCGATCCGGCGAAGATCACCGTGAACGTGTACCCCGCGTAGGGTGTGATGTTCACGACATTGCCCACCCCGATTGGCACACCGAGCACGGCATCAAAACCAACGGTCGACAAGAGAAGCTGTGGATGCCCCACCACCGTGTTGCCGAACCCTCGAATCATGAAGTCCGGCACCGGCCAGAGGGTGTCTTCATGAAGCGCCCACTTGAACTCCCCGCCGATCGCGATGAGATCGCTCTGCCACAGGAAGGTCACCATGGTGCCGATCTCAAGGCTCATCGGGAGCCCTTTGCGCAGGTGCAGCTGCGTGGTCAGCAGAGTGCCCTGCGGATCCTCGTCAATGTTGGCGCGCTCCCAATAGTCTTCGTTCGCGTTGACCGTGCTGAAGCTCTGGTCAATCTGGAAGGAGAACCCGGCGGGGCCAAGCGTTTCTGCCGTCGCGCGGAGCTTCGGGGAGAGCACGAGGCCCAGATCGCGGCCAAGCCGGCGAAAGCCGCGCTCATCGATCTCCACCTCGGGGCATGCACCGCTATCGGTCGTCGAACACGACCCAAACCGTTGCAGGGTAATGTCATTACCGCCCGCCTCGGCAAAGGCCGGGACGATCAAGAGAAGCACGAGGGCCAGTACAGTGATGGCGAATCGACCCATCGAACCTTCAGTCAAAGGACGGAAACACACCACCAGATGGGCGAGGGATCGTCAAGATGCACGCCGAGCAGCGAAGCTGATTGCGGCGTCTTCGAACACCTCTTCCTCGCACACCCACCCGGTCGTCGATAGCAGGGCACGAAGCGCTTGCTGCCCAAAGAATCGAAAGCCGCTCCAGCGCTCATTGAAGCGTTGTAGACGGCGAACCCGTGCGTTGCTCGCCTCAACAAAGGTGCCAACCACCAGCCGACCGTCGGGACGTAGCACACGGTGAAACTCTCGAAGAACCGCGTCGACGTCATCGAAAAGATGTAGGGCGCCAGAGCAGTGCACCCGATCCATCGAGGCGTCCCGGAAGGGCAGCTGCACCGCATCACAGCGAACCCAGTCCCCACCCGGCGCAAGACGCGCGGCTTCTCGGAGCATCGGCCAGCTGCGATCAACGCCAATCACAAGCGCGTCCGGAGCCTCCGCCGCGATCGCGCGCGTGAAATTGCCCGTCCCACAGGCGACATCGAGCACGGTCGATACCCCCCGAAGCCGCAGCATCGCGCGGTGAAGATCAATGGCGTCCGGAATGCCCTGACGCGTGACGATTCGCGTCAAGCGCGGGCGGAACAGCGTCTCATAGCCGAGGCTGTAGATCGTCGACTCCATCACGCGCTGAGCAGGCACGGGGCGGCTCGCGCCATCGGCTAGGAGATCCAACACGCCATGCGTCTGAGGCCAACGGCGACCGCAGTCTCCACATTCCACCGCTCGGCCACGAACCGACAACCTCTCGGCATACGTCGCAGGGCAACGCAGGTGTTGCGCGAGTGCTGTGGACACAGGGACGAAGGGGCTCATCGAACGTGCGGGGTGAAGGTCACGGCGAACCCAGACGTCGTGTCGACTCGCTAAGCACTAACACGCCCGCTGAGCTACTCGTCGTCAAGCGAGATCACCGGCAGGCCCATCGCCTCCGCTTCGAGCAGTGCGCGTTCTGCAGGCGACCGCAGGTCGATCGGAGCCTCCTCTTCTTCCTCAGCGTTCTCTTCGTGGGCGACCAGGCCGTCCGCATTGCCTTGTGACGGCAGCTTCGCCGCCGGCCAAGGTGACTCGCCTGCGGCCAACGCAACAAGCACGCGATCGTGACGCGAGAGGTCTTTCTGAATGGAGACGGTGGCGAAGTCGGCGCGCGCGAGCTGACGGACCGCATCGCCTTGGCGGGCTCCATGCTCCATGAGAAGTAGCCCGCCGGGGCGCAGTACCGCGCGAGCGGCGGGTAGCAGACGACGCACGATATCGAGCCCGTCATCACCGGAGAACAACGCCATCTCTGGCTCATGCGCTCTCACATCGTCGGCTACCTCGGGGTCGCTCTGCCCGATGTACGGCGGATTACTCACGACGATGTCGACGCTGGCGGGCCTGCCGGCGAAGGCGTCCAACACGTCCGTACAGACGAACTTCACTCGCTCGCGCAGATCGAGGCGTTCCGCATTCTCTTTGGCGACCTCGAGCGCGTCTGGAGATAGGTCCGTCGCGACGACGACCGCCTGGGGGAGCTCTGAAGCCAGCGCCAATGCGAGGGCTCCGGAGCCAGTGCCAACATCGATGATACGCCAGTCCTGATGGTCGAAGCGCTTCGTAAAACGGAGCGCTAGCTCGACCAGCTGCTCCGTCTCCGGCCGCGGGATGAGAACGCGCGGATCCACGGCGAGATCGAGGGTCCAGAAGCCTCGCTCTCCGAGGATGTACGCCAGCGGCTCCCCTTCAAGCCGACG
>JBLFZA010000207.1:0-7937 GCA_047610025.1 Bradymonadia bacterium | reverse complement strand
CTTCCACCCTTGTCCTCCCCCCCGCAGGAGATCCCGATGATAATCAACCCTGAAATCACCGCATTGACCTTGGTGTGCGTGCTCACCGCCATGATGTGGATACCGTACGTCACGGCCCGCATGTTCAGTCTCGGCGTATGGGGCGTGTTCGCCTTCCCGCCCAAGCAAACGGGACGGCTCGCGCCACCCCCGTGGGCAGACCGAGCCCATCGGGCCCACACCAACGCCGTCGAGAACCTCGTTCTCTTCGGCATGCTGATCATGGCTGTCGAGCTCTCGGGCGGCGGTGACGCCACGACGGCGGCCGCGGCATGGACCTACCTGGGCGCACGCGCGGCCCACTGGCTGCTGTACACCACCGGGGTCCCCGTGCTGCGAACCCTCAGCTTCGCGGTCGGTTGGGTCTGCACGCTGGTGCTCGCGGCGTACGTTCTGCTCTGAGCGATGCGGAGGCATCGGTAAGCATGTCCCAGCGTCAACGAGGCGGGTGCGCGTGGATTGCCTATCGCCCGCGGGACGGCGCGTGGCCTGAGATTCTGTCGTCGAAATCTCGCTGCACGCTAGCACATCTAATTCGTTGATAGACTTGGAGCATCGCGAGCATCGTGGGCTCCCTGGTGGCGCGTCTGAACAGAGTCCCGGAACTGCGCAAGGATGGGTTTGAGGGTCCTGCGCATCATCATGGCGATGAGTGGAGCGAACGGCAGGGCCCACCACTTAACACGGTAACTCATCGTGCTGCTGGCCACGCTCGACGTTTCGCCCCGACCCTCTAGGCTCCAACTGTTCTGGAGAAGGCTGAGGAAAGGAGGTCTGCCGTTCTTGATTTCGTAGGTCAGGACCCGCTTCTGACGATTGAACTCACTGAGTCTCTCGGTCACCTCACCCGCGGGGAATGGGCCGATAGCCTTGATGGTGCACATGCGTGTAACGCCCTCACGGAGCGGGCCGTCGAGGGAAGACGATGCAACCGGGTCTGCCCAGCGGCTAACCTCGCCGAACTCCTCTCCTAAGAGTTGCCACGCGGCAGCAGCCGGGGCGTCGATGTCGAATCTGTTGATGATGTCCATTGGGGCTCCTTGGGGTGAGTCAGGAACCTAGACGGTTGCGTTAACGTTCGCTATGGGGCTAGAATGCAACATGTTTGTTGCAAATAAATCATCAATGCTTCTTCCCGGTCTAGCCAGCTTCGTGGCTGTGGTCAGTACGGGTAGCTTCACACGGGCGGCGAAGGCCTCGGGCACTGACAAGGCGGTGCTGAGCCGCCGAGTGGCGCGCCTCGAGTCGGCGCTCGAGGTTCGCTTGCTGAACCGCACCACCCGATCGGTCCAAGCTACCGCGGATGGTCAAGCTCTGTTTGATCGCGTTGCGGGCCCGTTGGCGCAGGTCCTAGCGGAGCTGGAGACGACAGCTACACCGGACAAGCTCCGCGGCGAAGTGCGGGTCTCGACCTATGCGGAGTCGGCGGGCATCTGGGGCGCGATAGCGTCGGAGCTAAAAGTGCAGCATCCGGAGCTGTTGCTCTCTCTGACTGCTACTCACGAAGATCACGGCCTAGTGGAGGAAGGCTTCGACCTTCGCGTGACAGGGGGCAATCTGCCCGACTCATCCATGATCGCGCACAAGCTGGGCAGCTGGCGGTATGTGCTCGTCGCGTCGCCAGAGTGGGTGGCGAATCACCCGACGCTAAGAGAGCCAGCCGACGTGGCAAAACACTGGATCCTATTCGGCGGCATTCCCTTCGCGAACCGCTGGGTCTTTGAACGGGGCGCCAAAAGCGTCGCCGTGCAGGTGGGCTCGGCTATCGTCTGTACGGATGGGGCGCTGACCCGCGATGCGCTCTACGAAGGGGTCGGCGTAACCGCCATGCCGCCATTCTATGTGCAGCGCGACCTAGAAGATGGTCGTCTCGTTCGGATACTCCCCCAATGGCGCATGGCCCACGTCCATTCCCTGTGGGCCGTGCGGCCCCACCGAGATCTTGTGCCGGCCCGGGTACAGGCGGTCATCGAGGTAGCCGAAAGGGTCGTACGCGCCGCCGCCCCGGGCTGGTCAGAGCTTACGGACTAGAACATGCGCGGGCTCGTTGGTTAGTGGCTCCAGTCCACCGGAACGACGTGTTGAGGATACCTGAAATCCCGCCTGCCGGTCAGATGGAGGCGGCTTGACACGCGATGTAACGATCGTTACATCGCGTGTTACATCCTCTAAAACTCGTGAGTAGCTCTATGCGATTCGTGAAACAAGCAACGGTCAACGCGTCGGCCGACCAAGTCTGGTCCATCTTCGCCCACGACTTCGACAACGCATACAAGTGGATGGCGTCCATCCCTCACTCCTACGCTCAGGCGAACGGCGAACTCTTCGTGGGCGCCGAGTCGGCCGGGAGGGTCTGCGAACTGAGTCCAAGCGGCACTGGGATGAAAGCGTCGGAGAAGTTTCTCGCCTACGACGAGGCGACAAAGACGTGCACCGTGCGTATCGACTTCGTGGACACCCCGCTGATCTTCCCTGTCCAGTACAACACCCTGGACTTCAAGGTGATCGAAACCGGAGAACAACGGTCCGAGATGACCTGGGTGTTCCGATCCCAGATCAAGCCATGGGCCTATCTGATGTGGCCGCTCATCCGAATCGGATTCGGCGCCGGCGTGGGACGGATCGCCGAGGAGCTGAAATTCTACGTCGAGAACGGAACGTCACACCCGCGCAAGGTTGCGGCCATGAAACGGCTGGAAAATGCAGCCTGAGAGTGAACGAGGAACGCGAGAGCGTCTGCTGAGCGCCGGAGCGGCGCTCTTCGCGGAGAATGGTTTCGGCGGCGTGTCTGTCCGCGAGATCTGCCAGCGAGCCAAGACAAGTTCCAATATGGTCCACCACTATTTCGAGAGCAAGGCGGGGTTGCTCGACGCCATCATCAAACAGTTCGGTGTCCACGTGGTCGCATTGCCACTTCGGCTGCTGGAGCCGCCGGCGCGTTCCCCTGAAGACTTCCAGGCGCGCATCGAGATGCTCTTCGGGGCGACGCTCGACGCATTCATGGCCGAGCGCGACGTGATGATGGTGGTCGCACAGGAGCAAGCAGATGTTCCCGCCCTGGTCGAGTATTTCGAGCAGTTCACGCAGTTCCTCGAGAACGGCAAGGAGAGCGGCTTCGTTCGCGCGGGTCTCGACACCGAAATGATCACCGGCGCGATACTCGACCGCATCCGGAATCAGGTGCAGTTCGCCCCGTGGATGAGACGCAACTTTGGAATCGACATCGCGGACTCAGAGTACAGAAAGCGCTGGTGCGCCTCGAACGTTGATCTACTGCTCCATGGCCTAGTCCCCTAGTCCCAGGCCTAGTCCCCTAGTCCCCTAGTCCCAGGCAGGTCGGCCCAGTCAGGTCGGCCCAGTCAGGTCGGCCGAGCACGCGAACAGAGACGCGGTGACCATGGACGCTACGATCGCTTGGTGTCCAGCCAGAACGCAGTGGCGCTGAACACCAGATAGGCGCGCAGTCCCAATGGAGTTTCCCCGTGTTCGTGGACACTTTTCGAGTCATCCGCAATGGTGTCCCCATGTCACCCAGATTCCGCCATCCCTTTCCTCCTGAGTACCGCGAACGCATCGTGGAACTCGCCCGTTCTGGCCGCTCCGCTTCCGACCTCGCTCGCGAGTTCGAGCCTTCGTCATCAACTGCGTCGCGTAGAGCGACGCCGACGCCGGCCGGGCGTCGAGCGACGTCCTGACGACGAACGAACGCGACGAGCTTCGGAAGCTTCGCCTGGATGTAAAGCGGCTGGAACAGGAGCGAGAAATCCTAAAAGCCGCGGTCTGGTTCGCCCGGGAGAGCGACGTGCTGCCGAAGCCGCGTTCGAATTCGTGAGGTAGAACCAGGCCGGCTACCCGGTGAGCGTGCTCTGCAAGGCGCTCAGCGTATCGCGGAGCGGCTTCTACGCATGGTCGGGACGAGAGCCCTCGAAGCGAGCTCAGCGCGACGAGCAGCTCCGCGGACAGATCCGTGAGATTCACACACATTCACGGCGCACCTACGGCGCGCCTCGCATCCATGCCGAGCTTGTTCTTGAGGTTCTCGAGATGGTCGCGCGCAGCGAAATCCAAACACTGTGATTCACCACTCGGATCAGGGCTGCCAATACACATCAATCGCGTTCGGCCTGCGCTGTAAAGCGATTGGCGTTCGCCCGTCGACTGGCACGGTGGCCGACTGCTACGACAACGCGATGTGTGAGTCCTTCTTTGCCACTCTCGAGTGCGAGCGGGTCGATACAACGAGATTCGAAACCCGAGCGCTCGCGGCGACGCATACATTCGAGTTCATCGAGGGCTGGTACAACCCGCATCGGAGGCACTCCGCACCCGGATACCTCTCGCCGAACGAATGTGAGAGGCAAGCTCTTCAACTCGTCGAGTGCGCGTGACTATCGATGTTCACAGCCCCTCCGCATGTTTTCAGTCTTCCCCCACGCCCCCCTCTTTCCACAGGCGTGACGCAGAGAAGACGCGTTATGCACGATCTGCTACGTCTACGACTGTCCATTGAAACGGATCAGCTCCAAACCTTGGATCGGCTCAAGGCGTCGTCAAACATCACCGCGCGCTGGTTGCCGATGCAAGGCCAATCCCCGAACCCAACCGCACAGCCGCTGCGCCGGAGGCTGTGCGCCGGGGGGGATCAGCCGTTTGCACGACGTCTCCGGTCGATCGTGTTTCTTCTTCACTCGGGCGCCGGCTCCCTGACCGGCCCGTCGTCGGGCACGCAAGTCCTCACCAGCTCGAGAGATAACGCTACTCTCTCGGGTGGCAACAGGCGGAACGCGTCACGCAGCTCCGGCTCCACGGCGGTCGTAGCTGGGTCCTCGACGCCGAAACCGCCAATGGCCAGAATCAGAGCGCGCGGCCGACGGAGTGTCCCCCTCCGCGGGAGCAAGACGCGCGCGCGAATCCGATCTCAGAAATCCATGCGCAGTCGCGTCGAAACACGGCTATTGTCACTGAGACCCGAGAGCGAGCTCTCGCCCGCGTCCCCGGCGCGAAGATACTCACCACCAACCTCGAATCTCAGGTCGTCGTGGATGAAGCGGAGTTGGCTGCCGATGGTTGCGCTCAGCAGCAGGTCGTAGCTCCGCACATCGAACGCCGTCGTCAACTCTATGGAGGAGCGCGCGAATCCCTGCGCTTCCCAGAAAACGCGCAACGCGACGTCCGAATCGAAGGGCCGAACTTCGCTCGCGAGATCGTCCGCGCCGTTCTCTCCGGCATACTCGAGCGTGAAGAGGACCCGGTCGCGGCCATGGAAGAGGGGGGTCACCTGCAAGTCGACGCCCGCTGTGTACTGCACGAACGCCTCCGGCGTGTCGCCGACCGCCGCGCCGATGTTGTACGGATGTTTGTACGCAGCCTCAGCCTTAAGGGTCAGCGCGGACCATCCTTGCCCGTTCGGTACGGCGCGCAAACCCAAGCCGCCAACCCATTGCCCGTAGTACTCGGGGAGGATTTCAGCCCCGTTCTCCCCAACCCGTGGCACGAAGTACGGCTCGCGGGCCGGACCCCGCGCGAAGAGGTAGGAGACGTCTGCGTTAAAGGGCGACGTGTTCAACGTATGCTCCACTCGCGCTGCTGCAAAGACGCCGTCGGCCACGCTGACGTGCTGGTCCCGCTGCGCCCTGAGAGGCACCCCCGGAGGGCGGTAGCGACTCCGCTCGGTGGGCAACTCCGTCGTGCGGAATAACGGGGCCGCGAACGCCGTTCACGCCTGG
Source organism: Bradymonadia bacterium (assembly GCA_047610025.1). Classification (GTDB taxonomy): domain Bacteria; phylum Myxococcota_A; class Bradymonadia; order REDH01; family REDH01; genus JBLFZA01. The sequence goes on along the minus strand of JBLFZA010000207.1, from coordinate 2,172 downwards.
CACCTCAAACCGCGAATCACGACGTTCCGGACCGGGCGCAGAACGTCCCCGCGATGGTCGAACATCGACGAGTTCAACGCGTTAACGACAACTTGTTCTTCAACGGCTGTCCGAGCGCTCTCGTCAGTGCCCGCGACGGGCTAAACTACTGGCCGCTCGCGAAGGCCTTCCCCATCAGCCTTAGGAAGCCCTGGGCACTCTCTTCCGAGCCGCGGGTGAGCCGGATGTGCTGCGCCGCGAAATCGGGGAGCGCCATGTCGCCGTCCGCCACCGCCACGATCGCCGAGTAGTCCGTGGCGATCGACACGGGCGCTTCCGGGTCTGCGGCATAGGTCACGGAGACCGTTCCCTGGTCGATCGTGACCGCAAAGCACTCGCCATCGACCACGTACTCAACCCGCGCATTGGTCTCTGCGTCAGCGACCCGGCGCAGAGCCTCCTTCAGGGTCACGGCGAGGGTGCGCAGGTTGCCCGGTGGTCGCAGATTCTCGGGATGGGGGAACCGGCTCCCGTAGCGAGCCAGCTCGAAGAGCAGGGGTGCGGTGGCCTCGCCGTCAGCGGTGAGCTGATAGAACTGCGGCCCCTTTGCGGCCGACCCTCGCGCGATCAGGCCATCGTCCTCGAGCTGTCGGAGCCGTGAGGTCAGCAGGTTCGAGGCCAGCCCCGACAGTCCCGCTTGGAGGTCGCCGAAGCGGGCGGGCCCAGCGTGCAGATCACGCAGGATCAGCAGCGTCCAGCGATCACCGACGCTGTCGAGCGCCCGAGCGATGGGACAGAGCAGGCGGTAGCTGCGTTTGTGGGACATGGGGCGAGATCCTCCTGAGGCCGACCATACCCGTCTGTCGGAGAGATTCAACACCCCAGTTGCTGCTTTAAACTTTGATGCGCGCAGGCGCGCCCGTAACGACCCCCAGAGACCCGTTGCCCCGGGATATCCCATGACTCTCCGCAGCATCCTCGTCCGCGGCGCCACTGGCAAAACCGGACGCGCGACGGCGTCTTCTCCCCTCGAACGGAGAGCCACTCCGCGGCGCGTCCGGAGCGCCTCCGCGTCCCTCCACCCTTATCCTCCACCTGCAAACTTCCCGATGACGGCCGACCCTGAAATCTCCGCACTGACCTCAATGTCCGTGAGCACCGCCATGATGTGGATACCGTTCGTCACGGCCCGCATATTCACGCTCGGGATGTGAGGCGAACTCGCCCAGACAACTGCCGCCGCCCGTGCCACCCACATGGACAGACCGAGCATACCGGGCCCACACGAACGCCGTCGAGAACCTCGTCATCTTCGGTTTGCTGGTCGTGGCTGTCGAGTTCTCGAGCGGCGGTGACGCGACCACGGCGGCTGCAACGCGGACCTAACTCTGCGCACGCGAGGCCCACTGGTTGCTCTACACCACCGTGGTCCCCGTGCTGCGAACCATCAGCTTCGTGATCGAGTGGGTCCGCGGGCTGGCGGTTCGCGCGGCAACTCGGCCGCCCGTCGGAAAGCCGATCGCTTCTCGGACAGCCAACACTTGACACATTAAAGTTTAAACCATATCACTAAACACGACGTCCACGTGCACACGGCTCGGGAACCCAAAGCCACTCTTTGAAAGGACCTGAACGATGCAATTCTTAGCCGTAAGCAAGATGAAGGAAGACTCGGATCCCAGCAAGATGGGCCCGCACCTCGAAGATGAAGTCAAACACACGCTTGAGGCCTACCTAGACGGCCACATTCGCAATTTCTGGTTCAAGGCTGAGGCAAATGGGATCGTCTTGATGTTGGAGTGTACCGACGGAGACGAAGCGCAACGACTTCTAGGGGAGCTGCCGCTCGTCCTCGCCGGGTTCATCGAGTTCGACCTGATTCCGCTGAAACCACTCCTGCCGCTAGGGATGCTCATTGGCCGCAACCCCAGAGGATAAGGTTCAAACGAAGTCATCATGAACCACACAAACCACCGCTCTCATCACAGGCGCCAACACCTGTTTAAGTTGTGAAGCTGCGGCGCAACTCGCAGATAATGTCTTCGACAACGTCATCCTCGCCACCCGCACCCTGGAAAGGGCCCGCGACGCGCGGACCCGTCTGATCGCGCACGCCGGCACGGCGGTCTTCGACTTCCTCGCGATTGACGTCGCCGAGCTGCAGTCATCGAATCGGGCCGCCAGGGAGCTCAT
>JBLFZA010000206.1:0-7969 GCA_047610025.1 Bradymonadia bacterium | reverse complement strand
GGTTGAGCTGCTTGAAGCCGAAGAAGCGCTGGTCGTCGACGGCGGGGTAGAGGTCTTCCCATTCGTCGAAGTCGAGCTTCATGGGGTACTTCTCGCCTTCTTGGTAGGCGTTGAAGAGGCTCGAGTTGCCCTTGAAGCGAATGCCCACGTGATTCCATACCGCGCCGTTGAAGGCGATGCTCGCCTCTGTGACAACGGGGGTGAAGTCGAGGTCCGCGCCGCCGGGTCCGCCACCGCCGTCCAGGTTCTCATCGAGGTCGGCCTGCATCGTCGCCCAGTCTTCCGCGCTGATCGTGATGTCGAGCCGCAGCACCTCGTCGTCTGGGAAGACGGTCGCATAGTCCGGGTCGATGCCATTCTCGTGCGTCGCCGTTGTCCAGGTGTCGTTCTCGCGATCAATCTCTACCGCGTCGGTCTCAGCGTCGAGCTGCGAGCTGTCGTCCGCGGCATCGGCGCCAATGTCCGAGCCAGCGTCCGCGACGATGTCGGTGTTGGCCGAAGAGGAACTCCCTTCGTCACATCCTGCGGAGAGCATCGCGATGGCGAGCACGGTGACGCCGAGGCTGATCCGCCTGAGTCTTGAGATGTTCAATGTGACTTTCCGTTTCGTGGAGAAGAGCTGAATCGGCTTCCGTAGGGACTACCTTATCAGGTCGTTCGATCGCTTGGGGGTGTCAGCCCAGCCACCCCTAACCCGCCTCCGTGCCTTGAAGACCTCTCCCCAACCCGTCTCGAGGGTCTGGGGCAACTCTCCCCAACCCGTCTCCGATCCGCGGGGCATCTAACTCTAAAAAGATACTGGCAACCTCAGGCGGCCCGCATCGCGAATTTTGTTGAATCGCCGGCCCTCGGTGGCCCCTGCCAGGCCCGTCACGGACGGGCCGCCCGATCCACCGAAGCGCCCCGCCACACAAGATTGGGCAGCTAGCGAGCCTATCCCCTACGATCCTTCAAGAGTTTACCCTGGGAGCCGTCATGTCTGTGAATAGCCGCGCGCTACTATGCGCCCTCGTCTTGTTGTGGGTTCCGTTGGCCGCCGGGTGCCCCGAGGAAGTCGGGCCCGGGGGATCGGGCGGAGAGGGCGGAGCGGACGTCGAGGACACTGCAGATGATGTTGTCGACCCAGACGCGACTGACGTCGTTGATCCCGATGTCGTCGACCCAGACGCGACTGATCTAGACGCCACCGATACGATCGACAGCGATGCGACCGACACCGGCCCAGACTGCACGAGCGCGGTGTGCAGTCGAGGCGAATGCCAGCCGGCGAACCCTGCTCTGTCGGCTCAGCTGGCCTCGACTGCGCGGTCTGCACCAGCTGATTCTACTGCCCAGGCTCGAAGGACCCGGCGCAGCCCCGTGCGGCTGGCACCTGGGATGACGACTCCGCCGACGGCTCCCTGTGCATGCTTGGGGTGTGCGAGCCCTTTGGTCCCTAGTGGCCCTGCCGAGCTCAACCACGCCGAATGCTGGCGCGTCACCCGGTGACTGACTAGCGTCGCTCGTGCGTTTCGTTACTCGCTCGCCCGCCGCGCTATGACCTTGCCCCGATCCATTCTGCTCGCCTCGCTCACTCTGTCGCTCTCCGCCTGCGGTGGCGCGACGACGCGTGACGCGGGGCCGGCCGAAGCCGCCGCGCTCCAGCTGGTCGAAGAGGCCAGCCCAACCCCGGCGCCACTCACGCTAGACGTCGGCGGCGCCACCATGGTCAGCCTCCCCACACAGGCTGGCCGCTTCGACGGCGCCACGCCCATCGGCGTGCTGCACGTCGACGTGCAAACCCCGGGTCTCGCGCGTATCGAAGCACGCTCGAGCACCATCGACACCCTCATGACCGTGCTCTCCCCATCAGGCAGACGCTGGGTGAACGACGACTCGGTGGGCACCAACTCGATGCTTCTGATCCCTACAAACGAGATCGGCCAGTGGACGGTTGAGGTCCGAAGCTACGACCCCGCTGTGCTCGGTGGCTTCACCGCGCGCTGGACGCCGCAGCTCCCAGGCATCGACATCCCGACCGTCGCCCCCGATACCAGCTCACAAGGAGAGCTGAGCCCCGGCGGCTCCGGATTTGGAGGCGAAGAGCCCGAAGCCGTCGCCTGGGTCGACGCCACGGCAGGGCAACGCCTGACCTTGCGCGTCACCTCAGCCGACTTCGACACCACCGCCACACTCATCGGCCCAGACGGCGTCACCTGGTACAATGACGACGCACAGGACACCGGCCCCGACGGCACCGAGTCGCCCTACGACTCCACCATCGACGCCAACGTCGGCATCTCTGGACGCTACCTCTTGGTCGTCCGCCCTTTCGGCGACGCCAGCGGCAGCTTCGGCGTACGACTTGAGGTGACCGAGCCCGTACGCCTCGACCCCGCCACCCAGCTCCCGTCCACACCCTACGCCGGCCCCAACACCGCCGGCCGCATGTACGGCCTCTTCTTCGGCATTGAGACCTACTCTGCTTCGGATGTGCTCCCCATGTGCGACGATGACGCCACCCAGCTCGCGCAGACCTTCCGCGACCGCGGCCTCATGACCGGCGAACAACAAGTGGTACTCACCGACCACAAAGCCACACAACAAGCCTTCATCGACGCCATCGATGAACTCGAAAGCGTCGTCACCGAAGAAGACCTCGTGTTTGTCTTTTACTCCGGGCACGGCGGCATCTGGGCCGCCGAGGAAGGCGACACCACCGAGCTCGATGGCACAGACGAAACCATCGTCTTCCACGACCAACAAATGCGCGATCACGACTTCGTCGCGCAACTCGACCGACTCAACGCCGGCACCATCATCCTCGCCATGGACTCCTGCCAAGCCGGCGGCTTCGCGCGCGACTTCGTCTCCGCACCTGGGCGTATCGGCATCTTCTCCAGCGACGAAGATGTACTCAGCAGCACCGCACCACAGCTCGGTGCTGGCGGCTTCCTCTCCTACGTGCTGCGCGAAGCCATTCTACAAGACGCTGACCGACACCCCGGCGATGGCGCGCTCACAGCTGGTGAGCTCACCGACTCGATGGTCGAAGGCTTCGTCACGCACCACCGCGAAATGAACATGGACGGTCTCAGTGACCCCCTCCAACGACTCGTCTTCGACCGCGGCTCCTACAACTGGAACGACGTGCTCTGGATCTACCCGCGCAACGCCGACAACGACGACCTCGTTGGCCTGCCCGAGTGCGCCCCGGCGCATACCGTGCTGAGTGCGCCGGTGTTGTGTGAGTAGGGGTTAGGTTAGAACGTTATGGCTTGGTTCGGTGTACGGGGCGTTGAGCGGGGCTGGGGCTGTGCACCGGAGTTTTGCGCCGTTGTGTCACCGGCGTCAATCTGAGCCTAACCGAGGCTAGCGGCTGAACTCAATGAGTGCTGGATTTACCAGAACGATCCCGTTTTGGTAACCAGAGCACTCCTTATGCCAAGGACCAGCACACACCCTTTGTTGTCTGCGAGGCGCTCGCTCCGAGCACTGGGCGAGAACATCCCCCTCGCTCGACTACGCCGCGGGTTCGCCGCGAGCTTGGTGGCAGAGCGGTCTGGGATCTCTCGTTACACGCTGCGGTCCATCGAGAAGGGAGAGCCCACGGTCGCCGTTGGCTCTAACGTGACTGCGCTCTTCTCCCTCGGTCTGCATCGAGATCTTGAGCAGGTCGCCGCCGGCGACGAGCTAGGCCGGAAGCCTCAAGACGCCGGGCTGGAGGTGGGCAAGCGCGCGCCGAAACGGCGGCGCCCAGAGGACGGCGCCTGAGCGGCGGCCGCAAAATTGACGTGGTCACATCCGACGGGCTCACTCGCATCTCCGCTCGCATAGAACTCGACCGCGGTCTCCTGCCGAAGCGCTGAGAGTATCCAAGCACGCCTCGATACATGCATCGTCGATCGGATCGGGGCCGTGCTTGCGTTCGTTTGAGTCGCAGGCTCGGCCACGCCCGTTGCTGTCAGCGTCTTCTTGTGAAGCGTTTGGCGTTTCTACGCAGTTGTCTACGTCGTTGCAGACGCCATCACCGTCGTCGTCCATCGAACCTGGGCAGTTGTCGCAGGCATTTCCGAGGCCGTCGTTGTCGGTGTCTAACTGCTCGACGTTGGCAGCGAACGGGCAGTTGTCGTCGTCGTCTTCAACCGAATCCGAGTCGTTATCCAGGTCGGGACAGCCATTGACGTCTTCGAACGTGTCGAAGTCCTCGGCATCGTTCGGACAGTTGTCTTCCGTGTCCTCGATACCGTCGCCGTCATTGTCAGTCTCTGGGCAGCCATCTTCATCGCCGACCCCGTCGAAGTCCTCAGCCGCGTCGTCGCAAAGATCGTCTGCGTTCCGGACGCCATCTCCGTCCGGGTCTGCATCGATGAGAAAATCTGCCGCACACGGGAGCCGGCTCAAAGCAGAAGACGACCCCGTCAAACTCACCTCGAGAGTCGCAGGGGTGTCCCGGAAGTCGAACCAGCGAAAGAACAGATCGGAGTTCGTTTCCAAACGGGCGATCAGAGCGGAGACGCTCCTTGCGGGGGCAAACAGCGCTGTCCCGGTTGTGGAGTTCGACCATTGTTCTGTCGTAGACAGGCCTTCGCTGTCAAAACGGTACTCCACTCGCGAGGTGTCTCTCGAACTACCCGCGAAATCCGCGACGATCACGTAGGCTTCAAGGTGAGGTGAACACCGGACGATCATCGCATGCTGTCGATATCCCACCCTCCATCGGACGCTCGCGGTGTGAATCTCGGCAAGAGAGACCTCGTCCACCTCGACTTCATGTTCCCACGACTGAGCGTTACCGGCGGCCGTGAAGGCTACTGTCGTAACCACCGCCAATAGCATACTTGCTGCAGCTTTTCGTTTCATCGTTCCGCCCGCTTTGCGTCGAGAAGAGTCTACACTCGCTGTGTCTCTAGCACGCCGAACTGATACGGCGCTAGCCGCGGATACCTGAACCACCAAGGGTCACCTGGTCCCTCGTCTCATTACGCCGAGTCGGCACTTGCATAGGCGCGATGTTGTCGTGCCCCATGACTCCGCTACCCCCATTTGGCGCCTCCCCTGCCGAAAGGGGGCCGGTCGGGTTCACGTTCGGTCGGCCCCCGCCCTACTCGCCGACCAACACCAACACCGCGTCGCCGCCTCGCACCGAGTCGCCTGCAGCGAAGCGCACCGCCTTCACGACGCCATCTCGAGGCGCGCTCAGCGTGTGCTCCATCTTCATCGCTTCGATGACGGCGACGGGTTGGCCCTCCGAAACGTGATCTCCTTCGGCTACATGAATCGTAACCACAATGCCCGGCATCGGAGCAGTGCACCCATCGGGGTCGTCCGCGACCGTTGCTGCTTGGAACCGCGGCACCCGATCGAATCTGAGAGACCCGTTCGCTCCGGCGATGAGTCTTCGATGCCCGAAGCGGGCGACTCGGTGGGTGCTTTGTACGCCGCGCGAGTCTTCCCAGGTGATGGTCTGCGCTGTCGCATCGACAACGCGCACACGCCGAGGCTCCGTGGTCGGTACAGCGCGGGGTAGGGCGTCGTCACTCTCTGAAACCCAGGCGGAGACCGTGCCGTCGCGTCGCAAGACCGTGTCCACGCGCAGAGCGCCATCGCCGTTACGCCAGGTGGCGACCTCTGCCTCGTAGCGCTGAATGCGGAACCCTGGCGACAGTGTCGCCGGCGCCGGGCCGCCAAGAGCGGCGGTCTGCGCCGACTCCCAGAGCGTGAGAGCAATTGCGGCGCGCTCGCGTGTGGCCAAATCTGCGGTGTCGGCGTTCAACTCCTCGTGGCGCTCAAGCCAGCCGGTGTCGACCGTGCCGTTGACCATATCTGGGTGCGCGAGCACGCGACCAAGGTAGGCGACGTTGTTGGCGATTCCGGCCACATCAAGCTGGGACAGTGCACGCCGCAGGCGACGAAGTGCGTCGGTCCGGTCGGCACCCCAGGCGACGAGCTTTGCGAGCATCGGGTCGTAGTGCACGGACACGCGATCGCCGCTTGTAACGCCGGTGTCGAAGCGCACGCCGTCGAGGGTGTCGGCGTTTGCCAGCGCGAACACCGAGAGCTCGCCGGCCGCGGGCAAGAAACCGGTGGCGGGGTCTTCGGCGTAGATGCGTGCCTCAATGGCGTGGCCGGTGAGCGTGGCGTTATCGACCGCGGCACTCCACCCGCGCCCTTCGGCGATGCGCAGTTGCTCGGCTACGAGGTCCAAGCCGGTCACACACTCGGTGACGGGGTGTTCGACCTGCAGGCGGGTGTTTACTTCGAGAAAGTAGAAGCTGTCGTCGGGCCCCGCGATAAACTCGACGGTGCCGGCGCCTGCATAGTTGAGCGCACCCGCGAGCTGCTCTGCTGCGTCGCACAGCGCGGCGCGCAGCTCCGGCGTTACGCTGGGCGACGGCGCCTCTTCGACCACCTTCTGGTGCCGTCGTTGCAGCGAGCACTCGCGTTCGAAGAGCGCCTTGATCCCGCCATTGCCGTCGCCGAGCACTTGCACCTCGATGTGGCGTGCGGGCTGTACGTATCGCTCGAGCAGCAAGGTGTCGTCGCCGAATGAGCTGAGCGCCTCGCGTCGCGCAGACACGATCGCCTCGGGCAACTCGCCCAGGTCGTTCACTACCCGCATGCCTTTGCCGCCACCGCCCGCGCTCGCCTTCACGAGCAGCGGTGTGCCAATGCGCTCGCCCGCTGCAACGAGCACCGCATCACTCTGGTCTTCGCCCTGGTAGCCCGGAACAACGGGCACACCCGCGTCGATGGCGATGCCCTTCGCGCGCTGCTTACTGCCCATTGCGTCGATCGTGGCGGCCGCCGGCCCCACCCACGTCAGCCCAGCCCCAATCACCGCCCGCGCAAACGCCGCGTTCTCCGATAGAAACCCATAGCCAGGATGCACCGCGTCCGCGCCGCTAGTACGCGCCGCCGCAATCAACTTCTCGATCGACAGGTACGACTCAGAAGCCGCCGCAGGCCCAATGCGAACCGCCTGGTCCGCCTCCTTCACAAAAAGCGCGTCCGCATCCGCATCCGAAAAAACAGCGACCGTCTCGATACCCTTCGCCCGACACGTACGTTGAATGCGACGAGCGATCTCCCCGCGGTTAGCGATCAAAAGTCTACGAATCATACAAGTTAGTCCGTTTCAGGTCGTACTGCGGGGAGTGGTTGTGTTTGTGGGCTCTGCCCACGCCCGCAAGGGAACTGAGTTCCCTTAACCCTCCGTTTCTCTCCAAGACCCTGCGGGTCTCGGTGAGGGGGGAGGCGGTGCTGTCTCCTCAATGTCGAAACACGCCCCACGAGGTGGTGCCTTCGACGGGAGAAGTATGGGAGATAGAGAGACAGAAGCCGAGTGTGTCTCGGGTGTCTCGCGGGTCGATCATGCCGTCGTCCCAGAGGCGGGCGGAGGCGTAGAAGGGGTGAGACTCTTCATTGATTTGGTTTTCGATCATGCCCTGCACGATTTGCAGGTTCTGCTCGTCGATGGTCTCGCCCTTTTTCTCGGCGGACTCTCGGCGGATGATACCGAGCACACCGGCGAGCTGTTTGCCGCCCATGACGGCGATGCGGTGAGAGGGCCACGTGAACAAGAAGCGTGGCGCATAGGCGCGGCCGCTCATCGCGTAGTTTCCGGCGCCAAAGCTGGCGCCCATCATGATCGTGAAGGCGGGCACCGTACTATTGGATACGGCGTTGATCAGCTTCGCGCCGTTTTTAATGATGCCAGCTTGTTCGGCTTCTTTGCCGACCATAAAGCCGGTAATGTTCTGCAAGAAGACGAGCGGCACGTTGCGCTGGTTGCAGAGTTGGATGAACTGCGCGCCTTTGTTGGCGGACTCGCTGAACAAAACGCCGTTGTTCGCGAGAATACCGACAGGGTAGCCGTGCAGGTGCGCCCAGCCGCAAACGAGCGTTGTGCCGTAGTTGGCCTTGAACTCGCTAAAGCGGGAATCGTCGACCAGCCTCGCGATCACCTCGCGGCTGTCGAACGCCACCT
>JBLFZA010000205.1:0-7983 GCA_047610025.1 Bradymonadia bacterium | reverse complement strand
CCACCGTGCAGGGCACCGTCGAGTCCGTTCAGAAGTTCGGAATCTTCGTCGGCCTCCAGGACGGAGTCACAGGCCTGTTGCCGATGTCGCACTTGCCAGAAGGGCAGTCGCAGACAGCGTTCAGCAAGTTCCGCCCCGGAAACGCGATCGAGGCACGCGTGCTCGATCTCGATATCGCGCGTCGTCGGCTCACCCTGACGCAGCGCGATGCCAGCGAGATGGAAGCGGGCGAGGAGTTCGCGGCCTACCAGGCCGAGTCGAAGGCCGAGCCGATGGGCACCTTCGCGGACCTGCTGAAGAACAGGAAGTAGGCGCAGCGTTCATTCGGGCCGACTCAGCCGGCCCGGCGTCTACTTGAGACGCCTCGCCACTCGTCAGTTCTCCCGCTCTTCCCCGGGAGCCGTGTTGAAGTAGATCGCGTTCCCATCCGGGTCTTTGATCCAGGCGCCGGCAGATCCGTCCGCCTCTCGCTCCGCGTCACTCTTTAGAACAATTCCACTGGCCTTTAGTGACTTCGCAATCGCGAAGACGTCGCCGCCCCGGAAGTTGAGCGTGTTCGACGGAACATGGTTCTCGAAGAGATGAATCTCGTTCTCTCCGTCACTGATCATCGCCCAGCCTTCGGTGAGGTCTCCGCCGACCTGCGCGAAGCCGAGACCTGCGTAGAAGGCGCAGGATTCGGAGAGGTCAGCCACGTTCAAGCAGAGGAAGAGGGTACCGTTGGCGGGCCTGGTGGATTTTGTCATCTGATCTCCAGCTGATGCATAGACATGCACACTCGATAGTGAGGTTATGTTTTTTGTATGGATCACCCTGTCGAGTTAGCTGCCGACGCGGGAGCGGAACGAAACATCAAACAGGGATAGCCTTCCACGGCCGCCGTCCCTCTTGGCGATTCATCACGGGCTCGAGAAAGAGGACCACCTGCTGGCAGGTCTCGGTCACCTCCAGCATGTGCCGATACTCCAAACGTGCGGCGACTGGGGCTAGCTCGTAGCTCCAGTACATCGCCATCAAGGGGTTGATCCAGAGCTCGCTGCCGGCGGTGCGATGCGACGTGTGAACGTCGCCGTACTCCCCGCGCACTCCGGCCGCGATCGACTCGTTCACAATCGACGGCCTGTTTGGCGCGCGCCCGGAAGCGAAACGCACGAGTTCGATGTAGGCCGTCGCCTCCTCCATCTGTGGCAAGAGAGACGCAACCCCCAAGAAGGCCCCTTCCTTTGCCAGGGCCGCCGTGTTTTCCAAGAAGTGCGCGTGACACACGCCGTGAAAGGCATCGACCCCGAACCCAAGGCACATGAGGTAGGACGGCGTGTCGAGGCCGCACAGTGCGACGAGCGTCGTCGCGTCTTCGTGAGGCGTGCCTAGCCCCGCTTCGCTCCCGTGCATCAAACTGTCGGTACCACCATCAATGCAAAGGATGACGTCAATGTTTAGTCATTCGATTAACACGGCGTAGGACACCCATAACGGCTACACACCCGTTCAATCAAACGAATACACATCGGAGCAGAGCTGACGCTCATGCAGCCACACCGCCAAGTGCACCTCCGGGTGATACTCTCCCTTCGGCGTCGACTCGTGGGTCACCTTCGTGAGCGATGGCGTGAGCCGCTCGACGCCTGGGATTCTGTTGTCCGCGAAGGTTAAGTTCGCCAGGTGCACCGTGTGTCCGCGGCGCACGAGCGCGAGGTAGAGCGGTATGCCGCAGTAGATGTCGTACCCGCCGCCGCAGCCGGCGAGCAGCAGGGTGCTGCCGGGTGGCAGGCGGTCGAAGACGGCGGGGATCTCGAGGTTCATGTCGTGCTCGGCGTGGTCGGTCGGTGGCGAGAGTGCGAACCGTGTGCTGTCTATCGACTCACCCCACCACAGGTGACGTCCCACGTGCCTTCCTCGAACTCCGTGGTGCCGCGTGGATCGCCCAGTCGTTCGACACAGAAGGGGCCTCAGTCGTTGCCTCCGGCGTACCCGCATTGCTCTGTGGTGAGCGCCACGCCGCCGGCATTGTCTACCGCCCAGTGAAGGGTGATTTGCTCCGAATCCCGCGACGAACGGTACGCGTACAAGCAATGGGAGTCGCTGATGCGAAGGGACAACCAGTCGCAGGGGTCGCCACACCGGAGATCGAGATTGATGACCTCAACGGCGTCCGTTGCGCATGTGTATGCGTCGCGTAAGAACTCCGCGCGCAAGGGGAATTGCAGGTCAAAAGTCACCTGCGTGACCTCGCTCGACGGCGAGTAGTAAACGCCCGCCTGCGCTGCCGGGTCCGTGATGAACGCGTGAATGGGGGGGAGCGAGATTTCGCCGCGCTCGAACTCCTGTGTCACGTCGCCAGCGAAGACGAGCTGAAGGGTATCGTAACCGTAGTCGACGTAGGTCAGGTCCTGCCCTCGTACATCGACGCGGCCGTCAGCTGCCATGATGAGGTCGAGGTCCTCCTCAATCCTCGCCGCCAATGCCTCGTCAGCGAAGAGCGGGCTCTCGCCGGTGCCGAGCACACGGGAGTAGAAGCGGGATACGCGCTCGTGCTCGGGGACGGCAATGTCGGCGCTAAGTACGCCGCCAACGCGCGAGAGGAAGGGATTGCTTATCGATGGGGCCGGGAGTTCGTGCAGGGGCGCTCACGCAGCCGCGCGTGGCTCCGGGTGCGCATACTGACAGGCCGGCAGCTGGCTCGACACGTTTTCGTCTCTGGGGCGCTTCTTCGGCCCGCGCGAGGCAGGGGTCTGAGGGCCAATGAGGTCTGGTGCTCAGGATAGCAAAGCACCCGTTTGCAAGGAAGCACGCCGAAAGCAACTCCGCATCGGGAGACTGTCGCCAGCCATTGCGCGTGGCCTGCTGCCGCCGCCCACCGTCCCCGTCGCTCGTGTGCTATGAACGCCCCATGCATGTCGACCTCTCGCCATCAGATACGCTGCGCGGGCAGCTCCAGCGCGGGCTCGGCCGTGGCTACCTCGGGGCGCTCGCGTCGCGAGAGATCAGCCTGCTGCTGGAGTGCGTACTGAACGACGCTCGTTGGGACAGGCAAATCGAGGAGCGAGCCGCGTACTACGCGAATCTAGCCATCGCGCTTGCCGCGCCCGTGGACCCCCTAGCGGACGCAGTGTGCCGATGGCGGCCCGGCGACCGGGACGGCAATCTCGCGGTTGACGTCTTGGTGGAGATGGCTCGTCGCGGGCACTCAGCTGCTCGCCAGGCCCTCAGCGATGCTGCGCGCGGCAGTGCGATGGTCCTGGTGTTCGAGGCGGTCTTCGGGCTGGACGACGCACATCTTGCGGCAGCAGTTGGCCTATCCGACGCGCAGGTGGTTGCGCTCCTGAATTCGCTGCCCAGCGGCCGAGTCAAGGCGGCGGCTGAGCTGCCGACGGGAGTTCCCTGGGAGAGGTGGATCCACGATGTACCGACGCTGCGCGACGTGCTTGGGGAGCACTACGCGCAGCCGGAGGTGACGCTTCGCCAAACGTGGCAAGTCGACCGAGCGATGTCCACCGAGGGGCTGCTTCGTCTAGCGACTGAGCGGTGGCGCACACCAAAGATTGCTCCGGTCTTGCTGAGTCGCACAGACACGGCGAGTCGTAAGGCGCTCCGGCGGGCGGCGTTAGGAAGCGACCCCGCCCTTTGGGGGCTGGCGTGTCGTACCCTGGGCCGTCAAGGCGACGTCGCGCTCATCGATGCGGCGCGCGAGATGATTGAGGGGGACGTGTGGGACTCTGGCCAGTCGGCTCGACGAGCATCGTGGAGCCGCTACCTCCAGCCTTTGCCACCCGAGCTGACCTTGCCCTTTGCCCGGCGCTGGGTTGGTCTGACCGGGCCTGTCGCGGTGGTGGGTCGAGGCCTCCTTGCGGTCGGTGCAAGTGCCTCGGACCTCCCTCTGGTCACGATGAGCTTGGAGCGCGCCCTCGATGGCGGGGAACTCTACGCTGCATGTACGATGGTGGAAGCGCTTACACACATCGGCGAGCCCGGCCAAAGCCGCCTCCTCGAGCGCGCATTCGTTGACTCTCCCTACTCCTGGATTCGCTGGAGGGTTCTGGACGCGCTGCAGGCGAGCGCAGATCCCCTCGGCCCGCGTTTGGCACGTGAAGCGCTTTGGGACTGTGATTGTTCGGCGCGCGAGGCGGGCGCAGCGATGGCGTTGCTGGACGCCCCCCTTCGGGAGCGACTGGCCGCGATGCAGGTGGACGAGTTTGAAGAACTCAGCGTTCGCGAGGCTGCTTCGGCTCGGCTCGGCGGCTGAACATCTCGAGAGCGGGGAGCAGGGCCAGCCGAGGAAGACACCACGGGCCCCCGAAGTGAATCGCATGCGCACGCCTCTTCGAAGCCCCAACAAAGGTGTCCGACCCTAGCGCTCCGTCAGCCGTCGAGCCACGCCGTCCGCCACGATCCAATGCCCAACGGATTCGCAATCAATCCGGTGCGAAGCGTGTGTGCCAATCTTCGAGGGCCGTCAGTACGACTTCTAGCGGTTCCGAGTACACGTTGCCGATGCTTACCTCGAGGGGCTCCGTCGGCGACAACATGTCGTTCGACCCGTCGCTGCACGCGCCCTTGCTTCGTAGTCGCACAACGATCGACGGCTTCCCATCCTTCTTCGTTAACTCGAAGCCCTCCACATCCGTCCAGGAGAACGGCCACCTCCGAAATCGTGTGGACGCCACGAACCCTGTGGGGCTGAGGCTTAGCCGTGCGTCGCCGAAGAGCCGTTGCAATTCTATCAACGCCGGAGGGGTCATAACGAGGACAGGCAGCCACACAACGTGCCCGTCATCGCGAAGGTTCCAGACGAACACGCCCATAGCAACGAACGTGCTGACGAGCGAAAGTAGCGGGCGGGTAGTGTTGGCTCGATACTCGATGTGCTCTCTCATCACTCGCACGCGACTCACGACTGGTGGGGGGCAAGGGCTGGCCGCAACGCCGGAAAGGCGCGTCGAGCGTGCACGAGCCTAGTGTCTAGTCACGCTGCTGAGAAATGTGGGGTCACCGCGCATATCCCAGGCGCGACATCAGCCCGCCGTGCGCCGATCGTCCGCCACCGCCTCCATTCACGTGTCACTCGGTGTGTTGCGGCACTCACCCTTCGGCACGGCGACCCGAGACCTCTGTCGGTCTAGGACGTTGGCACCCCTGTTCGCGCGCATGATGCGGGATGGCTCAGTCGGGACGGCGTATGACGTGTGAGGAGGCCGAAGTGGCGCCTTGCCTCCGACGAAATTACATAGAGTTCAAGGCAGCTCTCGCCGACGCTTCGCTCGGCTCCTACACCCTGTCTAGCGCCAATCTGTATGCGCGATCCTGGGCTCAGCCCCTGAGCGAAGCAGGGCTGTTCTTGAACGCCTTCCGCCGCGTCGCTTGGAACGTTGCGTCGGGTGGAGCCCCTCCGTCGTTCGAATCGAATGCGTCGTCGGAATCGACCGCTTCGTGCGCGTCGTCCGCGTCGTCCGCGTCGTCCGCGTCGTCCGCGTCGTCCGCGTCGTCCGCATCGTCCGTAACCGTTCAGCAGGCGGCCAGTTGACATGTCTCGCCGACTTCGTGCCGGTTTGCCCAGGCCTCGGGTAGTAGTTCGTCGAGCCGGGATGCCGGATGTTCGCCGACCCGAACGAGGATATCCTGGAGGTACTCGTAGGGGTTGATGTCGTGCAGCAGGCACGTGTGGCAGATCGTCTGCAGGATGGCGAGGTTGCGCCCCGTCTCGGCCGAACGGACAAAGAGATAGTTCTTCCGACCAATGGCGATCACTCTCAGCGCTCGTTCGGCCACGTTGTTATCGAGCGGTATCTTCGGGTCGTCGAGGAAGGTTCGCAGCGCTGGCCGTTGATTCACTGCAAAGGTGACGGCCTTGCCGATCGGGCTCTTCGGGATCACGACATCTTTGCGCTCGTCGACCCAGGCTTCGATGGTATTGACGATGTTCGTCGAGATGTCTGTGCGTGCTTGTTGATGGACCTCGGTTCCGAGGCCGCCTTTCGTCGCAACGCCATGCTCAACGCGGTAGAGATTGGTGATGAGGTCCAGCACCTGCCGTGCTTCTGGCGCCGTGTTCAGCGCGTCCCAGAACTTTCGCCGTGCGTGCGCCCAGCAGCCCGCGCGCGTTCGTCCGCCTTCGCCGACGACACCGTTGTAGCCAGCGTAACCATCGACCATTAGCACGCCAGCAGTGCCGCTGAGCAACATGTTGGCCGTTTCCCCAGCTCGGGTTTCACTGAAAATGTAGGCGACGATGTCTTCGGAGACCAAGGTCCAGATCCACCCGTTGTGCGCGTTCTTCGTTTCCGCGACGCGCAGTTTGGTTTCGTCAGCGTGCACGTACGGCCGCTGCCCAGCGAGCTTTAGCAGCCGCTGGTAGATGGGCTCGAGAAGGGATGCGCCGCGATGAAAGAGATTGCACAGCACACTGCGTGCGATGCCAAACCCGGCGCGCCCAAGGATGCGCTCCTGACGATAGAGCGGCAGCGAGTCGACACACTTGCTGACGATGACGTGGGCATACACGCTCGCGTCCCACAGTCCGCCTTCGATGACAGATGGCGGCGCTTCTGCCCTGACGAAGACTTCTTCGTCGCTCTTCGAACGGAGCGTTTGAAGCTCGTACGCGATGACCTCGAGGTGCTCCCGGACGTGCACGATACGTCGCACCGCACGTGGCTTCTCAAGCTCGTAGAAGTCGTCCCGAGTCATTCCTGACGGCAACGCATCGGGCGCCACGGCGATCGTGCGACGAGTTACCGGCAGCTTCGACAACGCTTCGTTGCGTGTCTTCCGAGCCTTCTTTGAATGCTCCCGACCTTGTTTCCGTCGGTGCTTTGTGCGCTGCTCGGCGGACAGCGTCTTGGTCGCTGCGGCCCCGCCTCCACCACCGGGCGGGTCCGGGTCATCATCACCCTCTCCATCGTCGGTCGCATTCGCCGGGATGTTCAGGATCCCAGCGGCAAACTCCTCTTCTTCAATCTGCCGTCGCACGGCGTCTGAGATTGGTGGCAGCTTCTCGGATCGTGAACCGAAGAGCATCTGCTGGTACTTCCGGTTCTGCTCCTCAAGCTCGGCAAGCCGCTGCATCTGCTCGTCATGCATGTGCATGACGAGCTCGATCACGGTTTGCGCCGCGGGGTCGAGTTCGGCGATCTTTGCTCGAATGTGCTCGGGGAGTTGCATCGACGAACGTAGATCATGATCGGTCGCTCGTGTCGATCCTCTTTGGTTCCCATCGCTGCGGCGTTCGGATCTTGCGGGTATCGAATCCTTCGAGCAGCAGCTGGAGCTGGTCGGCGCCAATGCCCACGCGCTCGCTGCTCGACGGGACCACAGGCCGCCGGAAACAGCCCTTCTCTAGGCGCTTGTAGTGCAAGACGAATCCGCCGCGCTGCCACGTCAGCACCTTCACGCGGTCTGCGCGACGCGACACGAACACGAAGAGATGACCGCTGAACACATCGAGGCCCGAGGCCGTGACCAATGCGCCCAGCCCATCGAACCCTTTGCGCATGTCGGTCGGTCCGGTGAACAAGTAGATCCGGACCGACGCTGGCAGGCTTAACACGCCCCCACCACTTCTCGAACCCAAGCTGCCGGCGGCAGACTGGCGCACTCGATCACATTGTTGCCGCAACGTATGGTCACACCCACGTCGCTCACAGCCAGTGGCTCGTCGACCACTTCGACGAAGCGCTGGGCCGAGCTTTCGACAGGCGTCTCGGCCAGCGAACGAAGCCTCGAACGCCACCAGAGCAACGTCTTGTAGTTCAAGTCATGTGCCTCGGCGAACGCCCGTGCCGTCATCCCGCTGCGCTCATGCCTCGCACAGATCCGCGACCAATCGGACTCGCTTCTATTCTTCTTTCGCTGCGCCATCGTCGCTCCATTGCGTAGGGTGCGCGCAGGATCGCGAATCGAGCGAGACGTGCAAGTGGCCGTCCACTGAACGGTTACGAACTGATAAAGACCTTGGGTCGGGCCATTCGTTCTCCTTGGTGTGAAGTC
>JBLFZA010000204.1:0-8008 GCA_047610025.1 Bradymonadia bacterium | reverse complement strand
GCGCCAAGGCCGAGCTCAGCACGCTCCCCCGCGGAACGTTCCACGTTTATCACGATGCGCTAGCGTTGCAGCTCCTGCGGCGCTCGGGTGGCTCCGTGAAGGTGAACGCGGTTCTGCACTTGCTGAACGAGGCACGAGCCAGCGGCCTCGCGGCGATCGTCGTAGAACTCGACGCAGAACTCGCGCTTGCACAAGGCGTGGGCAAAGGGCTGGAGACCCTCCTAGAGTGCGTTCAGCGATGGCGCAGTCGACGAGAGTTCGCACGCGCGCGCTGTCTTCTGACCACGCTCGATGGGCTCGTGTCTAAGACCGATACACTGCCGCGTGGGGCCCTCGACCGCGAACGTACGGCAACTGTGCTCCATGCCGTTCGCGCACGAGGCGCCGCGTTGGAGCGACTGGAGAACAGACCCGTCTTCGGCCGCAAGACGCCCACCTCCATCACGCCCAGCCGCGAGACAATAGAGGCTAAGGCCGTCCTCATGCAGCTGAAGACCGAGCTCCATGCCGCGTCCGACATGATAGCGACGCAGCTCGGCTGGCCAGCGTCGAGTCGCTACAGCTGTTTTCCAGCCAGCGAAGACGGGGAGCAACGGCTCGCCGCAGTCAACGGGCGCTGCTTGGCCGCGAGCGTCCGCCGGGATGTCGAACGTTTGGCGAAACTGCACGCCGCGCGCGAACACTCCGATCTGCTGCCCGAGCAAAGCGACATTGGGCGCCGTCTTGCCACGCTAGAGCGGCTCGTGGGTTCCGACCCCGCCCGAGCGATCGAGGAGTGCGACGCGATCGAACACTCTCTAACGACCGATAACGACAGCGAGAGAGCGGAGATCGCGACGCTGCGAGTCGAGGCGCTCTTCACGCTAGAGTCTTGGCCCGCGCTGCAGGAGGCTCTTCGTAGTGCGCTCGACGGTCCGCAGAGCGGTGCCTCCCTGCAACGCCTTCACACGATCGAGGTCGCCTTCAACATCGTGCAGACAGTCTCCCAAGGCAATGTTCGAGCAGCGACGCAGAAACTCGCAGACGCACGAGCGAATGGACGAACGCGTGATGCCCTGACTGTCCTCGGTAGCTTAGCGCAGGCCTGCGACGAGGTCGCGCTGCTGGAGCCGAGCATCGTCCTCCGCACGCGAGGAGTCGAGATCGCGGAGTTGTGCGACGACCCCTCCGTCCATCGTTCAGGTGCGATGCTCGCGCTTGAATTGTCCCAGCGCACCGATCCCCAAGCCGGCCAGCGCTGGCTCGGGCGGGCGGAAGAACTGCTCCGGCTCTCCCCGAGCCCATACTACCAAGCGTTGCATCGCGTGGCTGAGCACACGCTCGCGCTGCTTCAATCTCCCGATGACGCGGCTCTCAAGCAGCTTCGCATGCAGCACGACGAGGCAAGCGGGCTTGGGTGGGAGGGTGTAAAGCGACGCGCAGCCACCGCACTTGGCTACGTCGGCCAGCTCGATCACGACGCGGTGATGCGCTTGTGTGACGACTTGAGCCGCTGCGGACACGGAAGAGATGCTGCGGAGCTCGCGCTGAAGCAGTCAGAGTTCGCCGCCTCCAAGGGGCTCGCTCGCGAATCGCGTGCGCTCTCTCAGCTCTCGTATCGGCTCAGCCGGACCGTAGAAGACCACCAGCTGCAGGTCGCGGCGCTGCACGCCGAAGAGCTGGATGGGTTCCCCGACCTGCTGCCACTGCCGATCACAGGGGCGGTCGGCGACGACCAGCCTCTCGCCACAGGTCTGGCGAGCGTCGATGACGCTCTCTCATCGATAGCGAGCGATGTCGGATGCGACACAGACGACGTGTTCGCTCGCTCCACCGACACATCCGGCGGGTTCACCTCGGCGTTCGGCCCAGCCAAGACAGACTCCACGCGCGCCGATGAGACCGCACTCAAAGTTCGCGCGATCCTGGCCGTCGTCGAGAAATCGGCGTCAAAACCGCGCCTCGAAAATACAGCTCCGCATCTGAGCGTTCCAGACGACGCGGCCCGACAGCCTAGCTAGGCAAGACCGCGCGAGCTGGCCCAGGGCGCTGAACGCTTACGCGCTCGTCTTGACCATGGTCTCCAGCTCGCCCGACTCGAACATCTCCGTAATGATGTCGCAGCCGCCGACGAACTCCCCGTTGACGTAGAGCTGTGGGATCGTCGGCCACTCGGTGTAGACCTTGACCGCCTGTCGCTTCTCGGAGTCGTCGAGAATGTTGCAGGCGGCATAGGGTACGCCGATGTGGTTCAGCATGCCGGTCACGCGCGCCGAGAAACCGCACATCGGCATCTGAGGCGTACCCTTCATGTAGAGGAACACGCTGTTGTCAGAGACTTCGCGCGCGATCTCACTCATGACGTCGCCGCCCTCCGCGCGTGTCTTGTGAGCGATGGTCGCTGCGGGAGCGCTGGCACCTGCTTCGAATTCAGGATTCATGATGGGCAGATCAATCTTCTTGGACATGCCAAACCGAAATTAGTGGGAGTGTGTCGCGCCAACCCATCCGCGCAGCGGGCAGGTGATCGCTCCGGGAATCTAGGGGCATGAACGCTCGCTCGCAAGCGCTGTTCGCCTAGTCGTCCAACGCCGCGAGCCAGTCGCGGATGGGCGCGAAGACATCTCGGTTCGCGTAACGTCCAACGAACAAGTCCGCATGAGCGTACCAACGCTCTTCGTCGCCAACATCGAGGCGGGTGGTCGGCCCCCCCCACCGGGTCAGCGCGGACGCCGCAGAAGCGGTTGGCACGATGCCGTCCCGATTCGCCAGCACAGTCAACAGCGGCACCGTCGCATTACCAATCGCGTCGGCGACATCCAGGCCTTCGACATGCAGCTTCCCCGACTTCAGCCACTGCGCGATGTCACGATTCACACCAGGGAGCGGATCCTCGATCGTTTGAATCAGCTGCGGCAAAACATCGAGATCGATGTTGTCGACGTTGAGATAGGGCGACAACGCCTGTGGCGCGATGCGCAGAAGGGGCGCTGCGCGTTCGGCGAAATCACGAAGTCCGCGAGGGCGTAAAAACTCCGAAACGAGACGAGACGATCCCATCGCACGCAAGAGCGGGTGCACGCCCTCCCACGTCAGCGGCGACCCCACCGTGATGACGCCAGCGAGCCCGTCATCGCCATTGAGCGCGACGTGAGCGAGCGCGATCGAACCGCCGAGACTACACCCGAAGAGAGCGAGCTTCTGCTGAGCGTGGATGCGCCGCGCGTAGGCCACCACGGACGAGACATCCTGCGTGATCTGATGCTGCAGGGTTGGCTCGTGCGAGGTGTCGCGCGTCGGACGTGACCCGCCCTGTCCCCTCAAGTCGACCGTCCAGACAGGATGCCCAGCGTCGCACAGAAACTCGCTGAGCGACGGGCCCATTGGACTGTTGCGAAACAGGTGGCTGTTCATCCCGTATCCCGGCACTACGAGCACCGGCACGCCGGTTGCCTCCGCTCTGCTGCGCACTTGAACAGGCAACACCCACCCATCTGGGGTCTCGACTCGGTGGTAGCAAACGGCGCTCATCTCATCCTAAGCGTAGGGAAAGTCGACAGTCATGCCGCCCCTAGCCCTTCTAGGAGCGCTGGGCTAGGATCGACACGTTGCACACTCTGGAGAATCCATGGACGTCGAGCTTGTCCGCGAACTCTGCCTTAACAAGCCACGCTCCGAAGAGAGCGCGCCATTCGGCCCTGACGTGCTCGTCTACAAGGTCGGTGACAAGATCTTCGCCAACATCAGCCTCGGGGACACCGAGATGCGCGTCATCGCCAAGTGCGACCCGGCACGGGTAGACGAGCTGCGCGCTGAGAACCCTGGCATTGTCGCGCCGCGCTACTTCAACAAGAAGCACTGGAACAGCATCAGCCTCGATGACGGGGTGCCTCCCAGCCTGATCGAGGAGCTCGTCCAGCACAGCTACGAGGTCATCGTGGCGAAGCTCACCAAGAAGCTTCGCCACGAGCTCGGAATCGGCACGTAGCTTGTGATGGACTCCACTCGGTGGCGACAGCCGCGCGCGATTGCGCGACGATCCTCACATAAGAGTGAATGCGGACCCCCGAGCGTCGTCTCAGTCACAGCGGCGCACGCTGGCGCCCGGACTCTCCTGTCTTCCCCGTTATGAGCCCCGAGCGCCAGCGCGAGAGCGAGCCGCCCTTTCCAACCGTCTCCACGAGCGTAGACGGGCTGTGCAAGCCGCTCCTTCAAGCCAAGCGTGGCTACCGCTTCGGGCCGGAGAATCTCGTCTGGCCGACGATCCTGCGCGAATACGGTCACGCTCACTCACGCGAGCGCGAACGCGACGCTCCGAGCAATTCTCCGAGTGACGACGTGACCATCGTCGACCTCGGCGCCGGCTGCGGCATCCTCGGCTTGCTCGCGGCTCAGGCCACGCATGGCGGACGCGTCTCGCTGACGCTCGTCGAACGCAACGCCGATCATGCGCAGCTCTGCCGTCATAACGCGCAGTGCACGGAGGCGGTCGTCACGGTCGTCGAAGCCGACCTTCGCGAGTGGGACGCCGATGCGACCGCCACTCTCGTCGTCGCAAACCCGCCCTTTTTTCGCGCTGGTGAAGGCCAACCCTCGCGCCACGCGACCACCCGGGAGTCCACGCACGCGCACCACGGCGGCGTGCACGCCTTTGCTCAAGCGATCGCGCGCACACTCGCTCGTACACCGGGCTCCGAGGGCTGGCTCTTGTACCCTGCGAACCAGCTCGCCGACGCCATGCACGCCGCGCAGAATGCTGATCTGCATGTCACGGGGTTGTGGCTACTCTTCTCGGCGCACAAGGTCGACGCTGCGGCGTACCGGGCTTGGTTGCGCCTCAGCCACCAGGCAGCGCCCTTGGAAATCCGGGAGATTCACGGCGTCGGCTCATCCGCGGAAGAGCATTCTCCCTAGACGTCGAGTTCTTCAGCGGTCTCGGCGTTCTCCATGATGAAGTCGAACCGAACTTTCGCGTCTTTTCCCATCAACCCCCCCATGGTCGATTCCGTCTTGAGCAACTGATCAGGCGGAATCGTGACACGAAGCAGCCGCCGCTTCTTCGGGTTCAGCGTTGTTTCATACAACGTTTTGGGCATCATCTCGCCGAGTCCCTTGAAGCGCTGTATGACCGGCTTAGCGTTAGGTCTGCGCCGAATCGCTTCTGCGACGATACGATCTCGTTCGGCGTCGTCATCCGCCCAAGAGGTATCTTTGCCGACATCAACGCGGTAGAGCGGCGGCTGCGCGATATACACCCGTCCCGCGTTGATCAGCGGCTTCATGTAGCGATAGAAGAAAGTGAGGAGCAGCGTCGCGATGTGATGGCCGTCGCTGTCCGCATCCATCAGCAAGATGATGCGCCCGTATCGCACAGAGTCTGGATTGATCGACTTGCCGACGCCACACCCCAGCGCACTCACGACGTCCTGCAGCTCTTTGTTGTCCATCACGCGCTTCACGGTCGCTTGCTCGACGTTCAGCACCTTACCACGCAGTGGGAGTATCGCCTGCGTTTTGCGGTCCCGACCCTGCTTGGCCGAGCCACCAGCGGAGTCGCCCTCGACGATGAAGAGCTCACTGTCGTTGGGGTCGGTCGAGGAGCAATCCGCCAGCTTGCCTGGCAGGTTGAGCCGGTGGCTCACGTTCTTCTTTCTTTTGACCTCTTTGATCGCCGCGCGCGATGCGGCCCGCGCCCGCGCCGACTGAATGATGCGCATGGCGACCGCATTCCCCGTCGTGGGGTTGTTGTGCATGTAGCCTTCAACCTCCTTTTTGACGAGCGCCGACACAACGCTTTTGATCTCAGGGTTGTTGAGTTTGTCTTTTGTTTGGCCCTGAAACTGCGGCTCCGCGAGCAACACGCTGACCACGCCCGTGATGCCCTCGCGGGTGTCGCTCCGCTTGACCTGCACGCCCCGCGGGATCGCGTCGTGCGCGTCCAAGTACGCCATCATGGCGTCCGCGATTCCGTCGCGCACGCCCGACTCGTGTGTGCCGCCGTCGTGCGTGGGGATCCCGTTTGCGAAGGTGGAGAGCAGCTCGCGGGTGGACTCGGTCCACTGAAGCGTCACGTCCACCCGTGTGCCGTTTCCGTCGACGTCTTCGGACGTGAAGCGCAGGGGGTCCGGGTGAGCGACAGGATCAGGTGACTGCTCGATCAAGCGCGCGAGGTAGGCGCCAATGCCATCCTCATACTTGAACTCCACCCGCGTCTTCGCCTTCTCATCTTTATAGACGACCTTGAGCCCTGGGGTCAGGAACGCCTTGATTTCAAGTCGCTCACGCAGCAGCGCGGTATCGAAATCAAGCTCGTCGAATATCTCGGGGTCAGGCCGGAACCAGATCGTGGTGCCCGTCCCTGTTGCCGGGCCGAGCGTTTTGAGCTTCGTGGCCGGCACGCCACGCCTGAAGGATTGTTGGTACTCCTTAGCGTCGCGTTTGACGGTGGCCACGAGGTCGATAGAGAGAGCGTTTACGACGGAGCTGCCGACGCCATGCAAGCCGCCGGAGCGCACGTACCCTCCTTCGCCAAACTTGCCGCCCGCGTGCAACACCGTGAGGATTACCTCGAGTGCTGGCCGCTTCTCGGTGGGATGCATGTCCACCGGGATGCCGCGTCCGTTGTCCCGCACCGAGACGGACTGTCCGTCGCTGTGCAGGATGATCTCAACCGTTGATGCGTGCCCGTTGAGCGCCTCGTCGACGCTGTTATCGACGATCTCCCACACGAGGTGGTGCAGTCCGACATAGTCGGTGCTGCCAATGTACATCGCCGGTCGCTTCCTGACGGGGTCGAGCCCCTTAAGAACACCGATTGAGGACGCGTCGTAGTCGTTGCCAGCCATTAGATCAGCTCCCCTTGATCGCTATCGGGTGGGTCGAGCAGCGGTTCTTCCTCGGCTGCTTTCGGCTCTTCATCCCTGAACATAAGCTCCACCGGTTCGACACCCACCCGCGTCAGGTAGCCCTGCCGAATGATCTCCCGGCCGCGGTTTCCACGCGACGTCACCGTGAATTTGTTTGGCCGCACGACCTCTACGCGCCCTCGGTTCGTCTCTACCTCAAGGCCTTCCATCCGGTGTTTGGTCAGCACGTATCCCATCACGAAGTCGTCCTTCGTAAGCTTGGTCGCCAGCACGCCCTTGCCAGAACCGGACAAGACCTTGATCTCGTCCACAGGGAAAAGCAAACAGCGGCCCTGCTTGGTCGCGAGCGACACTACCTCCGTGCCATCACTCACGTACGCGGCCAGTACCGCGTCGCCAGTCTTGTCGAGACGCATCACATTGCGGCCCTTCACCGTCGACGGCTCAGAGAATGCGTGAATCGACACGCGCAACGTCTTGCCCTGCCGAGACAGGAGGGTGACGTAGGGCGGAATCGGGTCGTCCTCGGTCAGGTCCTGCAGCATCTCTTCGGCGATCAGCGGCAGAACACGGTCGTCCGTCGTCGCGACCCCGATAATCTTCTCGCCATCGGCGAAGTCGAACTTGGTCTGAATCGCGTCACCGTATCCGGTCGTCATCACCACATCCGTCGCGCGCATCGTGTACGCCTTGCCCCGGTCCGTGAAGAAGACGAGCGCCTCGCGCGACGAACACGGCACCACCCAGCCAATCTCGTCCCCCTCGCGCACGCGCACGGCGCTCATGTCCGTGTAGCTCTTCTGGCGTTTGATCCACCCCAGCCGACTCACCATACAGAACGCATCCTCCGCGACGATGTAGACCTCTTCCGAGAACTGGAGGTCCTCGACCGGGCCGGTCATCCGGGTGCGACGCTTGTCTCCATACGCGTCACGCACCTGCTCCAACTCGCCGCGAATCAGCGACCACATCTCCTCGTTGCTGCCGAGGACACGTCGTAGCTCGGCTGCTTGCGCCTCTTTCTCCGCCAGTTCTTCACGAATGGCGTCAATCTCGAGCTTCGCGAGCTTGTAGAGCTTCGTCTCGAGGATCGCCTCGGCCTGCACATAGTCGAGCGCGAATCGTTCCATGAGCTTGTCGCGCGCGTCTTTCTTGCCGTCGCT
>JBLFZA010000203.1:0-8043 GCA_047610025.1 Bradymonadia bacterium | reverse complement strand
TGCCTTTACTGGCGTAGCAGTGACCGGGGGAGCCGCGGCCGGAGGAGCCGCGGCCGGAGGAGCCGCAGCCGGAGGAGCCGGGGACGGAGCAGGCGCGTGGATCTCTTGCAGAACCACCGAGTCGGAATCAGCCCGCTTAATCTCGGAGGTGCCAATCGCGCGGAACTGTCCAGTGTTCTTGTCGGTGAATCCGATGCCGGACGGCGCTTTGCCAATCGCCGCCTTGTTCTCTCCCGTGGCGACTCTCATGCGCCCGCCACTCGACGGATCTTCCGGGGCCTTAACCGGCTTAAACTTGCCGGTCATGGACATGATCAGCTTCGAGGCTTGGGCGTCTGCTTCGTCGATCTGACGCACGTGCAGCATCCGGCGATTCGTGGGATCGGTCACGATCACCATGTCGTCCTGAATCTCGACGCTAGCGCCAGCGAGGTCGAGCTCGCCCTCGCCGGACTGTTGTAGACCAGCGTTGAGCGCGGAACGCCACGAGGAGGCCTGAATCTGAAAGGTACTCTGACGACCAGAGCCGTCCACTGCCGGGATTTGAACTTCGAAGATCATACAGAACCGCTCGTCACAGAGTCAGGAAGTCAAGTGCTACAGGCGGAGGCGCCACAGGAATCACAGCCGCCATCGCCGCAGCCGATCACCGATCCTTCCCCTTCAACCGAATATCCAAGTCCGCTGAGCGCACTCGGAGGGAGCCGGCGCGCAGCGCGTTTTTCGACAACGGTTGCACCGCAGCGAGTGCACACGTCGATCCACGCGTCCGCGTCGTCGAGGTCTCTTGCGGTCACCACGTCTCGGACGCAGCTGACGCAAAACCTCACTGGGAATGTGATGGTCTCGATCATGGCAATGTCGGAGCCTCCTCGGCCGCGGGGTCCAACACGTTGCGCGTCAGGACATCGTCCATCTGCTACACCGCTCAGGTCACTAAACGCAATCGGCACGTATCCGCGCCCTTTCTACACTCAGCCTATGACATTTTTCCCTTTCGCCAACGGTACACGGCAACTCATCCGTCTGGCGCTCGCGGAGGATCTTGTCGGTGGTGCCGTCACCACCGACGCGATCTTCTCCCTAAACGACCAGATCTGCACAACATTCGTCGCCAAAGAGCCCATGGTCCTCGCGGGGATCCCGATGGCCCACGCCGTCCTGCAGGAGATTGACCCAAGCGTCGTTCTCGTCTGGACAGCGGCAGACGGTGACCCACTCGGAGTCGGCCCCTTTGGGACAATGAGCGGGCCAACCATCAGCGTGCTGCGCGCCGAGCGGGTGATCTTGAACTTTATGCGCCACCTCAGCGGCGTCGCGACACTGACGCGGCGCTGCGTCGACGCGCTCGGTGAAGGCGGTCCGGCGCTCGTCGACACGCGCAAGACGACCCCAGGGTACCGCGAGCTTGAGAAGTACGCGGTGCGCATGGGCGGCGGAAAGAACCACCGCTTCAACCTGGCGGGCGGCGCGATGATCAAGGACAACCACATCGCCGCGGCGGGCTCGATCACCCGCGCCGTTGAGAAGGTGCGCGCCCACGCGCCCTTCTTGATTCGCATCGAGGTCGAGGTGACGAATCGGGTCGAACTCGACGAGGCGCTCGCGGCGGGCGCGGACGCCGTGATGCTCGACAACATGTCTACCGAAGACATGCGCAGAGAGTGCGCCCACATCGCAGGGCGCGCCATCGTGGAAGCCTCTGGCAACATCACCATCGAGCGTCTCGCCGAGCTGCGAGACGTCGGCCTTGATGTGATCTCAAGCGGCGCGCTGACGCACTCTGCACCGAACGCCGACATCTCGCTGCGCGTGCTGCCCGCGTGATCCCCAACCCGCTCATTACGACGGTTGATGAAGCCGAGAGCACAAACGCGTTGGCCATGGCGCGCGTTTTTGAGGGCGCGGGTCACGGTTACGCCGTTCGGGCGAGGCGGCAGACCGGCGGCCGCGGCCGCGTGGGGCGCGTCTGGAAAGATCTCCAGGGGCCTCAGCTCTTCCTGAGCATCGCGCTGGTCGGCGAGGCCTACATTCAAGCCGCCCCACTGATTCCGCTCGTGGCAGGCCTGTCGACGGCAGAAGCGCTGGACGAGTGTTGTGGTACCCGCACGGGATTGAAGTGGCCGAACGATCTCCTGCTCGACACGTCTGCTGGCCCCCAGAAGGTGGGCGGCCTACTTTGCGAGGCAGCTGTACGCGGGGGAACGAAAGGCGTGATCGTTGGTATTGGTGTGAATCTCAGCGGACACGAAATCCCCGATGTACTCACGGGATTAGCCACCACGATCGAGCGTGAAACAGGTCACGCGGCAGACCCCGACGCGATCGCCGCACGCGTCCGCCATCTGGTTCTTGGGCGATGTGAAGCACTGATCGGCGGCGATCGAAGCGCGATCGACGCCTGGCGCGAACGCGACGTCACGCGTGGGCGACGCGTGATCGCGGCAGACGGTCTAAGAGGCCGCGCGGACGGTATCGCCGATGACGGAGCGCTGGTCATTGTCGACGAACGCGGCGATCGACACGAGGTCCGGGCCGGGCTGGTGCGCTGGGACACGAAAGACAGCGCTGCGACGCCTCCGAGATGAGCGCCCAACTCTGCGATCAGCGCTCGACCTGATGCGCGTTGCGGGCTAGAATGGAGTCGCTCCGATTTGGCTCAAGAACACGACAAGGCCCCCCGCGCGATGCTCTTTGTCATCGACATTGGCAACACGAACACAGTGCTCGGTCTCTACGACGCCGGCACTCTTGTTCACCGCTTTCGAATCCAGACGAACACGGCAAGTACGAGCGACGAATACGCCGTGCTGGTCCAGCAGCTCTTCGCGTTGCGACCCATTCGGCCGACCGACATCGACGGCTGCATCCTCGCGTCTGTTGTCCCTCCGATGACGCCGCTCTTCGTTGAGATGATCCGGGCGACCTTCGGGTTCGAGCCCTTGGTGGTTGGCCCCGGCATCAAGACGGGGATGCCGATTCGATACGAAAACCCTCGCGAGGTCGGCGCCGACCGCATCGTAAACGCGATCGCCGCTTACGAGCGCACGCACACCGCTTCGGTGGTCGTCGATTTCGGCACCGCGACAACCTTCGACGCGATCTCTAGTCACGGCGACTACCTCGGCGGCGCGATCTGCCCCGGCGTGACGATCTCTGCTGACGCGCTCTATCGACGGGCCTCGAGACTTCCACGGGTCGAGATCAGAGCACCCGACCAGGTCATCGGGCGCAACACCGTCGCCAGCATGCAAGCGGGCATCGTGTTCGGCTACGTCGACATGGTTGACGGCATGGTGAGACGGATTGTGGCGGAGAACGGCGAAGACATGAGTGTGATCGCCACGGGTGGCCTCGCCAGGCTCTTCGCGGAACACTGCACCGAGATTCATAGTTATGATGAAGACCTGACCCTTGAGGGGTTGCGAATCATCTATGAACGAAACGCGGACGGCGTATGAGACGCTCCAGTGAACATCAGCACACTTCAATCCCAGTGAGCACGACCGCGCGCGGGCTCCGCGGCGGCCTGCTCGTCGCCTCGCTGAGCGTTGTTGGATTGGGCCTGGCGATGATCGGAGCGGTCGGGTGTCAAGCGACCGCGACCTCTGAGGCAGCGAGCATCACCAACAACGATTCAGCTCCGGAGACGGTGGCACCTGATGAAGCGTTGACTGCTGAGGGCTCCGCCGTAACGGGCTCCGAAGTCGCGGGCTCCCCGGCCCCGCCCGAGCCAGTAGAGACGCTCGCGCCCCCTGCGTTAGCGCCGGCACCGACGCCCTTGGCTCCCCCAACAGGTCCGCCGGTCGTCGTTCTCATGATCGGCGATGGTATGGGGGACGGCCAGATCGCCACCGCATCGCAGTTCCGGCACGGGGCCACTGGCCGACTGTTCATGGAGCACCTGCCCATCCGCGCGAATCATCGCACGGCGAGCTTGAGTGGCGTCACCGATTCAGCAGCATCGGCGACCACGATCGCGACGGGTGTGCCCACGCACAACGGCTACCTGGGAATCGGCCCCGGCCGCGAGTCGCTTGAGAGCCTCGTAGAGCTCGCGCACGGCGAAGGTCTCGCGACGGCGGTGGTGACGACCTCTCACGTGATGCACGCGACTCCTGCGGCCTTCCTCGTGGAGTGGCCGCGACGCTTTGAGTACCCCGAGATTGCCCGGCAAATCGCCGGCGCTCCTGTGCCTGATGTTCTGCTCGGTGGCGGTCGACGCGCGATGGGCGATCCGGACTCCGACGCGCCTTCTCACGTACAGCCGATGCGCGAAGCTGGGCGCACCGTGACCCGTGACATCGCCGCAGTCGTGAGCGCCCCCGCGGGCCGAGTGGTCGGACTTTTCTCGAATTCCCACCTGACGTATGTGCATCGCGGGCCAGCGGACGACGAGCCATCGCTGCGGGAGATGAGCCTCGCGGCGCTCGAGCGCGTCGCCTCCGAGAATCGCGGCGCCTTCGTCATGATCGAGGGTGCGCGCATCGACCATGCAGGGCACGGGAACCTGCTGGAAGAGAGCATTCACGAGACGCTCGCCTTTGATGACGCGGTCGCCGCGGTGGTCGAGTGGGCGCGGCAACAACCGAACGCCACCGTGTTCGTCACGGCAGATCACGAGACGGGCGGCTTAGAGCTGGTCGATCCGCGGCCAGCAGGCATCGTGCCGGGAGCCAGCTGGCACACCGGTAATCACACCAACGATGACGTACCGCTACTCGCGACCGGCCCCTGCGCCGACGTCGTCGATGGTCGAGTCACCAACCACGCAGTGCTCTACCACGTGCTGCGGGCGTGCGTTGAAGGTCGCACAATCACGGAGCTGCCGGACGCGCCTCGCATCCTCGATGGCCGACTGAACGATGTTGAGGGAGTCGCGACGGGCGACGCGCGCGCTGCCAGCGATCGTCACGGGTTGTGGCTCGGCTGGCGCGGCGAGCTGCGGCCCGAGTCGGCCTACCTCGTGCTTGTCGACGCCGTTCACGTTGACGCGCCCGCGCCCAGCGAGTGGATCTTCGACATCGATCCGACGACGGGGAGCAACGCGGCGGGTGAGCCGGCGAACATGATCGACACCTTCGTTCACAACAATCGCATGCCGTCAGAGCTGGCCGACCGCCCGTGGGATGCCTTCTGGCTCGGACTTCCTGGCAGCCTCGCATGGTACGACCCCTATCAGCCTATCAATGGGGCACGCCGGGTGGATGCGAACGGCCAGATCCTCCCCCTCCCGGGCCTGTACGCCAACGTCGCGTCGCCGGTCATGGGTCGCGGGGTAGCGGGTGCGGATGACGGAATCGAGTGGCGGCTCGATCATCTCCCCGAGATTCAGCTGCCCTACCACGCGCTTATCGTGCGCGCTGTGCCCACCGAAAGCGGATGGACAGATGTCGAGGTGCTCGCTGGGTTTGAGTTGACGGACAGCGTCAATGAACTAGGCATCCCGCAGGTACGAGCAATCGCTCCTGCCCCCTAACTGGCGCCACTCGTCATCCACGTGATGACGCCGCCTTGAGTGAGCCAAAATCGCTACTTCCCCGGCGTCCTACGTCGGAGGGCCTAGTTGTATCCTCTTCTCCTTTCACAGAATCACGATGCCAGAGAACTTCGACTTCGGTCCCCTTATTGAGCTAGCGACGATGTACGGCGTACGCGTCATCGGCGCCCTCGTCTTCCTCTTCATCGCTTCGAAAATCGCGAGCTATGCGCGGCGGCACGTCGACAATCTGGGCGAGTCCGGTAAACTCGACAAGACGCTCGCGCGCTTTGCCGGCAACATCGCCTACTACGTTGTCATCGCGGCGGCGGCCATCGCGTGCCTCGGTATTTTTGGCATCGAGACGACCAGCTTCGCAGCGCTTATCGGCGCAGCTGGTTTGGCGATTGGCCTCGCGTTCCAGGGCAGCCTGTCGAACCTAGCAGCCGGCGTCATGCTCATCGTGTTTCGCCCCTTCAACGTCGGTGACGTTGTGAACGTTGGTGGCGTAACCGGAAAGGTCGATGAAATCGAGCTGTTCACCACTATCCTTGATACGGCAGACAACCGACGCATCATCATGCCGAACAGCGTAATCTTCGGTGGCACGATTGAGAACATCACGCACCACGACACACGTCGTGTCGATGTGAGTGTCGGTATCGACTACAGCGCCAGCATCCCGGAGACCCGTGCGGCGATGCAGAAAGCTCTCGACACTATCCCGAACCAGACCGCTGCAAATCAGGTCGTGCTCACGGGTCTCGGCGCTTCGTCGGTTGACTACCAGCTTCGCGTTTGGGTCCCGACGGCGGAGTACTTCTCCGCCCAGGAAGCCCTCACGGTCGCGACCAAGGAGCAGCTAGACGCGGTCAACATCGGGATCCCCTACCAGACCTTCGACGTGAACATCACGAAGTAAGGACGGCTGTCGACGAGGCGTGCGGCGCTCGCGCCCGTGCCCCGCTCGGCGACTGGCCCGGCCAAGGCTAGGCTACACGAGAGACCCGAGGAGGGGCTCTACTGAAAGGGGTCGTCGAGACCGCCTTCCGGAACGTGTGCGTCCGGTCGTCTCTCCGGCGGCGGGTCACTCGGTGGTCGCTCTGCGTTGCCGTTACTTCGCTGCCGTCGCAGTTCCCCAGCGAGGGCAATCTCGGCTTCTGCTAGCGCGACCTCGTACGACCGCTCCTGGTAGCCGGGCGCCGCAAACACCATCTCGACGCGTCGTTCGAGATCAGCCGGGTCACGCACGACGAAGTACGTAAACGGGACGGGGCGCGAGTCGCCGCCAGCGAGGCTCACCGTCGCTCCGTCCACTTCGCTCGACGCCGACACTTGCACCACCCACGAGCCCGCTTGATCGCCTGCCGTTCCGACCGCGCGTCCCAGCTCGCCGGAGGCCATGGCGGCGACGGCGCTCATCGCAGGATTCACGGCGACCTCCGGGATCACGTCAGGCTCGGCGACGGGAAGCGTCTCATCGGTGGACAGCATCGCGGCGAGACCGCCAGCGACAACAGCAAGCAAGGCGACTGCGCCGATAGTCACGCCGACCAGCTTCTTGCGACCCTCGGCAGCCATATGAGCGCCGGTCGCCGGCATCTCGACGTCGGCGCCAAACGTGTACTTTGTACCTGCCTTACCTTCGCTGATGCCGAGTTTATCGAAAGCCTCCGCGTCCACGACCGGCGGTGCGAAGGTGTCGTTGTGTGCCCTTTCGAGGGCCATCGTCTCGTTCGACAGCTCGAACGCAGGGTCGGTCGCGTACCTTCCGAGGCGAGCCGACGCGGCCTCCAGCGCATTCAACAAGGTCGAGACGTCGTCGAATCGGGCGTCTGGATTCTTCTCCATGCACCGCCGAACAATGGCTTCTAGGTCGGGCATCGGCCCGAGATCCGGAGCCACCGACTGGAAGCTTGGGACAGGCTCCTGAACGTGCTTAACGAGAATGCTGACGGGGTCGGGCGCGTCAAAAGGCGGCTTCCCGGTGAGCGACTCGAACATGATGACGCCGAGCGCGTAGATATCGCTTCGACCGTCAATCTCGTAGGCCCGAGCCTGCTCAGGAGACATGTATCGAGGCGTCCCGAAGATCATGCCCGCTTGTGTCAGGGTTGCCTGACTCGGATCCTTCACCTTGAGCTTCGCGACGCCGAAGTCGAGCACCTTCACGTGGTCCGGCTCGTCACCGACCCGGTTCAGGAAGATGTTGTCCGGCTTCATGTCGCGGTGCACGACCCCGGCCGCGTGCGCTTCTGCGAGGGACCGACAGGTTTGCCGCATGATGTGCAGCGTACGCTGCGGATCAACACGCCCAACTCGAGAGATCAGGGCGTCGAAGGGTTCGCCGTCGAGCAGCTCCATCACCATGAAGAGGACATCGCCCTCTCGACCAAAGTCGTAGATACGAATGGTGTTGGGGTGCTGCAGGTTGCTTGCGCTCTTGGCTT
Organism: Bradymonadia bacterium; assembly: GCA_047610025.1. Classification (GTDB taxonomy): domain Bacteria; phylum Myxococcota_A; class Bradymonadia; order REDH01; family REDH01; genus JBLFZA01. Next base: position 114 of record JBLFZA010000203.1, on the reverse strand, counting down.
CGATCTCGAAGCGCGCCACAACCGATTCGTCGGCTAGGAGCCCCGGGATCAGCGTCTTGATGGCGACTGGACCGGCGGTGCGGGTGTTGAGTCCGCGATACACCTTGCCCATGC
>JBLFZA010000202.1:0-8153 GCA_047610025.1 Bradymonadia bacterium | reverse complement strand
GCATTGCAACGGGGCAGCTCCGAGAAGCAAAGCGCCATGACGCGCTACAGGAGATTTCGGCACGAGACGCGGATGTCCCGGGCGCGCTGACGCAGCCACTGGCTGCCGTCCCGGCACCGCCGGCAGACCTGTCGCCACAGCTCATCGACCTGAGCCGCGATCTCTCGATGATGCTGCAGGAGACCAAACGCGCCGACGCGGTAATGAGCGCCCGACTTGCCGAAGCGATTGGCAGTCTTGAAGACACGCTGAAGCGCGTGGCCGTTGGCTTTGCGGACGGGCGAGAGGCTCCTCATCGTGGCGCGCCTCCTGTTCCCGCCGGCGTTGGTCGCGCCGCCGGTGATGGCGCGCAAGCGGAGACGCGTCAGCCTCGACCTACACGTCGTACGGGCGTGGAGCACGCCGTCGGCGGGGGCACCGACGAGCTGATGCGGGCGTACGCCGAGCACGTGCACGACGGGCGAGTGGTGAATCACCGGCTGACGGAGCTCATTGATGTGCTGAAGCTCTTTGTTCAGCACCTCGATAAGCAGAGCCGCAGAGACTGAGCCGCAGAGACTGAGCTGGAAGGCCGAGCCGGAAGGCTGAGCCGCCGGGTCCGCTCGGTGCCGTGTGGCTAGACTTTGGCCGCCTGCCTGCGAACCAGCTAGGGAGCTGGTTCGCAGGCCCAGGTGTATGTGGTGACGCTGGGGTCCCGCTCGGGCACCTGGACCACGCTCTCCAGCAGGCGCCCTGATCCGCTGTAGGTCCACGTCTCCGCGTAGTCGATGACCCCGTCTTGGGTGTAGTCCGATGTCCGCGAGACGAGCCTGCCGCCGTCAAACTGTTCAACCTGCTCCGTCGCGGTCGCGCCGTCGACCGACCACTGTGAGCGTATGGTGTTGTCGATGTATGTGTACGCGATGCGCGTGGCTCCGCCTGAGGGTGACACGGTCTCGGCCCATGCAACGCGCCCGTCGTCTCGCAGGCCTCGGTAGTATCTTCCGCCGGTGATGTGGGTGCGCGCATCCCCAATCGGCGCAACGCCGAACCCTGGCCAGGATGCGTCGTGGTAATCGATTTCATGTGAGAGCCACTCGTCCTCTCGCCAAGTCCACCGCTGCTCGGCGATTGCTTGGGCCTCTTCAAGCAACGTGCGGCGCTCGAGCTGGCCGTTTTCATCGTACTCAAAGCGCATCGTTCGGCTGACGGCGAGCTCCGTCGATGACGCCACAACGGCCGTGTCGGCGACGAGGCGTCCCTCTTCGTAGGAGAAGTCTCGGTTCTGCGAGGCGGTCACGACTTGGTCGTTGAGCAGAACGCTGTAGTCGGCGTTGTCCGAGATGACCCGCTCGTCTTCCCCGTACTCTGTGCGCAGGGTCCAAATCGGTTGAAGACCGGCCGCTACAGGGGCCGGCCACTGGCTCGCGATGCCGTCGTGGCCATACCACGAAAGGTCACCGTAGTTATCGATGAAGAGGCGGTTGTTGTAGGCGAACCCGACGCCTTCGGGCCGAGCGTGCAACGGAAACCCAAGGTCATACTGCTCGAGGTGGCTCGGGTAGCCGAAGCCAACGCTCGACGGCGGAACGCGGCAGCCTTCGATGGTGGCCCACCTCGCCCGGTCCCAATGGCCCAATCGGCTGCCGTCTGCCGAGAGGGGTGCGAGTGTGTTGCCCGGGGCGAAGATGTCCACAGACGCCGGGGGCTGGGAGTCGACGAATAAGCCGTCTAAGCGGCCTGTCGTGTCTACGGTTGTCTCGAGAGTCACGCCTCGATCGTAGCGCCATTTCTGTTGCATGATGCGTGCGTCACCGAGAAAGCGTTGAATCTCAACCGGGCGCTTCTGGTCATCGAATACGTACGTGTTCCGCGCTTCCCTCCCGAGCTGTTCACCTGTCGCCTCCGTGAGCTGTCCACTATCGTCGTACGAGTACGAGAACGCTTCCGAGACGCCGGCGCTGACGACGATGCGGTTGATGAGACGGTCGCCATCCCACTCGTTGCGGACCTCCTCGGCTCGGTTATCAAAGTTGTTCTCAAACAGGATCAATCGGCCGCGATGATCGTATCGCCAGCGCTCCGTTATGGCTCGGGGGCTGTCGGTGCTTCGAACGATCTCCGTTACTTGGCCGAGCTCGTTTAGCGTCGCGGCAACAGTCGGCACGTTTGTGTTTAGAGCGCGTACCGCGCGTCGTGTGATCGTATTGCCGTCTTGCTCGAAGACGTAGCTGTAGTCCGATGATTGGTCTGTGTACCTTGTCTCGAGGAGGCGACAATCGAGGTCCAGCATGCCGTCGTCGAGTTCGGGAGGGGGCGATCCTGACGCGGGAAGGGCGATGTGTGTGCACGAGGCATCAATGTCGGAAGTGTCGCTCTGGTTGGCGTCGCTCTCGGTATCCAGCGGAGCGGAGGTGTCGCCCGAGTCCTCTACGGCGACGGCGTCTCCGCTGGCGTCGGCTAGCTGAACATCGGTCGGTTGTGTGCCCCCGTGCAACTCAACGAGACCCGAGCGTGAGCGATTGCACCCGGAGAGGGCAATGAGGAGGACGATCGCAATGCAGCGAGGGGTCATGCGGCCTGGGGATGTTGAGGAGCGAGCGCACACGCTGGCTGGCTTCGTCATTCATCGCAAGCCCCACTCATCGGCCACGCTGCCTCCGCTGCGAGCGTAAGCAGCGCTCTAGAAGGTCGCGGCCGGCTCTTCGGGCCTGTTGTTCGGTCCGTTCTCGCCTCCAAATCGCGCGCCGAGCCGGAACACGACCCCAGGTGTGAGCTGCGTTTCAGGGGGCCCGCCGAAGGGGACCTGGACGTGTACGCCACCGATGAACGCGTTGTACATGACGTCAGCGCCGAGCGCCCAGTTGAACAATGGATAAGTCGCGATCGACTCGTCGTTGAAGGCGTCGGGGTCGATGTCGAAGACCCCGTCTCGTTCTACGCGACCTCGAACGTTCTCGTACCCCGTTTGTATGGACAGCAGTGTCCACGGGTGAAGCCACGGCAGAACGCGGTAGCCAAACTGCACGCCTAGCGTCGGGCGCAGACGCAGGTACTCACGTCGCGTGATATCGACATCTTCGGGCCGGTTGAGGCACGCCTCCCGCTCGGCGCTTGTGTCAAGGCTCGACTCAAGCGTGCATCGCCAGATCTGCTCCGGCGCCGTCAGCACGTCGAGGTCGGCCATCAACGCGAGGTCGGCGTTCGGGTTGGGGAGAGGCGCCTGCAGTCGCACGCCAGCGCCGACGGAAAACGCGCGCGCGGGAATGGTCGGCGCGGGCACGCTCGCGTTGGCCGGACGGGACCAATCGAAGGTGGTCCCGATGACGGCGAAGTGTACCGACACGACGTTGGTTGGTGCGTAGCCAATATGCCCACCGAGCTCGAGTCTCGGCACGTACGCTCCTGAGACGCTCGCGGCGCGATCGTCTAGGCCGTCACCGAAGGAGGCGTTCGGCGCGACGAAAAGTGAGAATTGACCGCGAAACTCGCCGGCTTCCATCGGTGCGCCGGCGGCGTGCGGAACATGCGCGTTCGGAGCGAGCAGAGTGCGGCGCACGGGCGGGTCTAAGCTGCTGCAGGCGCTCGATAGCAGGAGGCTGACTCCAGCGAGCGCGAGTAACAAAGAGGTCGGAGCCCGCAATTGGGCAGAGTGCAAGGTCACGGCGATGATCCGGTCTGGGGCGGCAGGCGATCGGTCTAGCAGAGTTTGGTGCGGCACGGCACGGGATGAGCGGATCAAACGTGTTGGCCGTCGCGAAGTCAGATGACGGGGTTCATCAAGTCAGTGAGCCGAGTTACGCGAGGCGAACGTCCGAGGGCGCCGGTTTCTTCGAACACGCGCACGGCGTGCCGCAGATGACGGCGTGTCCAGACGTCGACGAGGCTCAGACGGGACTGCGCGCGTTCGTATTCATCGAGGTGTGCGTCGACCTCCGACCACTCTCCCAAGTGGGCGTTGGCGGTGGCGAGGAGGACTTCAGCGATGGCAACTTGCCCGTGCTGACACCGTGTAGCGGCGGACTCCCGAGCCTCGGTTGCGGTCGCGATGGCCTCGGTGTAGCGGCCCTGTCGTGTTAGGGCATCGGCGATGCCGACCAGTGCGTAGCTGATGCGCGTGTCGCCGCGGCTCCGAAAGAACTCGCTTGAGGCTCGGAGCACTCCTTCGGCATCGTGTAGCGTGTTCTGTTCGATAAGCAGGTGACCGAGAGAGATCGCGAACACGTTGCTCAACACCTCCCATCCTCGGTGAGTCGTGATCTCGATCGCTCGCAGAAAACGCCGTTTGGCGTCGTCGAGGTTGCCCTCGAGCATTTCGAGACGTCCGTAGCAGAACAAGCCTACCGCGCCCGAGAATCCCTCCGATTCGGGGAGGACAGTGAACATCCGATCCAGTGTGACGCGCGCGATTGCGGGATCGTCTTCACAACTTTGCAGTTCTGCGGTGACGCGCAATAGTTCGACTTCCAGCCACGGATTTTCGGGGAAGGCGCGCGCAACGGCGAGTCCGAACTCTGCGAGTCGAAGCCCCTCGCGGATGTCCCCCCGGAAGAGCGCCTCATAGGCTCGCACTTGCTGAGCGAGACAGAAGTGCACGACGTGTCCGTGCTTGTGGGCGAGGTCTGACCACCGGCTGAGCACGTCGCCCAAGTTGCTGACCGACGCGCCGTCGTTTTGCGCAACAATCGCTGTTAGGTGAAGGTAATCCAACTGCTGATCGATGGTGAGATTCGGCTCCCCGACGCGTTCGACGACGCTCAAGAAAAGCGGGTATAGGGAGAACGCGATGGTAGTCAGCGGTCGAGAGAAGTCCCTAGAGGTCGCGATGGAGAGCCAGCGCAGTGCCTCGTGGTTGTCCTCCGCTTCGACGTAGTGGCGCCCGACGCGAACCGCGTTTTCGCGGGAGAGATTCCCGGTGGCCTCCACGCGCGCCGAGAGCGCTCGGGCGGCACATGAGTGTCGTTCCAGGGAGGTGCCCCGTGCAACCGAGGCCGCAGAAACCGCCTCACGCACCATTGGGTGTCGGAGGACGACGAGGCGATCTCCTCGCTCCGCCAAGTTTGCGAGCGCAAGCGCGGCGGTGACGGCGTTGGTCGCGTTCTCTGGGAGGTGAGCGCATGCGTCCTCCCACTCCGCGATGTTGATGGCCGAGCCGAGCGCGCAGCCAATCTCGAGCGCCTCCCGAAGGTCCTCGAACCCGACGTCGGCGACGAGCGCAGACGCGATCTCTCTCAGAGCACGCTCGACACGGTCGAGCCAAACATCATCGAGCGCGACGCGGTCCAACCCGTCACTGCGTACAAGGCGCGCGTTGCCGTCGCGCACCGTTATGGCACCGGAGTCTATCAGCTGCTGTACGAGCGCGATTGCAAACAACGGATTGCCGTCTGTTCGGTCCACCAACAGTCGCTGCGACGGGCCATCGAGGTTCGTGAGCTCACTGATGAGTGTTGAGGTGGCGCGACGATCTAATGGCCCGAGCTCGAGACGTTCGACTCTGGACGCAAACATCTTGTCGAGCGCTCCACGCGATGCGGGCAAATCCTCGAGATCCTCGTCTCTCACGGTCACGAGCACGAGAACAGGGCCTTGGCCATTAAGGGCAAGCTCTTCGGCCAAGCGCAGGCTGCTGAGATCCCAATGCGCGTCGTCGAGAAGCACCACGAGGGGCTCCTTCTGCGCGAGCACTTCGATGACGCGCCTGTGTGCCGCCTCGACGTCACCAGACTGGTTCTCCACCGTCGCGTACCCTCCCGTCCTCGGGCGCAAGTAGTCCGCGAGCACCGCCGTTCGATACGACAGTGTTTGCGCCTTCTCGGAGGAGCGCGCGTCACGGGCGAGCACCTCTGCGATCTGGTCGCGCACGGTGCTCGCGTCCGCATCACGGACGTTCAGGAGTTGGTCAAGGAGCCCCTGAAGACCCAGGTGATCGGCAGCGATTCGATCGTGCCGGGCGTGCACGAAGCGCGCAATCCCGAGCTCCGCAGCGCGTTCTCCTAGCCACGACGCCAATCTTGTTTTGCCTGCGCCGGAGACCCCCGAAAGCACCACCGTATGTGCCCGACCTGTTGTGAGAGTGCGCTGCAACGCGCTCCACAAGATGTCCTGTTCTCGCTCTCGTCCCACAAGCGGGGGGTCACGCAGCGCGAGCAACCTCAGCTTCTCATCTTCAATGAGCGGCGTGGGGAGTCGCACGTCCGCTTCTCGCCAGCTCGCGAGTGAGGTCACCCGAATGGGCTCTTGTAGCGTATCGAGCGCGCGCAGTGCCGTCCCGGCTGTCGCAAAGCGTCGCTGCAGAGATGGGTCGAGAGCCTTCCTCAGCCATCCGGAGAATGCGGACGGCGCGTCAAGCTCTGGGATGTTCCGCGGCGCCGAGAGGTGCTGCTTCAAGATGTCGAGCACCGAGTCGCCCATAAAGGGAGGGTTGCCGGTCGCCAACTCGAACGCGACCACACCGACACCGTACACATCGCTCGCTGGCGTGATGCGCCTCCAGTTCGTATCGAACTGCTCCGGCGACATGTACAGCGGCGTGCCCTGTACAACATGCCACCGCTCCGTGTCGGCGCGCTCGCGCTCCACAAAGCGTCGCGCGGTGCCAAAGTCCGTCAACTTGAGGTGCCACGTCGCCGGGTCGCGCCCCCACGCCAAAATGTTGCCGGGTTTGACGTCGAGGTGAATCATTCCCCGGCTGTGCGTGTGCGCAAGCCCTGCGAGCACTTGCCGAAGGGTCGTCCTCAGAGACGCCCACCGAAGCAACAAGCCCTCCGCCAGCGCGCCGTTCGGTGCGTACTCCATGACTAAGTAAGGCGACCCTGCGGTCAGCTTGCCCTGTGAAAGGGCCGCGACGTCGGCCGTCACGTCACCTGTGTCGTACAGTTGAACGACATTCGGGTGCGCAATCCTCGCGATCGACTGCGCATCTGTCAGAAAGGACTGTCGAAAACGCGTGTGATCGGCCGTGTCCTTTCGCAGCACCTTCACCGCCGCGAGTCGCTCCGTGCGGATATGCCGCGCGCGCCACACATCTGCCATGCCACCGCGAGCGATGGGCTCCAGCAACTCAAAGGCACCCGTGTGCAATGACAAATCAGACGGCATAACCCCAGACTAGCGAACTTCGCTCGTCGTTGCGATTGCGACGCACCTGTCGGCTAAGCCGACAGGCATCCTGGGCACGTCGATGCGTCGTGCGAGCAAACGATGTCGACGTCGGCGCTGAGCGTGCGCAGCCGGTCAAGGTTCATTGCCGCCAGCCCTCGATCGTCGTGCACAGTGGTGCCGAATCGTCGCAACATGCGGCTAGCTTCGGCGGGCGCGCTCAGCTCTCGTTGGTCCATGTACGCATCCCCGGCGTGAAGTCGCCAGCCGGCGTCTTGGCGGACGGCGATTCCGAGGTGGCCGACGCTATGACCGGGGAGGGGGACGAGCAGCACGTCGCCCTCGAACCCGGCGAGCTCGCGGACGACGTCGAAGCCGTGCCACGCCTCGCCGCTGGTCTCCTGGTGCGGCTGCCACCGATCGATCGCTTGGATCCGCTTCGTGCGATAGCGCGCCTTCTCTCTAAGCGGCGGCGCCTTCGCCCGACTCAGCTCGCTGTGCCAAACGTGGATCGTCGCGTTGGGGAAGTCTTCAAGCCCGCCGGCGTGGTCGAAATCCAAGTGGGTCACGATGATGTCCGTGAGGCTCGTTGGGTCCACGCCGCGGGAGGCGAGCTGCGTTGCGAGCGGTCGCAGCGTCTTTGGCGACGCACCCACAAGCCGCCCCATCATACTAGGGTTCGAGAGAGCACGGAGACCAAAGCCCGTGTCGATCAGGGCTCTTCGGTCTCCACACTCCACGAACCAGCAATGGCAGACCAACTTGTCAGGCATATCGCCAGATAGCCAGCGCGGAAGCGCCGGGCACAAGGTAGCGGCGGAGAGCGATAGGAGAGTGGGGGTCGGCATGGACGCCTGCGCTTCGGGGGGCGGACTTGTGACGACTTTACGATCTCTCCCCCGTTCGCGCAATTGTGGCTGTCCGTTCCGATCCGCCAACGCGTCCCTAGGTGTTGTTGGTCTCCTGCGTGTTCGGGACAGGGAGCGCCTACTCGTCTTCACCCTCTTCCTCTCTACGGCGGCGCGCGGCGGCGCCGGCGGCGCAGAGGCTGAGCACGCCTAACCACGTGGCTG
>JBLFZA010000201.1:0-8156 GCA_047610025.1 Bradymonadia bacterium | reverse complement strand
ATGCGCCAGTTCATCTTCGATCACGACGTCGGCGTCGATCGTGCTCAACGCCACCGCGACGACTTTGGCGAGGTCCTCACTCGGCTCTACTGCGTCTTCCCAGGGCACCTCTGGCAGCGACACCACTTGGATCCGATAACCTGCGCGGGTGAGATTATCGACGATCCTCCGATCGTACAGATAGCCACCTGAGCGCGTATCGAGTGCACCTGGCACAATCCATGCGATGTCAAAGCGTGCGTTCCGCTTGCTCATAGCGACCATCCCTCCACTCCCGCTTGCTCAAGAACGCCAACCCACCGTTGCAGCAGAAGCTCGCACCACGACTTCTCCACGCGCTCGGGGGCGTAGACGATGGTCAATAGACACCCCTCGTGAGTCGGGAGCACGTAAGCGATCACCCCGAGGCAGTGTTGAATCGCCGAACGGGTCAGCTCCAACGACGGAGTAATGCGTGTCGTGGGGCTGCAATAGCCGTCAATGAGGCCCGCCGGTTGGGCATTGAAGCAGACCGAAACCGGCAGAGGTGGTGCTGCGACTCGACGTCGCGCGTCATCAAGCGAAGAGCGGAACCAGCCGTTGCGCTCGGCTGCCTGCCGTTGCTGCTCAATCGAGACGAGCTCGCCGCGCACGTCTTCGAGGCGCCATGGCTGCTCGCCACGCACCTGAGCGCACGCGTTGGTTGAGGTCTTCACGGGCGCCGCGAGGTTCTCCGCAAGATATCCGACCAGCCCAACTCGCGCACGTCCTGTCCTTCGAGACGATACGGCATCAATGACTCCGCAGGGCTGCTGCGCAGTGGCCAATACGGAGAGCGAGAAGCTCGAAAACAGAAGCGAGGTTGCTGTCATGTGAAGGCAGCTCGCTACCCTGTCGATGCTTGCCCAAACGCTCGGCGAGAGAGGCTGCATCAGGCTCGCCGCGGAGCGAACCAGAGGCGCATCGCCGACAGAGACGACCTGCTCGAAGGGCCGCCAATCCGCAGGGCCAGAGAGCATTGCGACGCGCGACGCGCGCGCCCACGAGACGAAAGACTCCGCCGGATCAAGGCTGATCCCGTCGAGGAGTTTGCCTAGTTCTTCAGTGAGAACCGCGATGGAGGCCGCGTCCGCCACAGCGTGATGCACCACAAGCGCGAGCGTCGCCGTGGTTGGGCTTGTCTCGGCGACGAGGGCTCGAATGGGGAGCTCGCTCCCGACAGTGTCCACTAGCTCGAAGGGCGTCTGCGCGGCCGTGGCAAAGCGCGAGCGGAGATTCTCCGGAGTGCAGCGCGCGACGTGCCAGCTGCCGGCAGCCAGCGCACGTTGAGTGAGCGCTCCTCGCTCTGATTGGAACGACACGCGCAACGCGTCGTGCCGTTCGACCAACGTACGCATGGCGGCTGCCACGCCATCAACGGTGGTCCCGGCTAGGTCGAAGGCGACCGCAATGTGGGAACGAAACGCCTCCCCGTCACGGGTGCTGGCCTCCGCCTCTCGAACCGCACGCTCTTGCTGGAGCGTGAGCTTGCCGCCCTGTCCCTCTGTTCCCTCTGTTCCCTCTGTTCCCTCTGTCGATTGAGGCGACTCCACAGCGCTCACGCCGAGGCGAGTCTCCCCGGCATCCGCCAAGGCAGCGAGGGCTTGTCGCGCGACGCCTTCCGCCGTTGCCCCTCCGAGCAAGTGAGCGAGTTCAAGTGAAACACCGAACTCTTCCTCTAGGTCGCCGAGCACCTGCAGCCCGTCGATCGAGTCGATGCCTGCTTCATTGAGGGGTTGCTCCGGGTCCACAAAGATCCGACCCGTCGCGTCGCTCAGGCGACCGAGGAGCCACTCGGCGTTGAGCCGCTCGTGTGAAGACTCGCTACGCTGCATCCGGAGTCTCGTAGGACGCCCACGCGACGTGGGACTCATGCATCGTCACTTTCAGACTGCCAGAAAACACGTGGGACATCGCCGTGCGCACTTCATCATGCACCCATCGCGCGAGCACCTCGCTCGTGGTGACCATCCCCTTGAACGCCTCAACCTCATCGAGGTTTTGATAGTTGAGCACGCCCAAAACGTCGCCTAGCACGCGATGTGCCTCGGCGATGTCGACAACGATACCGTCGGCCGTGAGAGTCGAGGAGACGAATTCCACGTCGACCGTGAACGTTGCGCCGTGCATACCCTGAGCGGGACCGAAGATCGGACGGGGCAACGTGTGAGCAATCATGACGCTATCGCGGACACCAACTCGAAACATGGGTTCTCAGGGTCTATGTGTTTGTATCGTCGTCCGCGGACGCGAACTCGAAGACAGTGTGTAGGAACGTTGCGTCGGAGATGTGCTCTTGCAACCACGCAGCAGCATCTTCAAACGCGATACGCTGCTGGATAAGAGCGTGCCACGAAGGGTCACGGAGGAGTTGCATCGCGTGCTCGCGGCGACGAAGTGTCGACCATCTCGCCCTTCGTTGGGGCGGCACGTTCGCCACCTGAGCCGAGACGAGTCGCAGCCTGCGGTAATGAAACTCCCGCCCCAGAGGCGCCGACGGCTCCTGATCGCCGTACCAACTCACTTCGACAATCGGTGCATCGTCTGCGCCAAGTGAGAGAGCGGAACGCAGGCCTGCCTCCGTACCACTTGTATGGAACACGACATCGAACGCGCCGTCGAGTTTACCCATCGCGACGGCATCGCTCGGGTCCGTCGCCTCGCAGCCCCAACCTTCTGCCACCGAGCGCTTGCCACACACAGGCTCGACGACGGAGACCGGGATGCCTGACGCGGCTTGGGCAATCTTCGCCACCGCCAGACCGACCACTCCACCACCGACAACAGCACAGCGGTCGCCCGGTAGGACTTCGCCCGCCCAAACGGCATTGAGCGCCGTCTCAACGTTCGGCAGCAGTGTCGCGCGCTCCGATGGTACATCCACTGGAACCTCGGTCAGCCAACCCGGCGCCACGCGGGCACCCGTGCTGTGAGGGTGCAGCGCGTGCCAGCGACGACCGGATTCATCAACACCAACCAACGAGTACCCGTAGCAGATCGGGAAGCCGAAGCCCCCACGCTGATGAGGGCAAGCCATGACCGTCCAGAGCGACTCGGGAACATGACCAAGACCTACGATCCGCTCGGTGCCCTGGCTCAAGCCGGTACACAGTGTGGTGAGATAGATGGCGTCAGGCCCGACATCGAGGCCCCCCGCCACTGAGCTCGACAGCGCCGACACCTCCGCCAGACCCGGCGCAGTCCACCACAATGAGAGGGCCTGCACAGGCTCAGTTTTTTGCTCGGCTTTCGCAGCAGCTGTGGAGGAAGGCGCGGTCATCGGCAACGGGCTGTTTCGGGTGAATAGGGGGCAGCGACGAGCAGATGCTCAAGCGAGTGCCCACGACGCGGCGAAAACAGCAATACTCTGTCTACCGGCTGAGCGAGCACTCAACGAGCGGCTCGTCTGTTCAATGCGTTGGGGCCTCGCGACGGTGCGAACCCGATACGAAGCCGTTGTGAACACCGCGCGGCCGCCGTTCGGCAACTCCATGCCCGTTCGGGTCACTGCCGCGAGTCATCAGTCTCGGACTCTCGCAGCCAGCGGAACACGACGGCGACCGCGTCAAAGAGAGGCTCTGGCACCGGGTCGTCAACTTCCAAGCGAGACAGCGCACGCGCCGTCGGGGGATCAGCGAATTCTGGTACATTGGCCCGTCGACCCTCGCGGAGAGCGCGGCGCACGAGCGCGCCCTGAGCGATCAACGTAACCGTCGGGGCGTCGTGTTCGTCCGGTCGATACCGCAGTCCGACCACGTAATGATCGGGATTGCGCACCAGCACGTCAGACCGACGAGCACCATCTCGCACGGACTCACGCAAGAGGTCTCGGTGGGCGCGCTCGCGTCGCGCCTTGTGCTGCGGGTCGCCCTCGCTCTGTTTGTATTCGTCCCGGATCTCCTGAAGCGACATCCGATGCTCTCGCTCGAAGAGCTGGCGTTGCACCGACACGTCTGCGAGCGCGACGAGCGCGGAGGCGCCTAACCACCACGCACCGACCATCGCAAGGGGACCCGAGACAGTTTCCAGCGCGACGGAGGTCGCGGACGCGTCCGCGAGTGCCGCGGCAGCGATCTCGATCGCGCTGCGCTCGGCCGCGCGGACAAGCGCTTGAATGCCGGTCCAGCCCGCGACCAACGCGACACAAGACTGCGCTAAGCCTAACGCCCCCCCCCACCATGCGTTCGCCTTCAGTCGACCTGACCACGTCGTCACCGGGTTAAAAGCGGCAACGGAGGGTGCCAAGCGAGAAGGCGCGAAGAGCCACCCGGTTTGAATGCCGCCCGCCAAGATTGCACCCAGCGCCGCCGCACCGGTAATCGCAAAGCCATAGGCAACCAGTAGTCGCCCGCCCAGCAGCGCGCCCTCGACTGGAGCGACCCCAGCGCGGAGCCCAAGTTCGAGCAGCGCAGCCAAGTCGCGCGTGATTCCCGGAAGCAAGAACGCCGTCGCTGCCAATCCCGCTAGTGCGGCGACGGCGCTGCTCAGTCGGCGACTCAGAGGAACCTGCCCTTTCTCTCGCAAGGTGCGCATGCGCTGAGCGGTCGGCGCTTCGGTCTTAGCCTGACTCATCAGGGCCCCCAGAGTCGAGGCAGTACGACGCTCACAAGCTCCGTAGTGGCGATGACGATGGGACCCAACATCATCGCGACAACAAGCCACCCCAAAACCGCCCGAATCGGCATCGCGAGGAACATCGCCGGCAGCGATGGGAACGCGCGGTTCAACCAGCCGAGGATGAGGTCGACAATCCATGACACTGCAAAGGCGGGTAGCGCGAGCGCGACCGCCAATTCGAACGCTGCGACCAAGCAGTCGACAACCAACATGGTCTGACTCGCGAGAGCGCCCGCGCCGATGATCGTGCCCAGTGGAAGCGTCGTCAGCGACGCGTGAGCTCCGGCCAACAACGCGAGATGTGCGCCGGAAGAGACGAAGAGTGCCGTCCACGCGAGAGCGAAGAAGGAAGAGAACGCGGATGACGGCCCGTTGGTCAGAGGATCGCCCGGCCCCATCGAGCCTCGACCCAGCGCTGTATCAGCGAGCCCGCCGAACGTGCGCGCGGACTCTGCGAGCACCAGCACGGCGCTTCCTGCGAGAAGACCCACCGCGAGCTGAGAGCCAAACATGTGCACCCTCTCAGCGATGGCGCTTGGCATTGAGACGAGCGTTACCGGCCACAGCGCGACGCTCAGCGCGAGGATAACGCCGCCCCTCACGGACGCGACTAAGCGCAACCCGCCAAAGGCCGGAACCATAATCACGAGTGGGGCGATCCGAGCCACCAGCAACGCCCAGGTCCACAAGAGCGCCGTGACCGGGTCGGCGAGCGTTGACCACACCACCTACGCCGACCCTACGTCTCGAATCATCGCCAGCACGGTCTCTGTGAACGACGCCAGCTGCTGACCGATCCAAGGGCCGGCGACGATCAGCGACGCGACAACAGCCGCCGCTCGAACGGCAAAGCCGATGGTCTGCTCCTGTATCTGTGTCGCCGATTGTACCACGGAGACGAGGAGCCCAGCGACGACGCCCGCGCCAACCGGAGGCCCGACCAAGAGCACCAAAAGATACAGCGCCTCACGCGCGACATCGAGCATACCCGGGCCCGTCACTGTGCCGTTCCTGGCATCGTGTAGGCCAAAACCAGTGACTCGGAGAGAACGAGCCAGCCGTTCACCATGACGAAAAGTAGCAGCTTGAACGGCGTCGATACCGTCGTGGGTGTGAGCATGTGCATGCCCAAACTGAGCAACACGCTGCCGACCAGCAGATCGAGGACCAAGAAGGGGAGATACAAGAGGAAGCCGATCTGGAAGGCCTCGCTGAGCTCTGTGATCGCAAACGCCGGCATCGCGACGGACCACGGAACAGCGACTTGTTCTGCCAACGTGACACCACGCATGTTCGCAAAAGTCTGCAGCTCGAGTTGGCCTGCGTTCACTTCCAAGAACGCGCGGAGTGGCTCAATCGCGGCGGCCGCGTGTGCGAGCAGCAGGGACGCAGCCGGTGGCCCATCGGGTGAGCCGAGAGCGTCGAAAAGTGGCCCCGCTGCCGCGAGGACCTGCGCCCCTACCGGCGCCATCACGAACGCGCTTAGCACCAGCGCGAGCGCCGCGAGCACCATGTTTGGCGGTACGCTCGGGGTGCCGAGAGCCGTTCGCAGTAAGCTGAGCACAACCGCGATCTTCGCGAACGAGGTGGTGATGACCAGCGCGAACGGGAGCAGGGCCAGCAGCGAGAGCATCACGCTCGTGATCACAGGCCCCCCCCCTGTCGGCGCAAGCTCGATCGCCTGTGCAGCGACGGTCATCGGTAGGCAAATGCTCGCGAAGAACGCCGTCAGCGACGCCAGGCGACGCCAACACGATGGGCGCATAGCGCAGCTCACTGTGCGGCCTCTTGGCTGGAGCTGTTCCCTTCGGTGGCGGCGAGCACCTGCGAGAAGGTGCGCTTGCGCTCCGCCTCATCTTTCGGCGGTGGCACGTCATCGACCACTCCAGTGGTGTGACGCGCGTCGTCGCCGCCGAGCCCTCTCGATGACACAGGCTCCAGCGACTGGCGCTCGAGTCCGTGGGAGCGCTCCCAAGCGGCGAGGTCGACGTCTCCGAGCGCATCGAATCGCTGCCCGCTGAGACCAACGATCAGCACGCGATCGGCCGCACGCAGCGCCAACACAGACTGACGCGGGCCGACGGAGATTCGCTCGAGCACGTCGAGCGTAGACCCATTAGCGCCTGCCTTCCCAAAGCCCTTAGCGCCCAGCCAGCGCAGACTCACGACAGCCAGCACGCACACGGCGAAGAGCACGATCAGCGTGCGAGAGAGGAGCGTACCGAACCCCAGGCCGGTCGAGCCTTCTGCCGCACATCCGACGCACAAAAGAGCACACACGCTCGCACCGATCCATCGCGAATCATTCATGCCGTAACGATCTCACATTGGGGCCGTTGGTTCAACGTACTCGGAGTATCGCTCGTTCGGGGTTCAACTGATCTCAGCCAGGTGACGATGAAGGGAGTGCCAACCTCACGCTCTTCTTGCCCTACGGCGCCCATGAGCACCCCCGAACCCCGACTACTCGTCGTCGACGACGAGCCCCTGCTGTGCGAGCTCTTAAGTCTGCACTTGGGCAGTGAGGGGTACTCGGTGTCGACGGCTCCGACAGGCGAAGACGCTCTCACTGCCATGCGCGAGGAGCGGCCAGACCTCGTGCTGCTCGACCTGATGCTGCCGGGCCTCAGCGGGCTCGACGTACTGACGTCAATTCGACAGACGCGGTCAGCCCACGACCTGCCAGTCGTTGTCGTGTCTTCCGAGGGCGGGAGCCCGGCAATCGCTGAGGCGCTGCGACGCGGCGCCAACGACTATGTGACGAAGCCATTCAACTTCTCTCTGCTCGCGGCGCGCGTTGCCACGTTGATCGACGTCAGCATGCGTGTTCGCGAAGCGCTCGGCAGCGAATTCCATATGCTGCAAGGGCACGCCCTTCCCTTGGCACCGACCCCGATAGGGTGGTGCCCGCGGTGCACGTCCGTGCAGACCGAGGCATCGGACGACTGCGTTCGCTGCGGCGGGCCAGAGCCCAACGGCGGGTGGATCGCGATTGAGCGCTCCCCCCACGACTACCTCGGGAGGGTCATCGGCGGCAGCTTCTTCGTCGATCAGCACCTAGGCTTCGGCGCCGCCGGCGTGGTCTACCGGGTGCATGACCTCGACATGCACCGCGTGTTCGCTAGCAAGCTCGTGCAGATTCCGCGAGACTCCGCCGACGCTGTCCGCGCACGGGTCATCGCCGAGGTGAAGGCACTCGCGAAAGTGCAGAGCCCGCACGTCGTGAAGATCGTGAGGGTCGCTCGGGTCGAAGAAGACGTCTTCGCGCTCGTAATGGATTTTGTGGACGGCGTGACGCTCGAACGGCTGATCTCCGAGATGGGTCGACTGCCGGTAGCCGACGCCATCGCGATCGTGCGCCAAGTTGCACAGGGACTGAGCGAAGCGCACACACACGGCCTCGTGCACCGTGATATCAAGCCTGCGAACATCATGTTGGAGCCTCTCCCTGCGGGAGACTTCTTCGCGAAGATCCTCGACTTCGGCATCGTGCGGACCGCGGCCGGGCCCGTGGCGGGCGA
>JBLFZA010000200.1:0-8168 GCA_047610025.1 Bradymonadia bacterium | reverse complement strand
CCCGCGAGGACGAAGGCTCGAGCGACCCCCCGGCCGCAGCTCAGCCAGCCGATGGCGTCGCCTCAGTGACTGAAGAGTCTCGGTCCGATAGCGCGATCCAAGAGGTAGCGTCGACCAGCCCTGAACCGACCCCAGCGGACAGCACACCTGATGACCTGGCGCATGTCGAGGCAGCCCCAGACCGATCGGCGCGAGAGGAAGACGAGCGGGCAGAAACGCCCAACGATGGCCAGGAACATGGCGGCAATCGAGAAGAGGCTTCAGCGCAAGAGGCGACCCGTCGCTCTCAGCAGGAGAGCATCGGCTACCTCTCGACCACGCCCCGCCCACACGGCGAGATATTCGTGAACGGAGAGAGCGTGGGTGGTCCCCTCGACCAACATCCGCTGCGCGCTGGAGAATATCGCGTCGAGGTGCGATACCTCGATCAGGTGCTACACGAGACGATACGCATTCGCGCAGGCGAGACTGCTCAGCCGCTATTCCGGTTCGAGGTAGAGTAATGAGCGCACAGACACTGCGAAATGTACTGGATGCTGGCGATCACCGTGCGGCGGTGACCGAGGCCCAGCGCTTGCTCGGCGCACGGCAGGACAGCGACGGGCGATTCGCCCGAGCGGAGGCGTTACGGCTCTTCGCGACTTCCGACTGCGGCGACGCAGTCGCGGAGGTTTCGGCGTGGCGCGAGGTCTTCGAGATGGACCCTCTCGACTACCGCGCTGCCACCGAGTTGGTGAACGCGGACACGGAGGCCGACTCCCTGCTGCGCGTCGCCGCGCTCAGTCTTCTGACGGAGCTTCGCGCGGGCGAGGAGACGCTCATCTCCGCTCGACGCGCGCTCGGCCTCACGGATCGGCCTGCGAAACAGCGTGACGACCAAGTCCCTAGCTTGCGGTCGCGCCTGCACACAGAGCCTCACACGCCTGTGCCACCGCCCCCCGTCGAGATGAACGACGCCCCACAACCGCTCGATGTTGATATCGAGCGGCTAGATGGGAGCGATGACCCCGAACTCGCACCGCTCTGGGAGCGGCTAGAGGATGACGCCAGTGACCTCGCGGCGTTCGAGACGCTGACGAATCGCCTCGCCGCAGACGAGAGATGGCAGGAGTTGGATCAGGCGTATCGCCGGATGATCCTCCTCGTGCAGTACGCCACGCCTCGACGCCCTCGACTCGAAGCTGTGCTTTGGCGCAAGCTTGGAGGGTTACTGACGGATCGCCTTGGCCGCGCGCGAGACGGACTCGCGGCGCAGCAGCAGGCGCTGGCGCTGCACGCGACGCGAGACAGCGCGATGGCACTCGCGGCTGCGGCCAACAGCGATGCAGGCGCGGACCGCGCAGCGCTCTGGACCGCACAGCGCACCGCGTCACTTGAGCCAGAGATCGTGGCCATCGTCGCACGAGCCCTTCGTGAAGATGATCCCCACGAACACGCCGACCTGCTGGACAACGTGGCGCGCCTCCTCGCGGGCGATATGTCCCCGAGCGACGCGAGGACGCCCAATCGCTGGGTGCGCGTGATGACCGCCCCGGCGCTGGCCGCTTGGGTGCGACCTCCCGCGCGAGATCAGCGTCTCGACACCCTTATGGAAGCATTGCACCCGGTGCTTCTCGATGCGTTCGCTCAGGACCCGTCCCACTATGAGTTGAGCGCGAAGGATACGCTACCTCACGACGACTCGCTCCCGCTCAGCCGCGTGATGCAAGATATCGCGACTGGGATTGGGCTGACGTCTCCGCCAACGATGCACGTGTACCGGCACACGACCGGCCTCAACTATGCGTTCTTTCGGCGACCGGCTTTCATCGTTGGGCGCGATCTCACTCGCGGCTGGAGCGAGGCGACCCTTCGATACCGAGTGGGCCAAGCCTTGGGGCTGCGCAGCGCGGTATCATTCTTGCCTGGGCTGCTCACGGCGGCGCAGCTACAGGACGTGTTCGCATCTGTGTTCGATTGGTCCGAGCAGTCTGCGGAGATTCAAGTCACGTCGGAGTCTCGGCGCGTGAAAGCGTGCCTCCGCGCCGCGGACGCAGTGGCGCTTGCGCCAATTCGGCAAGCGCTCGAACGCTTTCGGCGGCCACCGACTCACGAGGAGCTCAGCGCGTGGCGCGTGCAAGTCGGCATGGAGCTGTCTCGGTTGGGCGCGTTGTGTTGCGAAGATGTGCACGTCGCCGCGCACGAAGCGTTCACAACTCCGCCTCTCCGCGGTGGCCTCGATGGCGACGGTTGGAGACGAGCCTTATTGGCGTGGCTAGGCTCGGAGTCGTATCACGCGGCGCGGCACTTTGTGGTGGCCGCGGAGCCTCCGACCCCTGACGGCTTTGATTTATCAGGCTCGGGTGGTCTATGAGACTGTTCTACACCCTTCGTTACTCATGACCGCGAAAACATGAAGACCACGTGTTCTTCCTGTGGCGCCGCCGGGAACATTCCCGAGGGAAAGCTGCCCGCCGCCGGCGCAAACATTCGATGCCCAAGCTGCTCGCACGTGTTCTTCGTAGCGCGCGAGCCTGTCGCTTCCCCGTCTGGTGATGCTCTCGCAGAGGCGTCCCTCAGCGCAGGCGGCACCGCCGAACGGGCACCCGAACAAGTTGTTCCGTCGTCGACAACTACGGCACCCCCTTCTTCTTCGTTGAAGCCGCGGGCTGTGTCCGCTTCGCGCCCCTCGCCCTACGGCACCTCCAGGCCGGGGTCGATATCGGTCGAAGCGTTGGCGATCGGGCTTCCTCGGGACGAGACAACGGGGCCGCCGGAAGCTGATGTCCTCTCGAGTTTCCGAGATCAAAATACGATACCTACCCCCGCGCTTTCCGAAGACACCGCAGACCGCCTTGTCGCCGGCTACGCACAAAGTGGGAGCGGAAACCAAGACGCCGTCACGATGCCGCAAGCGCGTACTATCGAGCCGTCGCCATCTCTCAAGAGCGCCGTCGACCGTGCCGCGCAGTCGGTTTCGGGAGAGCGAGACGCGGAGGAGGCGCTCGCACTCATTCGGATGGCAAGTACAGCCCGAGCCGCGTGGCGCGTTCGTGACGCCCTCGGCATGGTTTACGACTTCCCCGAGCTCTCGGCACTCCGCACGTGGTTGGGTACGCGGAGTTCGCACGAGGGCATTCAGGTGAGCTCCGACGAGACGAGCGATTGGGTGGAGGTCTCGCGGGCAAGAGAGCTTCAAGGGCTGGAGCCCTCGGGCATGCGAAGCGCACGACCGAGCGGTGTGAGCAGAATGACACGGACGGCGGCTACGGTGATACCGGCGGCGCAGTCAGGGCAAGGCGCGCGAACGTTCTCCGGTGCGCACGAGAGCGCAGCCGCACTCGCCGACCGCGTGGAATCGGACAAAAAACCGTCAGCGCCGAGTGGTCGGGAGAAGCGCGCTGCGCTCCAAAGCCGGCGCAGCGCAGCGCGCGAAATGGAGACCCAAGCCAAGTCAGGCTCTGTGCGCCGTTCTGAGCGCGCGGCGACTCGCGGTAAAGAGGCGTCGGCCGAAAAAGCGAAGACCGCGGCCCTTCAGCGAACCATCATGCTGGGCTCAGCCTTGATCTTCGTGGTGCTTGTCGGAGTCTACGCGTTTACTCGTCCCTCGGTAGTTCGCATCCCTGCCACCCCGGCGGGGATTGAGGCGCAGTGGGCACTTGACGCGCTCAATGACTCGTCGAGGGCGGGAGTCGGCAACGTGCAGCAACGATTCGAAGAGCTTGCGCTGCGTGAAGCATCCGCGGAGACGGTTTCTGCTTGGTTCGCCTTTCAAGACGCAGAAGTCCCCGAGTTCATTCTGCAACGCATTGAACGCGAACGCGGAGAGACCGAGATTGCCCTCGAGCTCATGTCGACCTTTGGCGGCCGCTACTTGCTGACCGTCGTCGTGACGGGGCCAGGGCCCGGAAATATCACCACTCTCAATATGCAGCAGGTCGAGCAGTAGGCGAAGAGCCTCTCCACTTCGACCGGACCCTCTGCTATTGGCACCCTATACTGATCGCCTACGGCTTTCTCATTGAGGACTTCATGACACGCTCTACCACGCTCATCCGCGCCGCCCGATACGGCGCAAGCTTCCTCGCAATTTGCGCACTCGCCGCTTGCGGCGGAGATGAAGGCGAAAGCTCGACCAGCAACACGTGCAGCCTTCTCTCACCCGCTGACTGCCCTGCTCCGACGGTTTGTCTGGTCGAGGGAGCAGGGTTCGAAGGTGTGTGCGGACTTCCGACTGTTGCAGATGCAGGCGTGGACGTTCCCGACGCCACGACGGATGTCATCGATGACACTGCGGACGCAGGCGCCGATGTACCAGACACGGCGGACACGGCGGACACGGCGGAAGAGGTCACAGACCCGACCGAGACGCAGTGTGCCGACGGAGCGGATAACGACGGCGACGGCGACACGGACTGCGCGGACTCCGACTGCGCGGCCGCGGCGAACTGCGTCAGCGAAGCCGGCTCGTGCGACGATGGTGTCGACAACGACAATGACGGCCGCACCGATTGCTTCGACACCGATTGTGTTGGAGACGCGGCCTGCCCGAGCGTTGAGACCAACTGTGCCGATGGAATCGATGACGATTTCGACAGCACAATCGATTGTCTGGATTCGGACTGCGCAGCCACTCCTGCCTGCCCAGAAACGAACTGCACGGATCGCATCGACAACAACAACAACGGAACCCTCGATTGCGCAGACCTTGACTGCGCCGGCGTCGGGTTCTGCGGGCCCGAGGCGGGCGCCGCGTGCGGCGACGCCCGCGACAACGATGGCGACGGCGCGATCGATTGCAACGACCTCGACTGCGAGAGTGAGACGGCGTGCGAGCGCGAATTCGTGCCGTGGGTTGTGTACCAAGCCGGCGTAAGCGCCCTGCCGACACTCTTCGTTATTTCGGCCGACGGCTCGGAAGGTCCCTTCCCGATTGAGGACGACAGCGTCGCTCACATTGCGCGCCTGCCAGCGTTCAGCGACGACGGCAGCTTGCTCGCGTACGACTACGCGGCCACAGGGTTCGAGACGATTCGCGTGCTGACGCTCGAGACAGGCGAAGTCGATGACCTCGGCAACGGCTTCTTCACGACAGTCTCGCAGCCCAGCTTCTCGGCTGATGGCTCGACCGTCGCGGTCATCGGAACAACCCCCGACTTCCCGCAAGGCAACATCTACACAATCAACATCGCGACCCGCTCTGTCACCGGGCCCATAACGAACCAGCTCGACGAGTTGTTGTCCGTTCAGTCCCCCCTCTTCAGCGCCGACGGGACGCAGTTGTTCTTCATTCGCGGTATCCCCGGGCAAGAAGAGGCGACAGGTGACATGTTCAGCGTGAACACCGACGGAACCGGGGAGTTGCAGCTCACCGAAGATCTGGTGCTCTCAGGTGGCTTGAAGATAAGCCTCGACCGAACGGCGATCGTCTTCAAGCCGAACGGAGAGCCTGCTGTCGTCTTCACAATTGCAGACGGCACGCTTCGCTCACTCAGCTCCGGCGACATTCGAGACAGCTCGACGTCATTCTACGGCACAACCGGCAACTTCCTTGTCTCACGCGGAGTGAACGTGAGTGCCGATATCTTCATCGCCGACCTCTTCGTCGTATCCCCAGCGGGTGCAGAAGTTCTCCGGTTGACCAACACACCGACGACCTCGGAAGGTGCGCCTGTTGCTTCACCGTTGCCCTTTGACGCACTCACCTTCGTCGTTCCTGAATGATTCGGCGTGCGCTGCGGATCCTCGTCTGCGGCGCAGCGCTGGCAGCCTGCGCAGACTCCCCGTGCGAGACCGGGGACAACTGCTCCTGCTCATTTGACTCCGATTGCCCGGACCCGCTTGTCGAATTCTGCGACAGGCGGGTTTTTGCGTGCGAGCCTCGAGATGAGCCACTTCAACCCGATGTTGTCTCCCCCGACGCCGGTCAGGACGGGGCGTCCGACGTCGTACCCGACACGGCTGAACCGGAGCTCTGTGAGAACGGCGTCGACGACGATGGCGACGGGCTCATCGACTGCGATGACCCGGTATGCGTGCTAGCGTGCGACCCGCCGGACCTCTCCGTCGCATTCGTAGAGAGCGCGGGGCTCCCACAGGTGGCTGTTGTTCCGATCGTGGGAGGAGCCTCGCGCACTGTCGCCGGCGAAGGCCCAACACAGCTCGCGACGGATCCTGCGTTTTCGACGGACGGGCGCCTGGCGGTCGTCTTCGCGGACGCGACCTTTGACGGGCTGCGAATCATCACGGTGGACGGAACGCTACTCGGCAGCGTGGCGAACGGGGACGGTGTGACACTCCTGCGGCAACCGAGCTGGACAGCTGCGGGTACGATCCTAGCAGCCGGCAGCGCCAACGGAGACCGCGTCATCTTGGAGCTGTCGCTAGACGGCAGCGCGGCCACAGAGCGCTATCGTGAGACGAACACCGATCGCTACGTCGGGGCTCCCACACAACTCAGCGACGGCTCGGTCATCGTCGTAACCGGAGAAACTGCCGGCGGGTTCGGCGGGGGAACGGGAGACCTCGCTATCCTTCGCGAGGGGTCACTCCTATTGGTTACGGACGGTCTACGTCTCTCCGGTCGCTTCGTGCCAGACGACCGCGGCGGCCTCTATGCCTTCAGCGCGGCCGCTGGGCGGACGGTCTACATTCAGCCCCGGGAGGGTGTTCCACTGACCCTCGCGGAAGTAGAATTGGTCGCAGGAGACGGGGACTCGGGTTGCGCGCCGATCAACGTCGACGCGTTAGTCTGCTCGCGGAGCTTCGAACAACCGAGTGGTGTACGTGTCGCCGATCTCGTGATCGTGGATCGCGCGGGCACCGTGCTACGCCGACTCACGGACACACCGACGGTGAGTGAGGGGGCTGCCGTGGTGTCTCCTCCGCTTGCGGGGCGAACGCCAGCGCCGTAGGCTAGCCCAGCGGCCGTTAGTGTCGCGCTAGCTTGGAACACACTATGGCATTCGAGCGTATCACTCTCCACGTCACTGATCGCTGTCAGCTGAACTGCGATCACTGTCTCCGCGACCCGGCTCAGAAGTCGACGGACATGTCGCTAGAGATCGCTCAAACCGCGCTCTCTGAGTCGCGGGCGGTGATGAAGACGGAGATCGCCTCGTTCACCGGTGGCGAACCGACGCTGCATCCGAAGTTCTCGGAGTTTGTGGCGATGGCCGTCGCTGAGGGCATGAAGTGGTCGATGGTCACGAACGGCATTCGACTTCGCAAGGTCCTCGACAGCCTCGGGGACCATGCGCGTGAGTGCGATGCCATCTACATCAGCATGGATGGCGCGACTCCGGAGACTCACGATTTAATCCGTGGCGCTGGCAGCCACGACGCCGTCATCGAAGCCGTCGCGGTTGCTCGTGAACGAGGGATTCCGGTTTGGATCCAGCTCACGCTCAACCGCCGAAACATCGACGACGTTGAAGGGTTCTGCGTTCAGGCAGCTCGAATGGGCGTTACGGGCCTGCGCTTCGAAGGAACACAGGCGACCGGAACCCTGCTCGACCCGTCGCTCTTCGTCTCGGCCGAGCGAATGCTGGAAGCCCGAGATGAAATCGAACGGCTGGCGTCGCGTCTCAAGCTTCAAGTCCCGATCTCCCCTGGTGTCCCGTCGCGGCAGCGCTTCGTGATGTGCGCGCCCTTTGAGGCGGCAGCCCTGTACGTCGAACCCGATGGACAGGTACGCTTCTGCGCGAAACACGCGGGCGTCCCGAGCCCACCGGACGCGGAAGACCACATTGGCAAGATTGGGGAAGTCTCCCTCTTGCAGGCGCAGATTCGCATGTTTGCGGTCATTCGACTTGCTCAGGAACGTCGACTGGAGCTCCTCAAATCGGGGGACCTTAGCGGCTGGAACGCTCCGCAGTGCAACACCTGTTTAGCGGCTTTTGGTCGACCATTCTGGACCGACGCAGGAAGGGCTAGCGGCGCACAGGCGAAGCGAGAGCGGTGGCGCGGCGCCTGGGTGCCGAGCCCCGAGAAGGCAGCCGAGGCGGAAGCTGCGCTCCTGGCGACGGAGTCCCCAGGTGCGTGAAGTCCGGGACGCGCTGCCAAACCTCTCGTTCTACCTCGTCGGCCACGAACCGAGCGACACCACATTGCCCGCGGACGTCGCTATCGACGCACTGAAGGAGGCCTCGCTGGTGTACGGCGCCCAGCACGTCCGCTTCGCCGGCCGT